>DAIUFS010000023.1:0-25274 GCA_036844485.1 Candidatus Dormiibacterota bacterium | reverse complement strand
CCCACACCGAGTACTCGCTGCTCGACGGGGCGGCGCGCATCGCCGACCTGGTGGCGACCGCCAAGAGCCACGGACAGCCGGCGCTGGCGGTCACCGACCACGGCGCGCTGTACGGCGCTGTCAAGTTCTACACGGCGGCGAAGGCGGCGGGGGTCAAGCCGATCATCGGCTGCGAGATGTACATGGCGCCGCGTTCGCGCCACGACAAGGAGGGACGCGCCGACCGCGATCCCAACCATCTCATCCTGCTGGCGCGCAACGAGACCGGCTACCGCAATCTCATCCAGCTGGTCAGCAAGTCACATCTCGAGGGCTACTACTACAAGCCGCGCATCGACAAGGACCTGCTCGGGGAGCACGCCGAGGGACTGATCTGCCTGTCGGCGTGCATCGGCGGGGAGCTTCCCCGGGCCATCCTCAGCGGTGACATGGACGCGGCCGAGAGCGTCGCGCGCCAGCACATGGAGATGTTCGGGCGCGACGGGTATTTCCTGGAGATCATGGACCACGCGATCGCCGAGGAGGAGGCGATTCGTGGCGGGCTGCAGGAGATCGCCCGGCGCACCGGCCTGCCCCTGGTGGCCACCAACGACGCGCATTACATCGGCGTCGACGATGCCGAGGCGCACGACATCCTGCTCTGCATCCAGACCCAGGCGCGCCGCGAGGACGAGAGGCGCTTCCGCTTTGCGGGACCGCATTTCTCGGTCACCACAGGGGCAGAGATGCGCGACCGTTTCGCAGCCTACGGCGAGGCGGTGCGCAACACCCTCGCTGTCGCCGACCTGTGCAACCTCGAGCTGAGGCTCGGCGGCAATCTGCTGCCGGCCTACTCGCCGATTCCGCTCGGGCACACCGCGGAGACCTATCTGCGTGAGCTCTGCGACGCCGGCCTCCGCGAGCGCTACGGCGAGGACATCACCACCGAGGCGCGTGCGCGCCTGGCGATGGAGCTCGACGTCATCGAGACCACCGGCTTCGCGCCCTACTTCCTGATCGTCTGGGACCTGATCCGAGCGGCGCGCTGCGACGGGGTCGTGGTCGGGCCCGGGCGTGGCAGCTCGGCCGGCTCATTGGTGGCATACGTGCTGCGCATCACCAACATCTGCCCGCTCAAATACGGACTCATCTTCGAGCGCTTCCTCAACAGTGAGCGAGTCGAGATGCCCGACATCGACATCGACTTCGACGACCGTCGTCGCGACCGCGTGCTGCAATACGTGCAGGGCAAATACGGCGAGGACCACGTCGCGCAGATCATCACCTTCGGGACCATGGCGGCACGCGCCGCCATCCGCGACGTGGGCCGCGCCCTCAACGTGCCCCTACCCGACGTCGATCGGCTGGCCAAGCTGGTGCCGTTGAGCGTGAAGATCACCCTCGACAAGGCGCTCAAGGACAGCAGGGAGCTGGCCAGCCTGTACGACAGCGAGGGCTGGGCGAAGCAGGTCATCGACATCGCGCGCCGCCTCGAGGGCATCTGCCGCAACGCCTCGACGCACGCCGCGGGCGTGGTCATCGGCGCCGAGCCGCTCACCAACATCGTGCCGCTGCAGCGCTCGACGACGGGCGACCGGACCTCCGCGGTGACCATGTTCGACATGGACGGGGTCTCAAGGGTTGGCCTGCTCAAGATCGACCTCCTCGGGCTCACCAACCTCACGGTGATCGAGGAGGCGTTGCAGACGATCGAGCAGTTCACAGGGACGCGCATCGATATCGACGAGATCCCCCTCGACGACCCGGCGACGTACGCGCTGCTCTGCAAGGCCGACACGCACGGCGTGTTCCAGCTGGAGGCCACCTTCGCCAAGCGCATCCTCATCGACATGCAGCCGCGTTCGCTGGAGGACGTCGGCCTGGCGGGCGCCCTCAACCGTCCGGGACCGATCGAGGGTGGCGCCACCGACATGTACATCAAGCGCAAGCGCGGCGAGCTGCAGGTGGAATACCCGGCGGGGCTCCAGGAGCTTCTCGAGCCGGTCCTCGCGGAGACGCTCGGCACCATCGTCTACCAGGACCAGGTGATGAAGATCGCGCAGGCGGTCGCGGACTTCACCCTCGGCGAGGCGGACGTGCTGCGTGGAGCCATGGGCAAGAAGGACAAGGCGAAGATGGCCAAGCAGCGCGAGAAGTTCCTCGCCGGCGCGGCGGTCCACGGCATCGACGCCGCCCGCGGCGCGGAGCTGTTCGAGCTCATGGCGCACTTCGCCGGCTACGGGTTCAACAAGGCGCACAGCGTCGCCTATGCGCTGATCTCGTACCAGACCGCGTACCTCAAGGCCAACCACGCGCTCGAGTTCATGGCCGCGCTGCTCAACAGCCGCGGCGGTGACTTCGAGAAGCTGAAGCAGACCATCCTCGACGCGCACGCGCACGGGCTCGTGGTGCACAAGCCCGACATCAACCGCAGCGGCGCCGGCTTCACGGTGGGGGAGAGGGGCATCGGCGAGATCCTCTTCGGACTGCAGCACGTCAAGAATGTCGGCAACAGCGTCACCGAGGCAGTCATCGCCGCGCGCGACCAGGACGGACCCTTCGAAAGTCTTCTCGACCTCTGCATGCGCGTCGAGAGCCGTGACCTCAACAGGCGCGTGCTCGAATCGCTCATCCAATGTGGCGCACTCGATTCGCTCGGTGACCGTCACGCCCTGCTCCGTCAGCTCGACTCGGCCATGGACCATGCCGCGGCGGTGCGACGGGAGCGTGACCTCGGGCAGACCTCGCTCTTCGGCGACGCCGTCGACATCTTGGGAACCCTGATCCCCTATCCCGTGCTCGCCGGCGGCGGTGACGGCGGCGCTCCCGAGCGGGGCGACGACTCGTGGCTGGCGTGGGAGCGCGACCTGCTCGGCATGTACCTCAGCGACCATCCTCTGCGGCGCATCGCCGCCGCGCTCCAGGAGCGCGTCGACACCTCCATCAACGAGCTGGGGGCGCACCTGGACGGCCTGATCGTGCAGGTGGGCGGCTGCGTTCGCGACGTGCGCGCGTTCGTGCCCCGCAAGAGCACCACCGGGCAGCGCATGGCCTTTCTGCAGATCGAGGACCTGACCGGGGCGTGCGAGGTGGTGGTCTTCAACCGGGTCTTCGAGGAGGTGGCCGAGCTGCTTCGCCCCGACGCGGTGGTCATCATCCGCGGCAAGGTCGAGATCGGACGGGGGTCCTCCAACGGCGCCGACGACGAGGAGCGCGACAGCGAGCCCGCCAAGATCCGAGCCGACGCTATCTTTGCCATCGACGACCCGCGCCTGGTGGCCTGGCGGCGCAACAGCACAGTGCACTTCCGCCTCGCCCCTGACCAGCACCATCTCGTCGGGCCGTTGCACCAGGCGATCGCCGAGCACCGCGGTGACGCCCCGGTGGTCATCCACGTGGAGAGCGCCGAGTCGATCGACGACATCGCGCTGGACGACGGCTTCACCGTGGAACCCGGCCCCGGTTTGGAGCGCACCGTCGAGGCACTGCTCGGCGGAGGCGCGTACCGCCTCGAGACCAGGCGCGAGCGAGCTCCCGAACGAGAGGTGTGGGGCGCAGGCCGGCGCGGCTGAGGTCTGTTAATAAATCCCCGCCGCGTCGAAGAGCGCCCGGCCCACGAAGAAGAGCACCAGGAACGCAAGGAACGCTATCGCCGCACCGCCGTCGATGGCGGCGCCGCGGGGTACCACCGAGGCGAACGGTCGCACCAGCGGGTCGGTGAAACGCCGCACCATGAGCACGATGGGATGCCAGGGGTCGGCGTGGAAGAACGAGAACAGCAGACGGACGAAGAGCACGATGCAGAAGAAGATGACGATGCCCAGGGCCACCTGGCGCACCACGCTGAGGATCGCGTTGACCGGCGAGATCCCACAGGACAGCAGCAGGGTGTTGACCACCGACTGCAGCACGTAGAGGACCGCAAGGCAGAGCAGTGGCGAGAAGTCGATGCCGCCCAAGCTGGGGAGCACGCGGCGGAAGGGGCGGAGGATGGGATCGACGATGCGGCGCAACCAGCGTGCGATCGGGTTCCAGGGACTGATCGGCAGCCAGGAGAGCATGACTCGGGCGAACACCAGCAGCTCGAGGATGCTGAACGCGGCGTAGACGAGCCCGGGCACCGGCCCGGGATTGGCGGGATTGCAGATCACGTCGCCGCCGCCACGGTGTCGAGGCCTCGCCGCCACGCCAGGAAGACGAGCGGCGTCACCACCAGCAGGATGACCAGCGCTGTCCACTGTGCCTGGTGCAGACCGAGCCCGATCACCGGTTCACTGCTGCGGAACTGAAAGAGGATGAGCTGGCTGATCGCGTACAGCGGCAGGTAGGCGACGGCGAGAGCTCCGTTGCGGACGCCGCGGCGGCGCAGTGCGAAGAGGGTGACCCCGATGAGGATGGTGCCGAGTGCCTCATACGCCGCCGCAGGCTGGTAATACCAGGGCCCTCCTGGATCGCTGACCAGGTGGAATCCCTGCTGGAGAACCGCGTGAGTGTTGGCGTACCCCGTCGCCCACGGCAGGTTGCTCAGGGGCCCGAGGATGTCACCGTTGATGATGTTGCCGATCCGCCCGATGGGCTGGCCTACCACCGCGAAGATCACCGCCGCGTCCCACATCAGCCAGGTCGAGATGCGGTTTCGCCAGGAGAACACGGCGACCGTGGTCAAGCCTCCGATGATGGCGCCGAAGAAGGCCATCCCCCCCTCCCACACCGCGATGATTCGAATCGGATTGTGCAGGTAGTCACCGAGGTTGGGCTGCTGCACGACGTAGTAGAGGCGCGCGCCGAGCAGTCCGAAGATGATCGTCCAGATCAGGGCTCGCTCGGCCGTGGACCGGCTGACGCCGTGCGCTTCGACGTGGGGGAGAACTCCATAGCGGAAGGCCACCAGGAATGCGATCGCGTACATCACGCCGTACCAGTGAATTGCGAGCCCACCGAGGTGAATCACCGGATCGATGTCGATGCGGATCACCCCGAGGGCGGCGTTGAGCGAAGGCAGGACCATTCAGCGATCATCCCCCAGGGCTGGTCGCGGCTGCACGCGGAGGATGCGGAAGCCGTCGTGGGAGGCCAGCCGCTGTACCGGGAAACCCTCCCCGGCAAGCCACCGCGCCAGAGAGTCGGACCCGAGATGGCGGTGCACGACGAGGTGGGCAGCCGCGTCGGGATTGAGCCGGTCGAGCCAGCCGGTCACCAGCGGATGCAGCAGGGTCAATCCGATGCGCACCGGCGGATTGCTGTAGATGGCGTCAAACCGCACCGCGCTGGGGACATCCTCCGGAGCGGCGGCGACCACGTTGGTGGCCCCCGCGGCGGCGGCGTTGTGTGAGGTCAGGTCCAGCGCGCGCCGGTTGACGTCGACCGCCCACACCCGCGCCTGGGGTGCGCGCAGCGCCAGCGCCACCGCGATCGGCCCGTAGCCACTGCCGAGGTCGAGGATGTCGCCCGTCGGAGGCGGCGGCGGGGCGCGGCGGAGCAGGAAGAGGGTGCCGCTGTCCACCGCTCGGTGTCCGAACACGCCGGCATCGCTCTGCAGCTCCGCGCTCACATCGGGCAGCCTGAGCATCACCTGGCGTGGCCGCGACGGTGCCTGCGGGTGGCGGTCGAAGTAATGGGGCACGCGGCGCATTCTTACAAGGGCGGGGCAGATCCCCGCCCCTCGCACGGTCGGAATAAATCCGACCATGCTCACCCCGACCCCTCGGCGCGCCTGGCGCGCCGCTGTCGTTTCGCGACGGAACTTGAAGCTGGTGAAGGATCGGCAACGGACCGCGGTCACACCGCGTACCTGTCGTCATACTCGCGCTTGTGAGCCAGGCACTCGCGGCACTGCAGTGGTCGGTGGCAGCGTCACTGGTCCTGCTCGGCGCTCTGACCTTCCGCGACTGGCTCAGGCACAGGGACCGCAGCCGAGGGTATCTGGCGCTGGCGGTGGGCATCCTCGGCATCCTCGGCATCCTGGGCCGGATCACGCAGCTGTCCGGCAGCGCTCGCGTGGTGCTGGCGGCGGTGAGCATCGCCCTGTTCATGGCCTCGGCGTACGCCTTTCTGCTCTTCCGACACAGCCTCATCCCGGTCGGGAGGTGGACGCTGAGGATCACGTCATTGGTGGTCGCGGCGATCACCGGCGGCGCCATCGCCGTCAACCTCAACAGCACGGTGACCAGGCCCACCGGACCCGCGCTGTCAGTCGACATCGCCCTGCTTCTGGGCTGGTGCGTGGTGGTGGGAGCGTCCATCCTGCGTCTCTGGCGGGTGTCGGGTGCCCTGCCCACGGTGCAGCGCGCCCGGCTGCGCTCCCTGAACGCGGGCTTCACCGGGATCATCATCGCCCTGCTCGGCACCGTCGTTGGAGCAGTCGGGGCGCAGAACGCAACTGTGGAGGTGGCGGTGGAGGGCGTCGTTCTGCTCAGCATGCCGCTGCTGGCAGCGTCGCTGTCCCCGCCGGGATGGCTGCGCCGGATCTGGCGTGAACGCGAGGAGGTTCAGCTCCGCCACGCCATCAACAACCTGCTGCTGTACTCGCCCGATGAGGTGACGCTGGCGGAGCGCGCGCTGGAGTGGGCGGCGCGGCTGCTCGGCGGCGGCGGCGCCCTGCTCGCTCTCGACGATCGCATCCTGGCGGTGTCCGGGATCAGCGCCGCTGCCGGCGAGGCGCTGTATGGCGAGCTGGAGAGCAGGCGCGAGGCGGCAAGTCTGTCCTTCACCAGCTCGATGGGCCCGGCCGCGGTGGTGGGGCTGCACACCGAGGCGGGCAACGGCTATCTGGCCGTGCTCGGCGGCCCATTCACCCCTCTGTTCGGGGACGAGGAGCTGGCTCGCCTCGGCCAGTATGCGGTGTCGATCACCGTCGCCATGGATCGCGTTCACCTGGTGGTCGGCGTGCGCCGCAACGCGGAGCTGCTCGACCTCGCGTACGACGCCGTCCTGAGCTGGGACTACGCGACCCGGGCCATCCAGTACTGGAACAAGGCAGCCACCGAGCTGTACGGGTACAAGCCCGCGGAGGCGATGGCCAAGGACCCGCAGAAGCTGCTTCAGACTCATGGTCCGACCACGCACGACGCCATCGTGGCCGCTCTGCTCGAGAACGATCACTGGGAGGGCGAGCTGGAGCAGAGGACCAAGGACGGGAGAACCCTGCCGATCAGCGCCCGCTGGGCGGTGCAGCGCGACGGCGATGGCGAGCCGCTGTCGGTGCTCGAGATCAACCGCGACATCAGCAGCGAGAAGCGAGCCGCCGAGGAGCTGCGCCGTGCCCGCGACGCCGCTGAGCAGGCCAGCAACGCCAAGAGCGAATACCTCTCGCGGATGAGCCACGAGCTGCGCACGCCGCTGGCGGCGATGCTCGGGTTCAGCGACCTCCTGGAGATGCGCGAGCCCCGCGACGACCAGCTCACGGCCATCGAGGCCATCCAGCGCGCCGGCTCCCACCTGCTCAGCCTCGTCAATGACGTCCTCGACATCGCCCGCATCGAGGCCGGCCGGGAATCCATCTCACTGCAGCCGCTCGACGTTCGAGCCATCCTCGAGGAATGCGTCGGCCTGGTGGCGCAGACCGCCAACGAGCGGAGCGTCAGGATCAGCATGCGCCTCGACGGAACCGCTCAGATCCACGTGCGCGCCGACCGCCAGCGCCTCATCCAGGTGCTCCTCAACCTGCTCAGCAACGCCATCAAGTACGGCGTGGAAGGCGGTCACGTCGTTGTCGCCGCCGCGATCAGGGACGACACCGTGGAGATCGGGGTCATCGACGACGGCCCTGGCCTCAGCGAGGCCGAGCTGGGCCGGCTCTTCCAGCCCTTCGAGCGTCTCGGTGCGGAGCGCAGCCACGTGCAGGGAACCGGCCTCGGCCTGGCTCTATCGCGGCAGCTGGCCGTCGCCATGGGCGGCACGGTGGAGGTGCGCAGCGCCGCAGGGGAGGGGTCGACGTTCACTATCCGCCTGCAGCGCGCCACCGCCACTGAGTCGGGCTCGGTGATCCCGGCCAGGGGCCCGGCCGTCCTCCGCGATGCCGCGGCCGAGCGCACCGTTCTGTACGTGGAGGACAACCTCGCCACCGTCGCGCTGGTCGAGTCCATCTTCGCCCTGCGGCCGTCCGTGCGACTGATGACCGCCATGCAGGGCGGACTGGCCGTGGAGCTGGCGCGCGAGCACCAGCCCGACCTGATCATCCTCGACCTCCATCTCCCCGACCTCGACGGCGACGAGGTCATGGCCCGCCTGCGCCAGGATCCGCGCAGCGCCGGCATCCCGGTGGTGATCTACAGCGCCGACGCCACTGAGCGCCAGGTGAGCAGGCTGCGCGACGCCGGTGCGGTCGACTACCTCACCAAGCCGGCCAAGGTCACCGACTTCCTGGAGATGGTCGACTCCGTCCTGGGCCGCCCGGTGGTGGTGCGCAGCCAGGCCTGAGGACTGCCCCGTTCAGCGCGTCGGCTCGGTGTCGGCGACCAGCCGCAGCGCCGCCGTGGGACAGGCGGCCACCGCCTTGCGAGCCAGCTCCACGAGATGCGGGTTCATCGGGCGTCCGTCGAGCATCGGGTAGCCCCAGTCGTCGAGGGTGATGCGTTCTGGCAGCAGCTCCGCACACATGCCGTAGCCGTCGCACAGGATGGGATTGACCCGCAGCCGGCTCACCGGCGATTCCCTGACCAGTCGGGGGCGGGCAGGAGGGCGGCCGGATCACGGTCGCAGCGTCCCTTGCGGAGGTGGGTGGACACGTCGCCGGCGAAGACGCGCAGAGCGCTGGAGAGCAGCACCAGGGCCCCGTCGGGGTGGTGACAGGCACCCCGACCGGCGATCTGGCCGATCCAGCGCTGGAGACGTTCGGTGTCGCGCGGCCTGGCCTTGCCGGAGGCGAGCTGGTTGGTGGTGGCGGCCAGGGAGGCGAGGCCGTGCTCGCAGGGGCCACACTGGCGCGCGCTCTCTCGCGCCAGGAATCCGATGATCGCCGCCGTCTGGGAGACCCCGCACCGGCCGTGTGGGAACACGGCGATGGCGCCGCTCCCCAGGGGGATATCGACGCCCAGACGCAGGTCCCAGGCGTCGTCGGCCGCCACCCAGCGCCCGAAGTAGCCGCCCATAAGGAGGGCGGCGACCGAGGCGGTGGCCCCCCCTCCGGCACTGACCGCCTGGGCCACTGTCGAGCCGCCGGGGAGCTCGTACACGCCCGGCGAGTGGATGGCCGCGGCCATGGTGACCAGGACCGTCCCGGTCGCACCCTCGGCGCCGGCACCGCGATGCTGCTCAGCGCCGTGGCGGGCGATCAGCGCCGCGTGGGCGAGGGTCTCCACGTTGTTGACCAGGGTCGGGCGGCCGTCCACGCCTCTCTCGAACGGGCGTGGCGGCACCAGGGTGGGCCGCGCCGCGCTCCCGTTGAGGTGGGCGATCACCGCCGTCTCCTCC
Source organism: Candidatus Dormiibacterota bacterium (assembly GCA_036844485.1). Taxonomy (GTDB): domain Bacteria; phylum Chloroflexota; class Dormibacteria; order Aeolococcales; family Aeolococcaceae; genus Aeolococcus. Next base: position 15,884 of record DAIUFS010000023.1, on the reverse strand, counting down.
CCGGCGACGTAGCGGTGCGGGGCACGGGACACCGAGACGGGGAGGGGGAGATCGCCGGCGGCGCGCCGCTCGTCGATGGCCGTACTCATGGCGGCGATGGCGTCGTCGTGGGCCTGCGAGACGTACAGCACCGCGCGCTCGGCGGCCACCGCCTCGGCGGCGAGCAGGAGACCGTCGAGGACCAGGTGTGGGCGGGTGGTCATCAGCAACCGGTCCTTGGCGCTGAGCGGCTCGACCTCGGCACCATTGGCCACCACCACCGCGTTGCCACGGGACCGCTGACGAGTGGCGGCCCACTTGCGCGCGGACGGGTAGGCCGCCCCGCCCCGGCCGCGCAGCCCGGCCTCGTCGATGACATCGATCAACGAGCCGTCGCGGTGCTGCGGCCTGGGGCCGAGCCGGGCGAGATGTGCCGCCAGGCCCTCGGCGCCCGCCGCCGCCGGAGGACCGTCGAGGAGTCGCAGCGTCGCCGCCGGGGCGATCACTGACCGGCCGCCTTGGTCACCAGCTGCCCGGCGACAGTCCCGTCCGCCTGCTGGGCGAGGCTGACATCGACAGCCGTTTGGCCGCAGGTGGCGGTGACGTCCTGCACCACTGACGCGGTGGTGTCGCAGACGGTGGCGCCGCTCTTGGTGATGAGCAGGCGACCCGTCGAAGAGTTGCCGGCCACGGCGATGATGACGCGCAGGGTGGAGTCGCGCGCATCGGTGAGGTTGACCTGGACGGTGCGGCTGTTCTGCACCACTGTGCCGGTCACCTGGTCGTTGAGCCCGGTCGCCAATGGCGGGACGGGGACCGGGGTGGGGGTCGCCGCCGGGGTGGGCGTGCTGCCGACGGCGAGGAGCCGGCCTGGGGTGCCTGCCGCCTTGGCCCATCCGCTGTGCAACGGGCCGGCGGCGGCGAAGCCGAGCAGAGCGGCGGTCGCCGCCGCGGTGACCAGCAGAGCGGCTGCGCGCCGTACCACGGAGATCCCGGCGCGGCTGCTGATCAGCCGCCGGGCGAGGGCCATCACCACTGCGGCGAGGCAGCCCAGGCTGAGCGCCACGGCCCACCCCGAGCGGACGTCGCTGCCCGTGCCCAGGGTGTGGAGAACCGCCAGCGGCCAGCACGCGTACGCGGCCCAGTGGATGAAGCGCCACGCCGCAAAGCCGATGCGCTGGCGGAGCAGGCTGGTGATGGTGAGCGCCACGAGCAGCTCCATGGAGAGGACGCCCAGGCCCATCCAGAGCGGGCGGTACGAGCCGGTGAACGGCAGCACGGCGTTGAGCACCGCGATTCCCGCGAATGGATCGACGACCGAGGTCACGATGTGGATGCCCAGGAAGACGAGCACCAGCAGGGAGAGATTGCGGTGCACCGCCTGGCTGAGAAAGCGCGGCCAATCGCGGCTGTCCCAGCGCATCGCGGTGACGATGCCGAGCACCAGGATGGCGGTCAGCATCAGCAGGCTGACGTACCCGGTGCTGCGTGCCGTGTACCAGAGTGCGGTGGGCCCGGAGGCCGCGATCACGCCGCCAGCTCCGCCGTGAGCGGCCAGTGATTGAGGTGCAGCACCACGCCGTCATGGGTGACCAGCCGCGCCGGAAGCCCGGTCGACTCCAGCCAGTCGGCAGCCCGCGCCCCGCGCACCAGGGCGGCGGTGCTGGCGATGTTGGCGTCGACGCAGGTGGCGGCGGCCACGCTGACGGTGCGGTACGGAGACTGTGAGGGGGCGCCGGTGCGGGGGTCGACGATGTGGTGGACGGGAAGGCCGCCCCGTCGCCAGTGACGCACTGTCGAGCTGGACGTGGCCAAACCGCCGCTGTGCAGGGTGATGGATTGCCCTGGCGCCTCGGGAGAGGCGGCATGGTCGTCGGTGACGTGGATCGGCCACCCCCGCGCCGGGGGCCGGCCGGCGACCGCGATGTCGCCGCCCAGGCCGACCAGCACGCCGGCGCCGGTGACGGCATGAGCCGCCGCCGCCGCGCGATCGGCGCCGAGGGCCTTGGCGGTAGCGCCGAGGTCGAGGACGGTCCCGGCAGGCAGCGTCACCAGGGCGGGGGAATCGGTGATCACCACGCCGGTCCACCCGGTGGCGGGCCGGTAGTGCGCCTCGTCGCTCCCGCCCTCGAGCGCCATCGCCGAGAAGTCGGTGTCGTAGCCGATCGCCTCCATCGAGCCGCCCACGGTGGGGTCGACGTCGCCCTCGGTGAGCCGGGCCGCGCGCAGGGCGACGCGGATCGCCTCGGCGAGCAGCGGGGTGACCATCACCGGGCGCCCGCCGGCGGCGTTGAGGAGAGAGAGGTCGGAGTCCGCGCGGAAGCGGCTGCAGGCACGGTCGAGGGCGTCGATCTCGGCGGCGACGGCGTCACGGGCCGCCTCGAGAGCATCGTCGTCGGTGACCGCGACCACCGCCGTCGTGCCCAGGGCGCGCCATTCCACCCGGAGCACGCCCTACGAGCCGCCGGAGACGATCGGGGGGTTGGCCGACCCGCCACTCGAGCCACCCAGCCCCGAGCTGTCGGTCGGCGCCTGGAGCGGGGGCAACAGCCCTGTGGTGGGGTCGAGGGTGGGTGCGGCTGACGGGCTGGTGGACGGGGTGGCTCCGACGGTGCGGCCGGCGAACGTTCCGGCTGTGACAGCGGCGCCGACCAGCGTCAGCACGCCGGCCGCCGCGGCGGAGCCCATGGTGATCGACCGAACCCGGCGCTGGGCGCGGTCGCGGTCGGCGGGCGTGGACTGCCTCATCGCTGACAGCCTACCCCCGCCGCCTTACGTCTTACTGACGCTTTCCTGTGAGTCTGCCAAGAGGACGACAGGCAGCTGTCGCGCCGGCCGATCACCATTGTCGGCGTGCAAGACATCGAAGGAGTGCTCGTCCTCAGCCCCACCGACCTGATGGCGTTCACGGGCTGCGAGCACCGCTCCCACCTCGACCGCCTGGTCGCCCGAGGCGAGCTGGACCGTCCCCGCCGGGACGACCCGTTCGTCGACGTCCTGCGCAAGCACGGCAACCGCCATGAGTCCCGCTACCTGGACCGGCTCCGGGCCGAGGTCGGCACCACCGTCGAGATCGCCCGCCCGGAGGGCACCCTCGCCGGCCTCCACGCCGCCGAGGCAGAGACCCTGGCGGCGATGCGTGACGGCGTGGATCTCATCTACCAGGCCAGCTTCTTCGATGGCCGCTGGCGCGGTCATGCCGACTTCCTGCGCCGCGTGCCCATGCCCAGCGGCCTCGGCGACTGGAGCTACGAGGCGCACGACACCAAGCTGGCGCGAAGGACCAAGGCCGACACCCTGCTCCAGCTCGGGGACTACACGCGCCAGGTGGCGCGGCTCCAGGGCGTGGAGCCGAGATCGCTCCACGTCGTGCTCGGCGACGACAGCGTCGAGGCCTTCCTCTATGCGGACATCTCCGCCTACCTGGCGGCGGTGCGCGCCCGCTTCGAGGATGCCGTGGACTGCGGCCTGCTGGCCACCGTCCCGGAGCCGGTAGCTCTCTGCGACTACTGCGACTGGAAGGACCGCTGCGCCGGCGAGTGGCGCCGCGGCGATCACCTCTCACTGGTGGCGGGGATGCGGCAGGACCAGCGCACCCGCCTCGTGGCCGCGGGCATCGGGACCAGGACCGCGCTCGCCAACGTCGCCGCCGGTGTCGAGGTGGACCAGCTGCGCGCCCCCGTTCTCGCGGGACTCCGCGAGCAGGCCCGCCTCCAGGTTGAGTCGGATCGCGCCGGCGCCATCGAGTGGAGCCTCGTCGACCCTGACCCCGACGCCCCCCACCGCGGTCTCGCCTCGCTCCCAGCGCCATCGCCGGGGGACATCTTCTTCGACATGGAGGGCGACCGCTTCGCCGGCCTCCTCGGCCGCGAATACCTGTTCGGCTGGGTCGAGGGCGACGCGCCCGCCGCCCCCTTCCGGGCGTGGTGGGCGCACGACCCCGCCGCGGAGAAGGAGGCCTTCGGAGGCTTCATCGACATGGTCACGGCCGCGCGGCGGAGCCACCCGGGAATACACGTCTACCACTACGCGGCCTACGAGCCCGCCGCCATGAAGCGGCTGATGGGCCAGTACGCCACCCGAGAGGAGGAGGTCGACACGCTGCTGCGCGGCGGGGTGTTCGTCGACCTCTACCGCACCGTCCGGCAGGGGGTGCGAGTCGGCGTGGAGTCGTACTCGATCAAGAAGCTGGAACCGCTCTACATGGGCGCCCGCCAGGGACAGGTCGCCGACGCGGGTGCCAGCATCGTCCAGTACGAGCTCTGGCTCGAGGACAGGGATGACGCCATCCTCGAGGCGATCCGCGTCTACAACGAGGAGGACTGCCGCTCGCTGGTGGGACTGCGCGGCTGGCTGGAGCAGCGACGGACCGAGCTGGAGCGCCGCTTGGGCCGCCCGTTGCCGCGACCGCCGCTGAGCGACGGCGCGGCAACGGCGGCCGTGGCCGACGGCAGCGCAGCCACCCAGGCTCTTGCCGCCCAGCTGACCGACGGCATCGGTGTCGACCCGGAGGGGCAGACGCCCGAGCAGCGCGCCAGGGTCCTGCTCGCCTCTCTGCTCGACTGGCACCGGCGTGACGCCAAGCCAACCTGGTGGGAATACTTCGCGCGCAGGGACGCGTCGGACGATGAGCTCGTCGAAGACGCGGCGTCCGTGGGCGGCCTTGTATTCGTTGGCGAGGCCGGCGTCGTCGACAGATCGCGGCTGTACCGATTCACCTTCCCGGTGCAGGAGACCAAGCTCAAGGCCGGCGACGCTGTCGAGGATCCGCGTACCCATGAGGACGGGTCGGGCAACTGGGTCACCCACCGGGTCGGTTCCATCCACGACATCGACCCCGCGCGCGGCATGCTGGTGATCAAGCGCGGGACCATGCGCGAGCCGATGCCGACCGCGCTCATCCCCGGCGGGCCGCCCGGCACGGCGGTCCTCCGCGACGCGCTGCTGCGCGTCGGCGCCGTGGTCCGCGACCACGGCATCGACGCGCCGGGCCCGTTCCGCGCCGTCCGCGACCTTCTGCTGCGCCATCATCCTCGCATCGCCGGGGTGCTCGACGGCGAGCCGCTGCGCCGTGGCGGTGAGACTGTGCTGGAGGCGGCGCAGCGATCGGTTGGCGACGCCGATCGCACATGCATCCCGGTGCAGGGACCTCCAGGCGCGGGCAAGACGTTCACCGCGGCGGTGGCGATCCTCGACCACGTGATGGCCCGGCCGGCGCGGCGCGTGGCTGTGACCGCGCTCTCCCATCGAGCCATCAGCCACCTGCTGGGCAGGGTGTGCGAGGAAGCGAGACGCCGCGGCGTCAGCATCCGGGTGATGCAGCGCAGTGACGAGCGCGGTTGTGACGATCCTCAGGTGGAGTGCGCCGGCAGCAACGACATCATCACCGCCGCGCTCGACCAGGGCAGAGTCGACGTCGTCGCCGGCACGGCGTGGCTTCTCGCTCGTCCCGAGATGGCGGAGAGGTTCGACACGCTGTTCGTCGACGAGGCCGGGCAGCTCTCTCTCGCCAACGTCGTGGCCATCGGTGGCTGCGCGCGCAGTATCGTGCTTCTCGGCGACCCGCAGCAGCTGGAGCAGCCGTCGGCGGGGTCGCATCCGCCCGGGGCGGAGGTGTCGGCGCTCGGTCACCTGCTCGGGGGGAACGAGACGGTGCCGCCTGATCGCGGTCTCTTCCTCGACGTCACCTGGCGCATGCATCCCGACGTGTGCTCGTACATCTCCACGATCTTCTACGACTCGCGGCTGTTCTCCAGCCCGGACTGCGAAAGGCAGCGAGTGCTCGGGGACGGCGACCTGTCGGGGACCGGACTGCGCTGGCTGCCGGTGGAGCACACGGGCAACCGTTCCGCCTCGGACGAGGAGGCGATCGCGGTGGCGGGGCTGGTGGGGCGTCTGGTGAACCGGCGGTGGATCGATCGCGACGGCGTCGACCGGCCGCTCACTGCGTCCGACATCCTGGTGGTGGCTCCGTACAACGCCCATGTCGCCGCGCTGCGGCGCCGGCTTCCCGATGACGTCGCGGTCGGCACGGTGGATCGCTTCCAGGGCCAGGAGGCCGCCGTCGTCGTGTACTCGATGGCCACCTCGCTGGCGGAGGACGTGCCTCGCGGCATGGAGTTCCTCTACTCGCGCAACCGCATGAACGTGGCCGTATCGCGGGCGCGCTGCCTGGCGGTGCTGGTGAGCTCGCCGAACCTGCTGCGCGTGGCGTGCACCCGCGCTGGGCAGATCCCGCTCGCCAATGCGTTGTGCGCGTTCGTGGAGAGGGCCACCGTGGTGGTGGCGGGTCCATGAGGCAGCAGGAGCCGGGCAGCCCTGCGTACCTCGAGAACTACGACGCCGTCACCACGATTGGGCCCGGGTGGCGGCGATGCGGTCGAGGCGCTCCTCGTCCACAACGATCACCCGTCCCGGCCGCGTCTCGATGACACCGTCTGTCCGCAGCGCTTGGAGCTGGCGGCTGATCACCTCACGCACCGTCCCGACGGCGTCGGCGAGGCGCTGATGGCTGACATGAGCGACGGCACGACCGTTGGGTGAGCTGGACGCGAACTCACGAAGGTGACGGGCGACGCGCGCCACCATCGGTTGAGAGATGCTGTCCGCCACTGTGCGCGCCATCTCGGAGGCCCAGACCGCGACATTCTCCGTGATCAGCCAGGGAAGTTCCGGGTGTCGCGTCGCAGCGGCTTGGATCTGCTCCACAGTCAGCACCTCGAGGGTCGTCTGCACGATGGCCTCGGCGTTCCAAGTCCTGGTGCCGCCGAGCAGTGGCACCACGCCGACCAGATCGCCGGGTCGCGCATAACGGACGGTCAACTGCCGGCCCGTCTCGGTTCTGAGGAAGACACGGACAACGCCCGCGCGGATGAGCACGATCCTAGGCTCCTGCCCATCGCGGAACACCAGCTCACCCGCAGACATGTGAGCGGGTTCGGACGTGCCTGCAAGCAACTCCTCACACAGGGTGCGGAGCCGGTTCTGTACTTCTCGGGACATACGGTGCTTGTATTGTACCGCTTAGTCCAAAATCCAAGCGGCGTCGGGCGGGACCATACTTGCCAAGAAGCCGCGAGCGATGTAACCGACGTCACCGCCAGCGTCGAAGCCGCAGTACCCGTGGTCAGTGCTGCAGGCGGGTCTGCTCGATGTCGCGATGGTTCATGCCGAAGTAGTGCGCCACCTCGTGCAGCACGGTGTCGTGCACCTGGGCGACAAGCTGGTCATAGGTCGCGCACCAGAGCTCGATGTGGCCCTGGAGCAGCACGATGCGTTTGGGGTACGGATACGAGCTGAACACGGAGTCGCTGCCGCCCTCGTAGAAGCCGAGCACGTGCTCGTCGATGTCGTTGTCGCGGTCGCCGACGCTCGCCTCCGCCTGCACGGTGATCATCAGGTTGTCCGCGTCCAGCTGGGCGCGAAGAGGGGCCGGGATACTGTCGAGGGCGGACGCCGCGATGCGCTCGAACTCGTCCGGGGACACGTGGTACGGCACCCTGCGGAGCATGGCACCAAGCCGCGGCGGGCTGTTCGCGCCATTTCCAGAACCCTCTACAGTGCTCGGCCAATCACACGGGAGGCAAACGATGAGCACGGCCGGAACCAAGACTGCGGATCACGAGCACGCGGACATCCACAGGCCCTGGGGCGGGGATGCGTTCGGCCGCGCCGCGGAGAGGTTCGCGCGCTTGTTCGGGACACCCAGGTTCATCGCCGCCCAGACCGTCGTGGTGGCCCTGTGGATCGCCTTCAACGCGGTCGCGGCGGCCTCGCGCTGGGACCCGTACCCGTTCATCCTCCTCAACCTGGTGTTCTCGACCCAAGCCGCGTACGCAGCGCCCCTGATCCTCCTGGCGGCCACGCGCCAGGCCGATCGCGACAAGCACGCCGAGGACCTCCGCCAGGCCGCAGACACGGTCGCGGAAAAGCATCGCGCGGTGCTGGCGAGCCAGGGCGAGCGCCTCCTCGAGCAGAACACGGAGATGACCCGCCAGCTGGTCACGCTGATCAATGAGAACACCGACCTGACCCGCTCCATCGCCGAGCTCACCCGGCAGGTGCACGCGCAGCTGGCGGGCGGGAGCGCGCCGGCGACGTAGGCTCGCGTGGATCAGCCCAGGCGACTCCAGGTCGAGCCCGACAGCGACCAGAGATGAATCGGTTGCGGCGCTCCTTGAGTGGGCTGGTCAACGGACCCGAGGATGAGCAGGCGCCCCGAGCTCGTGTCGGTCAGCTCGACGGACGGAAACACGGGAAGCCGCGCTCCGACGAGGAGCGTCCAATCCTGCCCGCTCCACGTCCACATCTCCCGCCCCGACGCCAGCGCCGGATCGCCGCACATGATGATCCGGCCGCGCTCGGGATCGACAGCCAGCCCGGCGATGAACGCAGGCTGGGCGCCGGTGATGATCCGATGCCATTCCGATCCGGTCCATGACCAGGTGGAGACCATCGCCTGGTCCTGGACGCAGCAGCTGGCGGCGAGCAGTGTCGTGGTCGATGGATCGACCGCCATGCCCGCAAAGAAGATGCCCGCGGGCACGTCGCCGCCGGGCTGGCGCTCCCAGCGCACCCCGGTCCAGATCCAGGTCGTGCCGGTCGAGTTCCCCTGGCTGCTGACCAGCACCATCTCGCTCCGGGCGGCGTCCCACGCCATCCTGGCCCCCTCGCCGGGGGGAGGATTGCCGGTGCCCGCGTCGAGCTCTTGCCACGTTGTGCCCTCCCACGCCCAGGTGTCGTTGACGACGTCCCCGGGGCCGAGCCGGCCGCCGTACACCATCACCACCCGGGTGAGCGGGTCGTACGCCGCCGCCTGCCCGAACCTGCCCGGCGGGCTCACCGCAGGGTGGGCCAGCGACCAGCGGTGGCCGTCCCACAGCCAGGTGGAGTCGTAGCTATCGACTCCACCAAAGAGGACCAGCTGGTGCCTCGACGGATCGTCCGTCGCGCTGAAGCCGGAGCCGAGGACCGGCTCACCCGGCACCGGCGTGGCGGTCGGCGTCGGGGGTGGTCCCGACGCGAGTGTCGGTGCGGCCGTGCTGCCGACGATGGCGGTGGAGGCGGGCTGGTCGTGCGTCAACCACAGCCCCGCGGCCAGCGCCGCCAGGACGGTGGTGAGCAGCAGGCCGAGGAGTGCCGCATGCCTCCTCGTGACAGGGTCACGATCGCGTCTGAAGTCGTCGTCGGGCGGCATGTCCATCGCCCCAGAAAGAATACCCTGAGCCTCCTTGCGCGCCCCGTCCGGCGGCCTCCACACTGCGCCTGATGAGCGTCGCCACCACGTCCACTGCCGAGCTGTACCAGCGCTACGTCAACCTCAGCGCCCTCGCCGGCGTCGAGCCCATCACTGTCGACCGCGGCCGCGGCGCTGAGCTGTGGGACGTCGACGGCACCAGGTACCTCGACTGTTTCGCCGGGATCTCGGTGGTCAGCACCGGGCACTCCCACCCCCGGGTGGTGGCGGCGGCGCGCGAGCAGATGGAGCGCTTCATCCACTGCGGCACGTACCTGTACCAGGTGCCCGTGGTCGCCGAGCTGGCGCAGCGCCTTGCGGAGGTGAGCCCGGGCCGCCTGGAGAAGACCTTCTTCGCCAACAGCGGCGCCGAGGCGGTGGAGGGAGCGTTGCGGCTGGCTCGGGCCTTCACCGGAAGAACGGAGTTCATCGCGCTGGAGACGGGATTCCACGGCCGCACCAACGCCACCCTGGCGGTCACCGGCAATCGCAAGCGCAAGCAGCACGGTGGCCCCTACCTCGGTGGGGTCGGCTTCGCCCCCGCCCCGCATCCGACGCGCTGCCGCATCTGCGGCGGGCGCTGCACCGCGCGCTGCGCGGATGCGGTCGAGGACGTCATCAACTATCAGACGTCCGGCAACGTGGCGGCTTTCATCGCCGAGCCCGTGCTCGGAGAGGCGGGCATCGTCGTGCCGCATCCCGAGTACTTCCGACGGGTCAAGGAGATCCTCGACCGCCATGGGATCCTGCTCATCATCGACGAGGTGCAGACCGGGTTCGGGCGCACGGGGACGATGTTCGCGATCGAGCACTACGGCGTCGAGCCCGACATCATGACCATGGCCAAGGGGATCGCCAGCGGATTCCCGCTGGGCGGCTTCATCGCCCGGCCGGAGATCGCCGACTCCTTCCGACCCGGCGAGCATCTCTCCACGTTCGGGGGCAACCCGGTGGCGTGCGCGGCGGCACTGGCGACGTTGCAGGTGATTGGGGACGAGGGCCTCTGCCAGAACAGCGCGCGGCTGGGCGAGTGGCTGCTCAGCCGGCTCGAGGAGCTGGCGGGACGGCAGGCGGCGATCGGCGAGGTCCGCGGCAAGGGCCTGATGGTGGGGGTGGAGCTGGTCGGCGACCGCGAGACCATGGCCCCCGCGCCCGAGCTGGCCACGCGGGTGCGCGCCGCCTGCCGTGAGCGCGGCCTGATCATCGGCATCGGCGGCTTCTCCGGCAACGTGCTGCGCATCCAGCCGCCGCTGGTAATCACCGAGGAGCAGCTCGGCGCGGCGGTGGGGATCCTCGACGCGGCGCTCAGCGAGGTGGCGTGAAGCAGATCACCCACTGGATCGACGACCGAAGCGTCGCCGGGACGTCGGGGCGGTCGTCCCCGGTGTACAACCCGGCGACCGGTGAGCAGACCGGCGCCGTCGACCTGGCCTCTGCAGCGGAGCTCGACGCCGCCGCGGAGACCGCGAGCGGCGCCGCCGCGGAATGGCGGAGCACCCCGCTGTCGCGCCGGTCAGAGATCCTCTTCAGCTTTCGCGACCTCGTCGACACGCACCGCCTCGACATCGCCCGGCTGATCACCGCCGAGCACGGCAAGGTGGTCTCCGACTCGCTCGGCGAGGTGGCCCGCGGGCTCGAGAACGTGGAGTTCGCCTGCGGGGTCCCGCACCTGCTCAAGGGCGGATTCTCCGAGCAGGCCTCGACGGGGGTCGACGTCTACTCGATCCGCCAGCCGCTCGGCGTGGTCGCCGGCATCACCCCGTTCAACTTCCCGGCGATGGTGCCGATGTGGATGTTCAGCAACGCGATCGCGTGCGGCAACTGCTTCATCCTCAAGCCCAGCGAGAAGGACCCGTCGCCGGCGCTTCTCTTCGCGGAGCTGTGGCGCGAGGCGGGTCTACCCGCCGGTGTGTTCTCAGTGGTGCAGGGCGACCGCGAGGCGGTCGATCGCATCCTCGAACATCCCGGCATCGCCGCGGTGTCGTTCGTCGGGTCGACGGCGATCGCCCGTCATGTGTACGAGACGGGCACGCGCCACGGCAAGCGTGTCCAGGCGCTCGGCGGTGCCAAGAACCACATGGTGGTGCTGCCCGACGCCGACGTGGAGATGGCCGCGGACGCCGCCGTGTCGGCCGGCTACGGCTCCGCCGGCGAGCGCTGCATGGCGGTGTCGGCGGTGGTCGCGGTGGGCGACGTCGCCGACCGGCTGGTCGACGCCATCGCCGCGCGGATCCCGTCGGTGGCGATCGGTCCCGGCGACGATCCCGCCTCGCAGATGGGCCCGCTGGTGACCCGCGAGCATCGCGACAAGGTGGCGTCGTACCTCGATGAGGCGGCGCTCGGTGACGCCAGCGTGGTCGTGGACGGTCGCGCGCAGAGCTTTGACGGTGAGGGCTTCTTCCTCGGCGCGTCGCTCGTCGACCATGTGCGCCCCGGCACCAGGGTGTACGACGAGGAGGTCTTCGGACCGGTGCTCTCGGTGGTTCGGGTGGACACGTACGAGGACGCGGTGCGGCTGGTCAACGACAACCCGTACGGGAACGGAGCGGCCATATACACGCGCGACGGCGGAGCGGCGCGCCGCTTCCAGTTCGAGGTGCAGGCGGGCATGGTGGGGATCAACGTGCCCATCCCCGTGCCGGTCGCCTACTACAGCTTCGGAGGCTGGAAGACGTCGCTGTTCGGCGATACCCACATGTACGGTCCGGACGGGATCCACTTCTACACCCGGACCAAGGTGGTCACCTCACGCTGGCCGGACCCGAGCACCAGCACCATCGACCTGGGGTTTCCTCAGAACCGCTGAGGGTCACGGAGCCGGCCGGACATCGCCGCTCGGATACGGCGCGGGATGCGTCTCGAGGTCGAGCGCGGGACGCCAGCGACCGTGGCGTGTCGCCGGCTTGCCGTCACGAATCAGTGTCAGCCTGGGCTTGGGCCCATCGCTGCGGCTCGCCGGCGGCCTCCGACTACCCGCCTTGAACGGATCGGGCCACTCAACTCCGGGACCAACGTAGCCCTGATCCGCCGCCGCGTGCAGAGTCCACTGCGGATCGTAGAGATGGGCGCGTCCAAGCGCGCACAGGTCGGCGCGTCCGGCGAGCAGGATCGAGTTGACGTCGTCATACGACGAGATGGCGCCGACCGCAATGGTGGCGATGCCCACCTGGTTGCGGATGCGATCGGCGAAAGGGGTCTGGTAGGACCGACCGAACGCGGGCTGCTCAGCCTTGGTGACCTGGCCGGTGGAGACGTCGATCGCATCGGCACCGTGAGCGGCGAATGCCCTGGCGATCTCCACCGAGTCGTCGGCATCGATGCCGCCGTCGTACCAGTCGGTGGCAGAGATGCGCACAGTCATCGGCTTGCCAGCCGGCCACACGGTGCGCACTGCGTCAAAGACCTCGAGCGGATAGCGCAACCGGTTCTGCAGGCTGCCCCCGTACTCGTCGACGCGCTGGTTGGAGATCGGCGAGATGAAGCTCGACAACAGGTAGCCGTGCGCGCAGTGCAGCTCGAGCAGATCGAATCCAGCGCGCTCACCTGCTTCGGCTGCGCGAACGAACTGCTCACGAATCTCGTCCATCTCGCCCTGCGCCAGCTCGCGTGGCATCTGATTGATCGGCGAGTACGCCAGGGGGGAGGGGCCGCACACCGCCCAGTTGCCCTCGGAGAGAGGCTCGTCGAGACCCTCCCACATGAGCTTCGTCGACCCCTTGCGCCCCGAGTGACCGAGCTGGAGACCGATCCTGGCGCTGCTGCGCTCGTGCACGAAGTCCACGATGCGGCGCCATGCCGCCTCGTGCTCCGGCGCATACATGCCCGTGCAGCCGGGGGAGATGCGTCCATCCCGGGAGACGCAGACCATCTCCGTCATGACCAGGGCTGCGCCGCCGAGAGCCTTGGCGCCAAGGTGGACGAGATGGAAGTCGTTGGGGGTTCCCTCGGTCGCTGAGTACATGTCCATGGCGGACACGATCACGCGGTTCTTCAACTCCAAATCTCGCAAGCGAAACGGCTGAAACATCGGCGGCGACGAGAGGGCCGGGGCGGGGGCGACGCCCTGACGCACCGCGTGGCCGGCGAACCACTGGTCGGTTGCTGCCACAAACGCGGGGTCTCTCAGCCGGAGATTGTCATAGGTCACCCGGCGGCTTCGCGTGAGGATATTGAATGCGAACTGCGGCTTCTCCTGACCGACGTACTGCCCCAGATTTTCGAACCATTCGAGGCTTGCCTGCGCTGCGCGCTGCGTCGACAGCACCACCGGTTTGCGCTCCGCCTCGTACGCGTCGAGCGCTGCGGCGAGGTCGCGGTTCTCGTGCAGACAGGCGGCGAGCGCGAGCGCATCCTCCATGGCAAGTTTGGTTCCCGAACCGATTGAGAAGTGAGCCGTATGAGCGGCATCGCCGAGGAGCACGATGTTGCCATGCCGCCAGGTGGCGTTCTGCACGGTCGTGAAGCTGATCCACCGCGAGTTGTTGGCCTGCACAGAATGGCCGCCCAGGATGTCGGAGAACAGCTCACGGATGCGTGCGATGCTCTCCTCGTCATTCTCCCCGGGCCGGAAGGACCCGTTGGCGAACACGTCGAACCCCGCTCGGCGCCAAACCGCGTCGTTCATCTCGACGATGAACGTGCTGCCGGTGGCGTCGTACGGATACCCGTGGATCTGCATCACCCCGTGCGGGGTCTCCACGATGTGGAACTTGAAGGCATCGAAGACGAGATCGGTTCCCAGCCACATGAATTTGCACTGGCGAACATCGAGCACCGGCCGGAACGCGTCAGCGTGCCCTGCCCGGGTGGCCGAGTTGACGCCGTCCGCGGCGACAACGAGGTCGTGGGTCGTTGCCAGGACTTCCACAGGCGGAGCCTCGGCGCAGAAGTGCAGCGCGACGCCGAGGCTCAGGCATCGCTCCTGAAGGATCTCCAGCAGCCGCCTGCGGCTCATCGCGGCGAAGCCGTGGCCACCGGAGGTGATCACCTCGCCCTTGTAGTGGACGTCGATGTCGTCCCACCGGGCGAACGTGCGCGCCATGGCACTGTGGATCACGGGGTCCGCGTGTTCGATGCCTCCGAGGGTCTCATCCGAGAACACCACACCGAAGCCGTAGGTGTCGTCGGCTGCGTGGCGCTCCCACACCGTGATCTCATGTGAGGGGTCGAGCTTCTTGGCGAGCGCTGCAAAGTACAACCCGCCCGGCCCGCCGCCGATCACAGCAATGCGCATTGTGTCGCTGACCGCCTAGCCGTTTGCGGACCGGGGCTGGGAGGCCATCATGAGCCCACCCTACAGTTGACGCTCGACCGTAATCAACCGTAGAGTAGCGCGTCCCGTGAGCGAATTCGTGCGCCGCTCAACCCTGCCGATCCACTTCGCCGAGTTGACGTCGCCGCAGGTGGGTGATCTGCGTAGCGGTCCGGCCCCGGTGCTGCTCCTCCCAGTGGGGGCGGTTGAGCCGCACGGGCCGCATGCGCCGCTGGATACTGATTCGATCATCTCGTCGGCGATATCCGAGCTGGCAGCTCGGCAGCTGGAGAGCGACACCGCCGTGAGAGTGCTGGTGCTGCCGCCGCTCCGCTACGGTGTGACACGATACAGCGCAGCCTTTTGCGGCGCAGTCACGATCAGCGAGAGCACCCTGAACGCGCTAGTTGTCGAGATATGTACGGCGGTCAATCAACAGGGTTTCCGCGATGTGGTCATCGTCAACAGCCACTTCGAGCCCGAGCACGTTGCAACCCTGCGCCGAGCGGCCGACCAGGTGGGTGCCGCGTTCTTCGATCTCACTCGCCGCCGCGCAGCGGAGCGCCTCCCCGACGAGTTCCGCAGTGGCGCCGCGCACGCGGGGCGCTACGAAACCTCGCTGGTGCTGGCGACCCACCCTGAGCTCGTCGATACCGAGCGCATGAGCCGGCTTCCCGGTCGCCATGTCGACATGCCCGCGGCCATCGCTGCCGGGAAGACCGACTTCATCGCCATGGGCATGGATGAGGCGTACTGCGGCGCACCCGCCGAGGCGACGGCTGCGGAGGGGGATGCAACGCTGGCCACCCTCGCGACCATGCTGATCGACCTGATCCGTGACCACGTCGCCCGCTGAGCAGTGACCCTGCCCAGCCCTGCAGCCCTGCCGCTGAATCTCAATCTTGCGAGCTTCTTCCTCGAACGCAACCTGGTCGAGGGACGCGAGCAGCGAACCGCCCTGATCACCCCGGATGGCCCCTGCAGTTTCGAGGAGCTGGCCTCCCTGACCAATCGAGCCGGCAACGTGCTCCTCGGGCTGGGAGTCCGAGAGCAGGATCGCGTGCTTCTCGCGCTGGCCGATTCAGTCGAGTTCGTCGCCACCTGGTATGCGGCACAGAAGATCGGGGCCGTCACCGCCGAGGTGTACACCTTCCTTCCCGCCAAGGACTACACGTACTACCTTGACTACACGGGTGCCGTGGTGGTCGTCGTCGACCAGCCCACCCTGGCGCGAATGCGCGAGGCTGTGGCGCTCAGCCGTGCTCGACCGGTGACGCTGATTGTGGGCGGCAGGCGAGAGACACTTCACGCTGGAGAGGAGTGCTTCGACTCCCTCGTCGACTCGGTCTCAGCCGAGCTGTCGCCTGCGGCGACCACGCGCGACCAACCTGCCGTCTGGAAGTTCACGACGGGGAGCAC
>DAIUFS010000022.1:0-25842 GCA_036844485.1 Candidatus Dormiibacterota bacterium | reverse complement strand
TCATCGGCGTGCAGCAGGCGCAGCGCAAGGTGCCGGTGCAGTCGGCGCAGCGCGTCCTCAACCCGAGGACCGGGAGCGCATCCCAGGGGCGGCGCAACTTCCTGCCGCTGCGCATCAACACCGCCGGGGTGATCCCGATCATCTTCGCGCTGTCGATCATGTTCTTCCCGACCATCTTCGCCAACCTCTTCGCCAGCTCCGGTGGGTTCATGGGCACCGCGTCCGCCTGGATCACCGCCAACTGGCAACCCAACGGGCCCAAGTGGTACATCAACATCGCCTACAACGCCATGTACTTCCTGCTCATCCTGGGCTTCACGTACTTCTACACGGCGGTCGTCTTCGATCCCAACGACGTCGCCGACAATCTCAAGAAACAGTCGACGTTCATCCCCGGCATCAGACCGGGCCGGAGCACTGCCGAATACCTCGGGCGAGTCATGGGACGGATCACGCTAGCGGGCGCCCTGTTCTTGGCGATCATCACAGTCATCCTGCCGCTCTTCACCGCCTTCGCGACTCGAGCTGATCCGACCAGCCTGTACCTGGGAGGGACGGCCATCCTCATCGTCGTCGGCGTGGCCCTGGACACCATGAAGCAGATCGAGACCCAGCTGCTGATGCGCCAGTACAAGGGTTTCATCAGGTGATCACCATCCTCTTCGGCCCTCCCGGCAGCGGCAAGGGAACCCAGGCGGAGATCATCTCCGAGCGCTTCTCGCTGCCCCACGTCAGCACCGGCCAGATGCTCCGCGACGAGGTCGACGCCGGCACCGAGCTGGGCCGCGAGGTGGGGCCGATCATGGAGTCGGGTGGGCTCATCCCCGACGACATGATGGTGCGCATCATCGAGAACCGCCTCTCCCAGCCGGACGCGCAGCAGGGTGTGCTCCTCGACGGCTTCCCGCGCACGGTTCCGCAGGCCAAGGAGCTCGACGACATGCTGGAGCGCACCGGGCGTGAGATCGGCGTGGTGCTCTTCTTCGACGTCCCCGAGGACGAGCTGCGCAAGCGCATCGCTCACCGGTCGGACATCGACCACCGTGCCGACGACACCCCCGAGGCCTTCGTCAAGCGGATGCGCGAGTACGAGGCCAAGACCGCCCCGGTGCTCGACTACTACGAGGACCGCGGAACGCGCATCGAGTTCGTCAACGGCCACGCCCCCATCGAGGCGGTGACCGATTTCATCCTCACCATCTTCGGGGGCAGGGTCCCCAACGGCGAGGTGGCCTGAGGTGCCCCCCAGGGTGGAGGCCTTCCGCCTCAAGCGACCCGAGGAGATCGAGAAGATGCGCGCCTCGGGCAAGATCCTGGGCGCCTGCCTGGCCCATCTCGCCGCCGAGGTGCGGGCCGGCATCACCACCCTCGACCTCGACCGAACCGCGGACATCTTCATCCGCGACCACGGCTGCATCCCCGGCTTCCTCGGCTACCAGGGATATCCGCGGTCGCTGTGCGTCTCCGTCAACGACGAGGTGGTGCACGGCATTCCCGGGCCCAGGGTGATCGAAGAGGGAGACCTGGTCTCGCTGGACTGCGGCCTGATCCTCGACGGCTGGTGGGCGGACAGCGGCCTGTCGGTGGCGTGCGGCGAGGCCAGCGCCGAGGTGACCCGGCTGATCGAGGTCACCCGCGGGGCCTTGGAGCGGGGCATCGCCGCCGCCCAGCCGGGCAACCGCATCGGCGACATCGGCCACGCCGTCCAGACCTACGCCGAGGGCGAGGGCTACTCGCTGGTCCGTGAGTACGTCGGCCACGGCATCGGCCGCAACATGCACGAGCCACCCCAGGTGCCCAATCACGGCCAGCCCGGCACCGGCAACGTGCTCAAGCCCGGCTACGTCATCGCCATCGAGCCCATGGTCAACGTGGGTGGCCCCCAGGTGCGCGTCCTCGAGGACGGCTGGACGGTGGTCACTGTCGACGGCAAGCTCTCGTGCTACTCCGAGCACACGGTGGCGGTGACGGAGGACGGGCCCGAGGTGCTGACCCTGCGCCCGACCCATGCGGCGGTTGGTTGATTTGCCGTGTCAAGCGAGCATTCCGTATACTTACGGGTCGCGGCTGCCGTTCAGCACGATTCCGCACGCCTCTACCAGCGGCGTGGCTGAGCCCCTGATCGGGAGGGTCATCGAGCCCCTTCCCGACTCGCTCTACCGGGTCGAACTGGACGACGGCCACAGGGTTCTCTGCCATCCGGCCGGAAAGGCGCGCCTCCAGGCGGTCCGCATCCTCCCGGGTGACAGGGTCACGGTCGAACTCAGCGCCGCCGACC
This sequence comes from Candidatus Dormiibacterota bacterium, assembly GCA_036844485.1. Lineage (GTDB taxonomy): Bacteria > Chloroflexota > Dormibacteria > Aeolococcales > Aeolococcaceae > Aeolococcus. The sequence goes on along the minus strand of DAIUFS010000022.1, from coordinate 23,564 downwards.
CGGGTCGGGGACGCATTCTTCAACGGCTCGCATAGCCACGGTCATCAACAGCAGAGGACAGCGGAACAGCAATGAAGGTCAGGGCCTCGGTCAAGCGGATGTGTGACCACTGCAAGGTCATCAAGCGGCACGGGGCTGTCCGCGTGATCTGTGACAACAACCCGAAACACAAGCAGCGACAGGGGTAGAGCAACAAGGTGGCACGAATCGCCGGCATCGACATCCCGCGGGACAAGCGGATCGAGATCGCCCTCACGTACATCTTCGGCATCGGGCCGACGACGGCACGGCGGCTGCTCACCCTGGCGCAGATCTCCCCCGACCTGCGCACCCGCGAGCTCACCGACGCCCAGGTGGGCAAGCTCCGCGACATCATCGCCAAGCAGCTCCAGGGTCGCGTCGAGGGCGACCTGCGCCGCCAGATCGCGCTCAACATCAAGCGACTGATGGAGATCGGCACCTACCGCGGCCTGCGCCATCGCCGCGGCCTGCCGGTCCGCGGCCAGCGCACCCGCACCAACGCTCGCACCCGGCGCGGGCCCAAGAAGACTGTCGGCGTGCGCCGCAAGAAGAAGTAGACAATGGCCAAGAAGAAGAAGGTCGTCCGGACCCGGCGCCGCGAGCGCAAGAACGTGGCGGTGGGCCAGGCTCACGTGTTGGCGACGTTCAACAACACCATCGTCAGCCTCACCGATCCCTCCGGGAACGTCATCGCCTGGGGATCGGCCGGTGGGCAGGGCTTCAAGGGCTCGCGCAAGAGCACTCCGTTCGCCGCCCAGACCACCGCCGAGGGGGCCGCCCGGCGTGCCATGGAGCACGGGCTGAAGTCGATCGAGATCTTCGTCAAGGGCCCGGGGGCGGGCCGCGAGGCGGCCATCCGCAGCCTCCAGGCCTCCGGGCTCGAGGTCACCGCGATCACCGACGTCACCCCCATCCCGCACAACGGATGCCGCCCGCCCAAGCGGCGCCGGGTCTAGGACACAGCATGGCCAACCAGGCAGGACCCGTCTGCCGCCTCTGCCGCCGTGAGGGCACCAAGCTCTTCCTCAAGGGGAGCAAGTGCATGACCAACTGCACCTTCGACAAGCGCAATGCGCTTCTCCCCGGGCAGCACGGCTTGGCACGGCGCCGCAAGACCAGCGACTACGGCATCCAGCTCCGCGCCAAGCAGCGCGCCCGCCGCCAGTACGGCGTGCTCGAGGCGCAGTTCCGCACCTACTTCGCCCGCGCCGAGCGCAGCAGCGGGGTCACCGGTACGGTCCTCCTTCAGCAGCTGGAGCGGCGCATCGACAACGTCGTCTACCGGCTCGGCCTGGCGGCATCGCGGCGCGAGGCCCGCCAGCTGGTCTCGCACCGCCACTTCCAGCTCAACGGCCGCACCATCAACGTGGCCTCCGCGCAGGTCCGCCCCGGCGACGTGGTCGAGGTGCGCGAGCGCAGCCGCAAGCTGCCCCCGATCATCAACGCCCGCGAGCTCGTAGCCGGGCGCACCATCCCCGACTGGCTCACCCTCGACGCCTCCGCGCTGCGCGGCACCGTGGTGCGCCTTCCGGAGCGCCACGAGATGGAACAGACGATTGATGAGCAGCTGGTCGTGGAATTCTATTCCCGATGACGACACCCCTTTTGCACCGTGAGGCCCCATTCCATGACTGACACCATCGCCGCCCCCGCCGTCCGCGAAGTCGAAAGCGGCACCGATTACGGAAAGTTCGAGATCGAGCCGCTCGAGCCCGGCTTCGGCACCACGCTGGGCAACTCGCTGCGCCGCGTGTTGCTCTCCTCGCTGAACGGCGCCGCCATCACGTCGGTCTCCATCGACGGCGTCGCCCACGAGTTCTCCGCGATCCCCCACATCAAGGAGGACGTCACCGAGGTCCTCCTCAACATCAAGGAGATCAACGTCGTCTCGCACAGCGACGAGCCGGTGCGCATCACCCTCGACGTGCGCGGGCCCAAGGAGGTCACCGCCGGTGACATCCAGACCAGCAGCGACGTGGAGATCCGCAACCCCGACGTCCACATCTGCACCCTCGACGGTCCCAAGTCGCACCTGCGCATGGACCTCACAGTCGAGCGCGGCAAGGGCTACGTCACCGCCGAGCGCAACAAGCGCGAGGGCCAGCCGATCGGCGTCATCCCCATCGACGCCATCTTCACCCCGGTGCGGCGCGCCAACTTCACCATCGAGAAGACCCGTGTCGGCCAGGAGACGGAGTGGGACAAGCTTGTGGTCGAGGTGTGGACCGACAGCACCCTAAGCCCGGTGGACGCGGTCAGCCAGGCAGCCGCGCTGTTCACGCAGCATCTCGATCTCTTCGTGCGCTTCGGTGACAACCTGGCCGTGCCTCCGCAGAGCCAGAAGCGGGGAAACGACCTCCCCAGCCGCCTCGCCGACACTCCGATCGAGGACCTGGAGCTGAGCGTGCGCGCGCTCAACTGCCTCAAGGCCAACGACGTGACCAAGGTCGGACAGCTGGTGGCGATGCGCCAGGAGGATCTGCTGACGCTGCGCAACTTCGGCCAGAAGTCGCTCGACGAGATCCGCGAGAAGCTGGTCGAGCGCCAGATGGTGACCCCCGAGGAGCTCGAGACGCTCTTTTTGCCCGGCGGGCGGTAGAGGGCAGCAGTGCGCCACCGTCGCGCCGGCCGCAAGTTCGGCCGCACCGCAGCCCATCGCCAGGCGATGACCCGCAACCAGGTCACCTCGCTGCTGCGACACGGCCGCATCCAGACCACCGAGGCTCGCGCCAAGGAGCTGCGGCGCTGGGTGGAGCGCGTCATCACCACCGCCAAGCCCGACGATCTCCATGCGCGCCGCCAGGTTGCGCTGTACGTCACCGACCGCGAGGTCAGCGCCCGGCTGTTCACCTCGCTGGTGCCGCGCTTCAAGGAGCGCCCGGGAGGCTACACGCGCATCATCCACGTCGGCCCACGACCGGGCGATGCCGCGCCGATGGCGATCATCGAGCTGGTGGACTGATTGCGATGACCATGCTGCGCCTGGTGCTCGAGTACGACGGGACGGATTTCCACGGCTGGCAGTCGCAGCCGGCCGTGCGCACCGTCGAGGGCGTGCTTCGCGACGCTGTCGAGCAGGTCACCGGCGAGGCGCCGCGCTTCAGCGCCGCAGGCCGCACCGACGCCGGCGCCCACTCGCACGGCCAGGTGGTCGGCGTGCCGCTGGCTCGCGAGTGGCAGCCCGAGCGGCTGGCGACGGCGCTCAACGCCGTGCTGCCCCAGGACGTGGCGGTGCGCCGCGCCGAGCGCGCCGCCGGCGACTTCCACGCCCGTTTCGACGCGCTCAGCCGCACCTACCGCTACGTGGTGGTGTCCCGGCGGGCGCGAACCCCGCTGCTGCGCCGCTACTCCTGGCAGATCGCCGGCGACCTGGACGTCGCCGCCATGCGCGCCGCGGTGGCACTGCTGCGCGGGACCCATGATTTCGGCGCTTTCGGCCGCTCCCCCCGTCCCGGTGGCACCACGGTGCGGACGGTGGAGCATATCGCGCTGCGCCGCGTGGGCGCTCCCGATGCCGAAGGCACCCCGGCCTACGTCATCGAGGTCAGCGCCAACGCGTTCCTCCACGGCATGATGCGCGGCATCGCCGGCGCGGTTGTCGCCGTGGGCCTGGGGCGGATGAGTGTCGAGGACGTGGCCACCATGCTCGCCGAGCCGCAGGGGGGGCGCACCGTCACCGTCGCTCCGGCGCGCGGGCTGCACCAGTGGACGGTGACCTATCCGGAGGCTTCGCAGGAGCCGGCGCTGGAGATCAGCGCATGAGCCAGAGCCAGGTGACCCAGCCCACGTACACGGCCAAGCCCGGGACGCTGGCCGATACCTGGTACCTCGTCGACGCTCGCGGCCAGACGCTGGGACGGCTCGCCGTCAACATCGCCCGAGTGCTGCGCGGCAAGCATCGCCCCCAGTTCACGCCCCATCTCAACACCGGCGAGCACGTCGTGGTGATCAACGCCCGCGACATCGTGGTCACCGGCCGCAAGCGCACGCTCAAGGTGTACGACAGGTACTCCGGATACCCCAGCGGGCGCCACGAGCGCACCTACGAGGAGCAGATGCAGCGCGACCCCACGTACCCGCTCCTGCACGCGGTGCGCGGCATGCTCCAGCACAACACACTCGGCGCCGACATGCTCAAGCGGCTGCGCATCTACGCGGGACCTGAGCACCAGCACGCCGCCCAAACCCCCCAGCCGATCAGCTTCGGTGAACTCGGAGAGATCAAGCGTGCCAGCAGCTAGCGAGCATTACTTCTACGGGACCGGCCGCCGCAAGAGCGCGGTGGCGCGCGTCCGCCTGGTTCCCGGTGAGGGCATCCTGGTCATCAACGGCCGGTCTCCCAGCGAGTACTTCGGACGCCGCGACCTCGAGACGGTGGTCACCCAGCCCCTGCGAGTCACCGACAACCTGGGCCGCTTCGTGGCCAGCGTCAAGGTGATGGGCGGCGGCGTGTCCGGCCAGGCGGGAGCCATCTGCCACGGCATCGCCCGCGCGCTCGTGGTCGCGGATGCTGATCTGCGTCCGGTGCTGAAGAAGGCCGGCCTGCTGACGCGCGACCCTCGTGAGAAGGAGCGCAAGAAGTACGGTCTCAAGCGCGCCCGCAAGGCTCCTCAGTACACCAAGCGCTAGACGTCACCACCCTCGGGTAGGTTCGGGCCGGCGATGCGAGCGGTGCTGTATGAGCGGTTCCGGCAGATGCCGGAGCTGGTGACCGTGCCCGACCCGCAGTGTCCCGACGCGGGGGTGGTCATCCAGGTAGTTGCCACCGGGCTGTGCCGCAGCGACTGGCATGGCTGGATGGGGCACGATCCCGATATCCGGCTGCCGCACGTGCCTGGGCATGAGCTCTCCGGTGTGGTCGCCGAGGTGGGGCCGCGGGTGCGCGGGTGGAGGCGCGGGGACTCTGTGACGGTGCCGTTCGTGTGCGCCTGCGGCGAGTGCTCCACCTGCCTCGGTGGGGAACAGCAGGTGTGCGAGGCGCAGTTCCAGCCCGGTTTCACCGGGTGGGGATCGTTCGCCGAGCTCGTGGCCATCGATCGCGCCGACGTCAACCTGGTGCGCATCCCCGACGGCGTCGACTTCGAGACGGCGGCGAGCCTGGGATGCCGATTTGCGAGCGCGTACCGGGCTGTGGTGCAGCACGGGCGGCCCGAGCCTGGGGACTGGGTGGCGGTGCACGGGTGCGGTGGGGTTGGGCTGTCGGCGGTGATGATCGCCGCGGCGCATGGGGCGCGGGTGGTGGCTGTCGATGTGTCGGCGGCGGCTCTGCGGCTGGCTTCAGACGCCGGCGCTTCGGTGATTGTCAACGCCGGTTCAGGCAACGTGGTGGCTGCGGTGCGTGAGGTGACCGGCGGCGGCGCGCAGGTGTCTCTCGACGCCCTGGGCAGCGTCCGGACATGCCAGGACTCGATTCGCAGCCTGGCCCCACGCGGGCGGCACGTCCAGGTGGGGTTGATGGTGGGGGAGGACGACATGCCGCCTCTGGCCATGGATGCCGTGGTCGCCGGCGAGCTCGAGCTAATCGGCAGCCATGGCATGGCCGCGCATGCGTACCCGCCGATGCTGGCGGAGATCGTCGACGGGACGCTGGCGCCGCAGCGACTGGTGCAGCGGCGCATCGGGTTGGCGGAAGCTGGTGCCGCGCTGGCGGCGATGGATGAGCAGCCCGTTGCCGGGGTCACCATGGTGCAGGTGCGCGGTCTGTAGACGCGACGGTGTCAGTCGCTGGCGAGCACGTTGTGCCAGTGATGCACGCGCCATGCCGTGACCAGGCCCTCGATGACGTATGGATCCGCCCTGGCGAACTCTGCGACCTCCGCTTCGTCCTCGACCCGGAACACCAGCAGGGCACCGTCGGGTGGATCCTGGAAGCTTCCCGCCATCAGCAGCTCCCCGCGCTCGTGCGCCGCGCGAACCAGCCCGAGGTGGGACTCGCGGAGCGGAGCGCGGCGCACGAGGAAGTTGTCGACCACCTCGTAGATCAACGCGTAGAAGTTCTTGGGCATTCGGGCGATTCTAGGTGGTGCGCGCGGGGGTGACACTCACGCGCTCGACAAATGCGGCCACCTGGTCGAGGGCGTCGCCCAGCACAGGTCCGAGGCCGTGGCCGACGCGCCGGTACACGATCAGCCGCGCATCGTCGAGAGCCGAGATCGCCGTGCGCAGGAGGTCGATCTTCGCGAACGGGTCGGCGTCGCCGCTGAGGAACAGCACCGGGCAGTGGATGTCGGGCCAGTGCTCGGTGCGCTGATCCTCGGAGTGGCCAGGGCGATGCAGCGGGTAGCTGAGCAGCACCAGCCCGCGCACGGCCTCATCGCCCGATGCCGCGAGCGTGCTGGCGACGCGGCCGCCGTAGGAGTGGCCGCCGATCACCGCGGGACCGTTCAATGCATGCAGCTTCGCCGCATAGACAGGCACGGCGCGCTCGGCACGGCCCTTGGGGAGGTCGACGGCCGTCGCCTGGATGCCGCGCTCGCGCAGACCGTCGACGTGCGGTCGCATCGATGCCGCCGTTCCCGAGGCACCGTGGGCGAGGAGGACGGGGAGGGGCATCGCGCGATTGTGGCGCAGAGGGGCTGGGTCAACCCCGCGAAGTCAGGCCTTGAGCGGGAGGCTTGACTGGACCGCCACTCGGTACATGACCATGCCGTGCGGAGGCACGACGACGGTGATGGCGCCCTTCGTCCTGGTCGTGGCCCCGGTCCACAGGTTGAGCAGCGTGTACCCCGACGCGCCACCCAACCCGATGCGGGATGCGCTGGTGGAGATGGCCGCCGCGCTGTTCGTCTGGTTGAAGAGGACGACGGCCCGTTGCCCGTGTGTCAGCAGCTTGGTCATCACCCACAGAGCACCCGCACGCAGCACCGGATAACCCTGGTGGCCCAATGGATTCAATCGGCGAAGCAGACCATGGAGGTCTTCCGCCGCGGCACGCTTGTCGGGGCCACCGAGCGCTGGCCGTGGGACGCGCTCCTGCAGGAGGCACCGACCCTCGCTTGAGCCCAGCCGCCGGCCTCGCTAGGCTCGCACTCCGACCTCCGCCGACGCGGTCAGCCTGCGCGCCGTCCTATCGGTCGCGGCCGCTCCCAGGCTCAGCGCCGCACCGATCATCAGCGCCATCCCGATGGAAAAGATAGCGACGAAGCCCACGCCGATCAGCGCGGTCGCCGTCGCGATCAGAAGTCGACGGCGACCGCGCGAAGGCCTCAGCCACGTTGCCGCCCCAGTCGTGGCGATTGTGGCGGCGAACACGGCCAGGAGCCAGGTGGGCGCTCCCTGCAAAGCCGTCCACGGAGTGGCCGGCGCCCCTCCGGACCCGCTGTCCTGCTGCTGGAGCAGCAACATGTAGGCAACAGCCGTCGTGACGACCGCTGTGCACGCCAGGAGAGCCAGCACCCTGCTCCTTCGCGTCGGCGTCATCGCATCCTCACTCTATCGCGCCTGGGAAGACTCGGTTTGGTAGCCAACGCCGGCTCGTCTTTCAGCGAGTGGGCTGCGCCAGTGCCGCGCGCGCTGCCTCCGCCGCGTGTTCTGCTCCCTGAGCGGCTGCCTCGGCCGCGGTGGCTTCCTCTTCCGCGCGCTGCGCCTCGCCGGCAAGCCGGTCCGCCTGCTGCTTCTTGGTGTCGGCCCTGGCGCGTGCGCGGGCGGCGGTCTTGTCCAGTTCCGCGGCCTCGCGCTCAGCTGCGCGCTGGGCCGCGACATCGCGCGGCTGTCGAGTTCGATCGGTTGGCGGCCGGGGAGGGTGATGCGATGGTTCGCGTCGGAGGGGCGCCAGGACCGCGGCGAGCTCCGGCAGGTCGTCGTCGAGACCCTCGGGAGCGCCGAAGCCGGCTGGTGCCAGGTCTCGGTCGAGCGTCCCGCGCCAGAGTGCCGCTCGCTCCTCCGCGCTGCCGCTGACGGCCGCCTGCAGCGTCGTTCTGATTCGCCGGGCCGCCTCCTCGCCGGTTGCATGGCCGGCACGGTCCAGCACAGCCGTGGCAGCACGAACCGCAACGTCGAGCGCGTCGCGGACTCGTGCTGCGGCGATGCTCAGGGCGTCCCCACTCCCGACGCCATCCGACACTGCGCGCTGGGCCTTTCCCGCATCTGCGCCGGCGGCGAGTAGCTCGGTGACGAGCTCCGGGCTCTCGACGGCGAGCTGGTCGATGGCCCATGCGCTCACGGGAGGCTTGCGGAGCTTTCCCACGGCGGTCGCGGCATCCGCATCGGTCGAACGGAGTTGCCTGGCCCGCGCGGTGCGCCTCGCGACAAAGCTGTCCAGAGGCCCTTGGTAGACGGCCGCGATGTCCTCGGGACTCAAGTCTCGGGTCTCCTCACGATGGCGGTAGTTTGCCGCGCTTGGCGGCGGAGCTCCCTCGGGTCTTTCATTAGGCCACCTAATTTGGTAGCCTAACGATTCGTGAGCCAGCCCATGCGCGAGATCGCCGCGAAGCTGGATGCCGGCGACGGGATCGCCGACGAGCTGCTGGCGGACTTTCCCCCGGCGATTGCGCGCCTGTACCGGCGATTGCGCGCTGAGCAGGCCGACGGCCAGATCAGCGACTCGCAGCTGTCCGTGCTGGCGCTGTTGGTGAAGCAGGGTCCGCACACGCTCCGGGCGCTGAGCGACCACGAGCACGTCACACCTCCGTCGATGAACCAGACGGTGAACTCCCTTGCCGGGTCCGGCTACGTGGCCCGGCAGGGCGATCCTGCGGATGGACGGAAGGTCATCCTGGCCGCCACCTCGGAGGGTGTGGCCCTGATCGAGGAGACCCGGCGGCGCCGCCACGCGTGGCTGAGCGCGCGACTGCAGGAGCTGTCCGCCGGCGAGCGCGAGCTTCTCTCAGCCGCCACCGCCATCATCCGCAAGATCGCGGACTCGTGAGCACACAGACGACGCCAACCGCCGCGACGGCGATCTCCCCGCGCTACAAGTGGCTGGTGTTGTCGAACACCACGATCGGCGTGCTGCTGGCGACGATCGACTCGTCGATCATGTTGATTGCGATGCCCGACATCTTTCGGGGCATCAAGCTCAACCCGCTGGCTCCCGGCAACAGCTTCTACCTGCTCTGGATGATCCTCGGCTTCCTGATCGTCAGCAGTGTGCTGGTGGTGAGCCTGGGGCGACTTGGCGACATGTTCGGCCGGGTGAGGATGTACAGCCTCGGCTACGTCATCTACACCACGGCGTCTCTGGTGCTGACGGTCGACCCTCTCACCGGCCAGGCCGGTGCGCTCTGGCTGATCATCGGCCGTCTCTTCCAGGGCGTCGGCGCAGCGTTCCTGGTGGCCAACTCCGCCGCCATCCTGACGGACGCGTTCCCCTCCAACCAGCGCGGCCTGGCGCTGGGGATCAACAACGTCGCGGGCATCAGCGGGTCATTCATCGGCCTCATCCTCGGCGGGGTGCTCGGCGCGATCAACTGGCGGCTCGTCTTTCTTGTCTCGGTGCCGTTCGGACTGTTCGGGACCATCTGGTCGTACCGCAAGCTCAAGGAGCTCGGCCAGCGTCACCGCGCCAAGATCGACTGGGCAGGCAACGTCACCTTCGCGGTCGGGCTGATCCTGATCATGATCGGCATCACCTACGGGATCGAGCCGGCCAACGGAAACAGCATGGGGTGGGCGAGTGTGCCGGTGATCGGGCTGCTGGTGCTGGGTGTGGCATCCCTGGCTGCCTTCGCCGTCATCGAATCGCGAGTTGCCGAGCCCATGTTCCGGCTGCCGCTGTTCAAGATCAAGGCGTTCACCTTCGGCACGCTGGCGACATTTCTCTCCGCCATCGGTCGCGGCGGCCTGATGTTCATGCTCATCATCTGGCTGCAGGGAATCTGGCTTCCCCTGCACGGCTACAGCTTCGAGCAGACACCGCTGTGGGCGGGCATTCTGATGATCCCTCTGACGATCGGGTTCCTCGTGGCAGGCCCGGTGTCGGGGTATCTGTCCGATCGTGTCGGCGCGCGCTATCTCGCCACTGGTGGGATGACCGGTGCGGCGGCGACCTTCGTGCTGCTGATGCTGCTCCCCGTCAACTTCAACTACTGGGCCTTCGCCACCATCCTGTTGATGTGCGGAATTTCGATGGGCGCTTTCTCCGCGCCCAACCGGGCGGCCATCATGAACAGCCTCCCCGCCCGCCACCGCGGCGCCGGGAGCGGCATGAACTCGACATTTCAGAGCTCCGCTCAGGTGCTCTCGATCGGGATCTTCTTCACCCTGATGATCATCGGGCTCTCCGCGACATTGCCGACGACGCTCACGCACGGGCTGGTGGCACACGGCGTCTCCGCCACTGTCGCGGCAGAGGTGGGCAGCCTGCCACCGGTGTCGATCCTTTTCGCGGCGTTCCTCGGCTACAACCCGATCCAGACCCTGGTCGGCCCCGGCGTGCTCGACCATCTGTCCGCCGCCGACCGCACGGAGCTGACCGGGCACTCGTTCTTCCCCAACCTGATCTCCGCCCCATTTCACTCGGGCCTGACCGCGGCGTTCATCTTCGCGGCAATCGTGTCGTTGATCGCGGCCGCAGCATCGTGGTCACGAGGGTCGCGATACATCCACACCGACCTCTGAGGACGATCGCACCGCCAAGACGAGCGGAGTGCTTCAATGCGACGATGGCAGGGACGACGGTGATCAAGAAGGCGCGTCGGCGTTCTTCGCCGCGACGTGACCGCGGCCGCGTCCGAAGCAGCGTGCGACACGTACTCACGGCGGCCCTTGGTCTTGGAACCATCGCCGGGGTGATCCTCTTCCTCAATCCGTCGCATGTCGGTGCAGCTCTCACTCACTTCAATCTGATACTGATCGCGCCGATTCTGCTGCTCTCCTTGCTGGTGTACGTGCTCCAGGGCATCCGGTGGCATTTCCTGCTCCGCGACGTAGGCACGCACCTGCATCTGCGCGACACCATCCTCGTCAACCTCGCCGGCCAGACCATCACTGCGATCGTGCCCCTCGGTGACCTCACCCGCGCCGCATTCGCGAGCACGGCGGGCGGGACGGACTTCGGGATCGTCGCCGCCACGGTGACCGTTCAGGAGCTCTCGTACACGCTGCTGCTCATCCTCTCGGCACTGCCGGCGATCCTCACACTCGGGTATGGCCTGGCCGCGGTGATCCCCATCGTTATCGGCATCGCGCTGATCGTCACCGTCCTGACCGTCTCGCGAGTGTTCTGCCTGGTGCACTCGCTGCTGGCGCGCATCCCGTTCCTCAACAAGCTGCTGCCGGCCATCGACGAGCTGCAGCAGGAGACGGTCAAGCTGTTGCATCGTCCCGATGCGCTGGCCCTGTCGATCCTCGACGCGGCGCGGGTGGCGGTTGCGGTCACCCTGTTCTGGCTGATGCTGGTCGCGCTCGAGCCGGGCCGCGCCGGTTGGTGGCAGGCCGCCTTCGTCCTCGCGCTCTCCACGATTGGTGGGGCGGTGAGCCTGATCCCGGGCGGGGTCGGCGCCAACGAGGCGAGCGTTGCCGCGCTGCTCATCTTCCTCGGGTTCGACTCGGGTGTCGCCGGTGCGGCTGCCGTCATCCAGCGTTCGGTGGTGACCCTGCTGTCACTCGGGCTCGGGGCCGCCGCCTACGCCGCGATCCACAAGCGTCTCAACCTTGGTGGCATGTTTCAACTGCTGTCGCGGACCTCACCGCGCCGGCCGGCGTCGGTGCGAGCGGCGGAGGCGTAACGCGCCCGGCGGGTCGCTAGAAGTTGAGCTCCACGACCCCGACGATGTTGCCCTCGGTGTCCTTGAACCAGGCGGCGGACCCGTCCCCGATATCGGCGACGCCGTCGACTGTCTTCAGGCCCGGGAAGTCGTACTCCTCGAAGACGATGCCGCGCGAGCGCAGGTCCGCCACCGCGGCGCGGACATCGGGCACCCGCAGTCCGAGTTGCGTGTGCCCACCGCGGGTCGAATTCGGCGTCGGGTAGATGCTGAACACGGACTCGCCGACAGCGAAGAAGGCCCCGCCCTTGCCGGACTTCTGAGGCACCGCCCCGACCTTCTCGGTGTAGAACTCCTTGGCTCGATCCATGTCCATGGCCGGCAGGACTGCGTGAGCCGTGGCCCCTTCAAGCATTGCTGTCCTCCTCTCGTGCGGACTGCGAACACTACCGCAGTGGATGGGTGTTCGTGGGGCAGGTGGAGGGCGTTGACGCGCCCTCTCCGATAACCCTGTGTGAGGGCAGCGCGTATCCTGCGCTCCAAGCGGCCAGCCGGCCGGTGGAGGAGAGAGGATGCCCACGAAGTTTCTTCTGACCGAGGACGAGCTTCCGGAGCGTTGGTACAACATCCTGGCCGACCTCCCGGAGCCGCTCGGCGCCTTCCTGAGCCCCCGCACCCTCGAGCCGCTGACACCTCCCGATCTCACCCCCATCTTTCCCATGGCGATCATCGGCCAGGAGGTGTCGACCGAGCGCTGGATCGAGATCCCCGATCGGGTCCGTGACATCTACAAGATGTGGCGCCCGACGCCGCTGTACCGGGCGACGCGGCTGGAGAAGGCGCTCGACACCCCGGCCCGGATCTTCTTCAAGTACGAGGGGGTGTCCCCCGCCGGGTCGCACAAGCCGAACACCGCTGTCGCGCAGGCGTACTACAACGCCGAGGAGGGCATCAAGCGACTGACCACCGAGACTGGTGCTGGACAGTGGGGGTCGGCCCTGGCGTTCGCCGGCGGCCTGTTCGGTCTCGAGATCATGGTGTACATGGTCAACATCTCCTTTCAGCAGAAGCCGTATCGGCGCGCCCTGATGGAGACGTGGGGAGCGACGGTGCTCCCCTCACCGACGGATCGAACGGAGTTCGGTCGCAGCGTCCTCGCCCAGGACCCGCAATCGCCGGGCAGCCTGGGCATCGCCATCTCCGAGGCGGTCGAGGACGCGGCGACGCGCGATGACAGTCACTACTCGCTGGGATCGGTCGTCAATCACGTCCTCCTCCACCAGACGGTGGTCGGCCAGGAGGCCAAGCGGCAGATGGAGATGGCCGATGCGTATCCCGACGTCGTCATCGGATGCGTCGGAGGCGGCTCGAACTTCGCCGGGCTCGCCTACCCCTTCCTCGCCGACCGCCTCGCCGGCACCACGACGACTCGCTTCATCGCCGCGGAGCCGGCGGCCTGTCCGACGCTGACACGGGGAATCTTTGCATACGACTTCGGCGACACCGCCGGCATGGGGCCGGTGGTCCCCATGTACACGCTGGGCCACAACTTCATCCCCGAGACCATCCACGCCGGCGGCCTGCGCTACCACGGGGATGCGCCGTCGCTGTGCCTCCTCGTCAAGCACGGCCATATCGAGGCTCGCGCCTACAAGCAGAACGAGTGCTTCGCGGAGGCGGTGCGCTTCGCCCGATGCGAGGGCATTCTTCCTGCGCCGGAGCCCTCCCACGCGCTTCGCGCGGTTGCCGAGGAGGCCGCGGCGGCACGCGAGGCCGGTGACTCGCGGGTAATCCTGTTCAACCTCTCGGGACATGGGCACTTCGACCTGGCGGCGTACGACGCGTACTTCGCGGGAACTCTCACGGACGTGGAGCTCCCCCAGGATCGGCTCGATTCGGCGCTGGCGGAGTTGCCGAAGGTCGCGGTGGGGACGGCGTAGTCACAGCGCCGGCGGGCCCGGTGACCATGGCCTGCTAGTGTTCCGCGGCGATGGCTCTCACGACGCGCGCGCGCGTCCTCGGCTGCCCCGTCGACGTCGTCGACATGGGCACAGCCGTGCGACGGCTGGTCGATCTGCTCGAGGCCTCCGCCCCCGCCGGTCCGGCGATCGTGGTCACGCTCAACCCCGAGATCCTCATGCGGGCTCGCCGTGAGCCCGACTTCCAAGCCATCCTCGAAGCGGCGGCGCTGATCGTCCCCGACGGGGTCGGGCTGGTCCGCGCGCTGCGCCGCCGCGGGTACAACGCCGTGCGCGTCGGCGGCGCCGACCTCTTCGAGGCCTACCTTCCCCATGCGCAGGAGCTCGGCCACCGGGTGGCTCTGGTGGGCGGGGGGGCGGCGGTGGCGGAGCGCGCCGCCACGGCTCTCCGTCGCCGCCATCCCCACCTCGATGTGGTGGCGGATGGCGGCGACCCCACAGCGGCGACCGCGCAGCGCGTCGGGCGCTCGGCTCCCCAGGTGGTGGCCGCCGCCTACGGGGGTGGCCGCCAGGAGCGGTTTCTGCGCGACCAGCTGGGCACGATGCGGGCGCGTCTGGGCATCGGCGTCGGCGGCACGCTCGACTACCTGGCCGGCACCGCACGGCGGGCACCGTCGCTGGTGCGGCGCGCGGGGCTGGAGTGGCTGTGGCGGCTGGCCCTCGAGCCCAGCCGCTGGCGGCGCCAGCTGGTGCTGCCGCAGTTCTGGTTCCTGGAACGGCGCGAGGCGCGCCGGTGATCAGCGTCGTCATCCCCGCCTACAACGAGCACGACCGCATCCCGGCAACCCTGGAGCGGATCCGCGAGTACCTCGATGCCGCCGGCGAGGAGTACGAGGTGATCGTCGTCGACGACGGCAGCGTCGACAGCACGGTCGCGATCGTCGAGGCGTTCGCTCAGAGCTGGGCGCAGCTCTCCGTCATCGCCCTGCCGCGCAACCAGGGCAAGGGCGCGGTGGTCCGCGCCGGCATGCTCCGCGCCCGGGGCGAGCACCGCCTCTTCAGCGACGCCGACCTGAGCACGCCCATCGAGGAGCTGCCCCGGCTCCGTGAGCGCCTCGTCGGCGCCTGCCAGGTGGCCATCGGGTCGAGGGCCCTGCCCGGGTCCACCATCGGCGTCCATCAGCCCGGGCGCCGCGAGATGATGGGGCGCACCTATAACCGCCTTGTGCAGCTGCTCGTGCTCCCCGGCCTGCACGACACCCAGTGCGGTTTCAAGGTCTTCACCGCAGAGGCCGCGACGGTGTGCTTCGAGCCTCTGCGGATCCGGGGGTTCGGGTTCGACGCCGAGGCCCTTGTGCGCGCTCGTCGCCAGGGCTGGGAGATCGCCGAGGTGGCGGTGCGCTGGAGCCACCGCGAGGACTCGCGGGTCAGCGCCCTCCGCGACTCGGGGATGGTCCTCCTCGACCTGGTCCGACTGCGGCTGCGGCGGCGCTGGCGCTGACGGCGCGGTAGACTTGGGGTGGGGGCATACGCGCCAATCGATGCAGGATGGGGAGACGGTGGCCACAGACATCTCCGCACCACCTTTCACGCTCGATGTGCGTGTGGCGCGCTCTCCTCTGGTGGGGCTGCGCTACAGCGTCGACGGCCGGGCCACCGACATCGACGACCTCATCGAGCGCCTCGAGGCCGCCCACACAGCCGCCGAGGCGGAGCGCAAGGCGATCAAGGCTCAGCAGAAGCCGTACGCCGCCAACCACAAGGCCATGCTCCAGCGCTTGACGCGAGGCTCTGCCAGCTACCGCCAGCACCTCGAGGAGGATCTCGACCTGCGCGCCGCGCTGGCCCGGCTCGACGAGCAGATGATCTGCCTGCGCGGGCGTATCGACGCACTCCGCGAGCAGCGCGCGACCCTGCGCGAGGTGAGCGCCTCGCTGGTCGGGATCGACACCCTCGGGGGCGCCTCCATCGACGGCCCCGGCGCGGCCGCCAACCAGGCGGTGCGCCAGCTCTTCCACCTCATCGACGTCGATCACGACAGCACTGCGCGGCGCATCTTCGAGGGACCGATGCAGCTCCTGGCCGACGCGGCGCTGCACACCGAGCTGATCGGTCGCGCGGTCGCCGAGGACGGGCGCGGTGCGAGCGACGGCGCGGCCAGCTGCCGCCGCTCCACGGACGCGGCACTGCGCGAGCTCCAGGGCATGGTGTTCCGCCTCCATCCCGAGGAGCTGCACGAGGATGGCCTGGCGCCGTCGCTGCGCCACCTGGTGTCAGACCTGGCCGGCGCCACCAGCGCTCACGTGATGGTTCTCGGGCAGGCCCGCCGGCTTCGACCGGGCGTGGAGATGGCCATCTTCCGCATCGTCCAGGAGGCGGTGGCCAACGCGGTGGCGCAGGGTCATGCCCGCACCGTCGAGGTGTCGCTTCTCTTTCAGCCTCAGCGTGTTGCTGCCGTGGTGCTCGACGACGGCGAGGGCTTCGACGTCGCTGCCACCGAGGCTCGCCTGGGCCGGAGCACCGGGCTCGGCCTCATCACCATGCGCCAGCGCGCCGAGATCGAGGACGGCCACCTCGACATCCGCAGCCTGGTCGGCGAGGGCACCGAGGTGCGGGTCAGCTTCCCCAATCCCGACTGAGGGATCTCAGAGAGGCTCGTGCACCCCCACGTGCACCAGTTCATGGTGGCCCTCGATGTTGCAGTAGAGCGGCGCTTCGACTGAGCACGACGGGCATTCCGGCTGCAGGGTGGCGTGCTCGATGTCGAACTCCTCGCAGAGCAGGAGCTCGACGGAGCGGATCATCGCGGTCACCTCGCCCAGAGGGCGGTCGGCGACGAGGATGTGAGCCGAGAGTGCGCGGTGCTCGCGGTCGAGCGACCAGATGTGCAGGTCGTGAACTCCCTCGATCCCGGGCAAGGTGCGGATCCTCGTGCTCACCACCTGGGCGTCGAGGTCGCGAGGCGTCCCCTCATTGAGGATGTGGAGGGCCTCACGGAGCAGACGCACGGCGCCGGTCACGATGAGCGCGGCGATGACCAGCGACACCACCGCATCGGCGCGCGTCCAGCCGAAGAGGAGCAGCGCGATGGCGCCGACGACGACGGCGGCGTCGGTCAGGGCATCGGCGATGACATGCAACGCTGCGCTCTGCACACCCAGGCCTCCGCCGGCGCTCCGGAGCAGGAGCGCGATGCCGCTGTTGCCCACCAGAGCCAGCAGGCCGATGACCAGCACCGGCACCGCTGACACCGACGAGGGGTGCTGCAGGCGGGAGATCGCTCCGATGGCGATGGCCGCGGCGATGAGCAACAGGACCGCCCCGTTGAGCGCTGCGACCACGATCCCGCCGCGGTGGTGGCCGAAGGTGTGCTCCGCGCCCGCCGGACGGCGGCTGCGCGAGATGGCGAGCCAGGTCAGCCCGAGGGTTGCCGAATCGGTGACGAGGTGACCGGCGTCGCTGAGCAGCGCCAGGGAGCCTGAGAGCAGCCCGCCGCCGATCTCCAGGACGGCGATGAGGCTCACGGCCGCGATGGCCAGCCTGATCCGCGAGATGGTTGCCGGCGGTGCGGCGGAGGTCATGAGTCGATTATCCCCCCGGGGAGTCGGCTCAACCGGGAATCGCCCGCGGTACGCGCGCGAGGCGCGGGGTCAGCCGGCGGCGGCGGCGGCCGCGAGGCGGATCCGGGTGCGGCCGATGTAGGGCTCGGAGCGGTCCCGCTTCAGCTCGAAGACGTGGGGGTGGAGCAGCAGCGGCCGCACAATGTCCCAGAGCTCGCCCGCCTCCTCACCGGTGATGCGCCGGTCGACGATGGGACCGAAGTAGACCGGGCTGCCGTCGATGCTCAGGGTGGGAACGCCGAACGCGCCGCGCTCGACGGCGGCGTTGTGCTCGGCGACCACCGCCGCCTGGATGCCGTCGTCGGTCAGCGCGGTCTCGACGAGCGATGTGTCGAGGCCGGCCGCGGTGACCGCCGCTCGCAGCGTGGCCTCGTCGCCCAGTCGCTCGTCGCGCTCGTGCTGGGCCTCACCGAGCTCGGTGTACACGGCACGGATGGCCGCCTCGCCGCCTGCTTGGCGCGCCGCCATGAGGATCCTTCCTCCGCGGCGCATCGACTCGAGGTGCTTGGCGATGTCCGGCTTGTCCTTGTTGACCTCCGCCAGCGAGAAGACCTTGGTGACCACGGTGAAGGAGCGGACCCGCTCCGCCTCGTAGAGCCAGCGTGATGACAGCCAGGCCCAGGGGCAGAGGGGATCGGTGTACATCTCGACGGTGTGAGTGCTCATGGCTTCAACCATACCCCGAGGCGGCGATTGTTCGACCTGGGTCGAATTGCTGGGTACCATGCGCACCATGGGAACCGGGTTCCGCCTGGAGACCGCCGCCGGTGTGGTGGTGGCCGGCCACGTCGAGGTGGCCGGCAGCGTGCTCTCGCGCTTCCGCGGGCTGATGTTCCGCGGTCACCTGCCAGACGGACACGGGCTGGCGCTGCGCCCCTGCAGCTCCATCCACATGTTCTTCATGCGCTTTCCACTCGACGTCGTCTTCGTCGACGGCGATGGCGTGGTTGTCCATCTCTACCACGGTCTGAAGCCATGGCGAATGAGCCGGATCGTGAGGCGGGCCAAGGCGGCCATCGAGCTGCCGAAGGGGACTCTCGAGCGCGCCGGGGTGCAGGTCGGTGACGTGGTGCGGCTGGTGTCCGACACGCCCTAGGGGGCGGCCTGCACGTCGACCCTGGTCATCGCCAGGTAGGCGACGCCGGCGACGATCAGGACGGCGAGGCCGAGCGCCACCCGGCCGTTGCCGAGCCCCAGCCCGCTGACGCCGCTCGGCTTTCCCAGCCCGTCCGCGAGGGAGGCCCCGAGGGGCCGGGTGAGGACGTAGGCGAACCAGAAGGTGAACACGGCATTCCATCGCAGCACGCGGTAGCCCCGATGGGGACGATCATCAGAGCGGCCAAGACCAGAGCCGACGGGAAGTAGCCGAGGTGAAGGCTGTAGGCGGTGAAGTCGCCGAGCGCAGTACCCATCGCGAACGTGGCCACCACCGCTGCGCAGTAGAAGAGCTCGCGGCGAGGTGTGTCGACGCTGTGAAAGGAGAGCGTCTTCTCGGTGCGCCACCAGGCGGCGAATACCGCGGCGAGAGCGATCGCGTAGAGAAGGGCTGAGGCCTGGTAGGGAACGCCGAGACCGACGTGGAGGACGTCGGCCGCCATGGTCCCGAAGGTACCGACCATGACGACCGCGAGCCAGTACGTCCAGGCGATGTAGGGGGCCACTCGGAATTGGAGGTAGAGGGCAACCGCGAAGCCGGCAAAGCCGAACAGGACGGCGAGCTCCGGCACCATCACGTGCACCAGGTAGTCGGACGTGGACTCGCCCATCGCTGTCGACAGCAACTTGATGATCCAGAAGGCGGCCGTGATCCGGGGCACGCGCAGCGCCGTCGGAGAGGTCAGCCAGTCGCGAACCGTGACTGCGGCTGCGCTCACCGGCTGGCTCGGTAATGGAGGTGGACCACGCCACCGGCGAAGCGGCGTTCGTCCACCAACTCCAGGTTCACGCGCACATTGTCGGGGAGCGATCGTGTGCCGCCGCCCACCACGATCGGCACGACGAACAGGTGGAGCTCATCGACCAATCCGGCGCTGATCGACTGGGCGGCGAGGTGGGAGCCGCCCACGCTGATGTCGCGCCCCGCTCGGGCTTTCATCTGCTGGACCGCCTCGGGGTCGAAGTCTCGCTCGATCCGCGTCCTTGCGCTGGAAACTGCCTCCAACGTCGTGGAGTACACGATCTTGTCGGCGGCCTGCCAGATCTTCGCGTAGTCGCGCACGACCGGCGGCTGGCCGGCGTCGGTGGGGGCTGTCTCCCAGTCCACCATCGTCTGGTACATCCGGCGCCCGTAGAGGTAGGTGCCGACCGGCCGCTCGAGGTCGTTGACGAAGGCGTGCACCTCCTCGTCGGGGGCGGCCCAGTCGAAGTTGCCGTTCTCGTCTGCCACGTAGCCGTCGAGCGACGCAAGGACCGAGTAGATCAGCCGGGCGATGGTGAGCCTCCCTGCAGCTGCGCCGCATTGCGCGCCAGACGTGGCGCAACACGAGTCCACAACGCGCTCAGCCCGAGACAGAGCGCAGCGATCACTGCTGCATACAGCAGCGGCTCGTCAGGGATGCGGTACCAGCCGATCCAGCGCATCGCCCGAGCGTCGCCGAGGAGGCCGATCGTCACAGCGTAGGCGAGCGCGGCGAAGGCCACCGGGCGCCATTCCCGGCGCCAGACGGCAAGGCCGATGAGCACCGGCCAGCCGAGGTACCACACCGGGTCGACGAGCGGGACGAAATTGCCGAGACCCTCGGCGGTGGACGTGAAGAACCTGGTCAGCGCCAGGGTGACCGAGGAGCGCCGGCCGGCTTCGGACATGACCGTGGCGACGAAGCCATGCCAGTCGATCGCCGTGGCGTACGTGAGGTAGATGGCGATGCCACCGACCGTGCCCGCCAGCCCCACCCAGGCCAGCCGACGCCGTCCCGGTGAGACGACGAGGATGACCGCGGCGATGACGCCGACGATGATCCCGGGCTCCTTCACCAGCACGGCGGCGGCGCACACGGCGGCGAGGCCGGCGATCGACCAGCGGCCCCCGCCGTCGCGGACGTGCAGGACGAGCAGCAGGGCGGCGAGCAGCAGCGGCGTGAGCAGCGCCTCGCTCTCCACCAGCCGCGCGGTCAGCACCATCGGCGGCGAGACGGCGAGCACCGCCGCGACCACGAGGGCGATCCACTGCCTGCCGGTGAGGCGGCGCACCAGCGCGTACGTGAACACCAGGGTGATCAGGCTGAGGGCGATCGGCACCAGGCGGATCACAGAGTCGGTGATCTGCTCCGGAGTGTGCTGGCCGGCGAGCACGGCGAGGCCTCCGAGGATGAGGGCGAAGAGAGGCGGATGGTCGAAGTAGGGCGAGACCACGGGGAGAAAGATGTGATTCGGCATCGCCCAAAAGACAGTGGGGTGGTAGCTGGACTGCCATGACCACGCCTGGGGGTAGTGCTGGAGGATCAGCGACTGCCCCTGCCACGCCCAGCCCAGGCCGTCGTAATTGGCTCCCGGGGCGGGGTCGCTGGTGTAGCCGTGCAGGCGCAACGCCAGCGCGATACCGAGGATGGCGATCGCCGCGACCGCCAGCGGTGCCTTCTTCACCGGTCCAAGCATGCCGTGCCGGCGCCGTGAGCCGCGTGCGCGGAGACGCGGGTCGGCTAACATACACAGAAATGTATGGTGCGGCGGCACGGCGGCTGCTGGCGGCGGCGATCGAGGGCGTTGCCCCCACCAGGTGCGCCGGGTGCGGGGAGGGCGGGGCGCCGCTCTGCGAGGATTGCGTCGCCGCCATCGAGGCCACCCCACCACCACTCCTGGGCGGGGCCCGGGCCGCCTTCGTGTACGGCGCCGAGGTGCGCAACGTGGTCCACCACGGCAAGTTCCGCGATTGCCGGCGGGCCCTGCGGGCGCTGGCCTGGCTGGGTGCGGCGCGGCTGGAGCCGCCGTCGGCGACGGCCATCGTCACCCCGATCCCGCTGGGCCGGTGGCGCATTGCCGAGCGCGGCTACAACCAGGCCGCGGTCGTGGCCACTGCCCTGGCCGACTTCCACCGGCTGCCGATCTCGCCTCTGCTCGAGCGCAGCCGCGACACCCGGCCGCAGAGCCTCCTCGACCGCGCCGCCCGCCAGGCCAACGTCGACGGTGCCTTCACCGCGTCGGCCGCCAGCGCCGGACCCACGGTCTGGCTGATCGACGACGTGCTCACCACCGGCGCCACATGCCGGGCCGCCAGGCGAGTCCTTCTCGAGGCCGGAGCCGATCGCGTCGAGATCGCGGTTCTGGCAGCGGTGCTGTGAAGGGGCGCGCCTGTTCCGCCTTGCCCTGCGAGAATTGAAGGCCGATGCCTGTCCTCCACAAGATCCTCGGCGATCCCATCAACCGCGAGATCAAGCGCCACCGCGGCGCTGTCGACCGCATCAACGAGCTCGAGCCGGAGATGCAGAAGCTCAGCGACGCGGAGCTGCGCGCCAAGACGGACGAGTTTCGTGCGCGCCTGGGTGTGACTGGTATCGACCTCACTTTCGGCCAGACGTACAGCCAGGGCCTCACCAGCGACGAGGAGGAGGACGCCGAGGCCGAGTACGCCCGCAAGGAGGTGGTGGAGCGCGCCGCCGAGCGCCGCCAGGGGCTGGACCTGCTGCTTCCGGAGGCGTTCGCGGCGGTTCGGGAGGCGGCCGTGCGCACCCTCGGACTGCGCCACTACGACGTCCAGCTGATCGGAGGCATCGTCCTCCACCAGGGACGGATCGCCGAGATGAGAACCGGTGAGGGCAAGACGCTGGTGGCGACGCTGGCGCTCTACCTCAACGCGCTCGAGGGACGCGGCACCCATCTGGTGACCGTCAACGACTACCTGGCCCGCCGCGACGCGGGATGGAACGCGCCCTTGTACTCGGCCCTGGGCATGAGCGTGGCCGTGATCGTGCCCGGTCCCGTCGACAATCCCGACTTCGGGTACATCTACGACCCCGAGTACCTCGACGAGACCCATCCCGACCCGCGCCTGCAGCACTTGCGGCCCTGCACCCGCCGTGAAGCGTACGCCGCGGACATCACGTACGCCACCAACAACGAGCTCGGCTTCGACTACCTGCGCGACAACATGGCGCAGTCGCTCGACCGCTGCGTGCAGCGCCATCTCCATTACGCGATCGTCGACGAGGTCGACTCCATCCTCATCGACGAGGCGCGCACCCCGCTGATCATCAGCGGGCAGGGCAACGAGCCCACGGAGAAGTACTACACGTACGCGCGGCTGATCCCGCGGCTGGTGGCCGAGGACGATTACACGATCGACGAGAAGACCAAGTCCGTGGCGCTCACCGACGAGGGAATCGCCAAGATCGAGCAGTGGACCGGCATCAAGAACGTCTACGAGCTCGAGCACGTCACCGAGGCGCATCAGATCAACCAGGCGCTCAAGGCGCATGCGCTCTACCTGCGCGACCGCGACTACCTTGTCAACGCGGACAAGGAGGTGGTCATCGTCGACGAGTTCACCGGGCGCACGATGCCCGGCCGGCGCTGGTCCGACGGCCTCCACCAGGCGATCGAGGCCAAGGAGGGAGTGCGCGTCCAGCAGGAGAACATCACGCTGGCGACGATCACCTTCCAGAACTTCTTCCGCCTCTACGACAAGCTGGCCGGCATGACGGGCACGGCGCTGACCGAATCGGAGGAGTTCGACAAGATCTACAAGCTGGAGGTGGTGCCCATCCCCACCAACCAGCCGATGATTCGCAACGACGAGACCGACCTCATCTACAAGAACGAGGAGGCCAAGTACACGGCGGTGGTGGAGGAGATCGCCGAGCGCCATCAGGCCGGGCAACCGATGCTGGTGGGCACAACCAGCATCGAGAAGAGTGAGCGATTGTCACGCATGCTCGAGAAGAGGGGCATTGTCCACAGCGTCCTCAATGCCAAGTTCCACGAGAGCGAGGCGCAGATCGTGGCTGACGCCGGGCAGCGCGGCTCGGTGACGATCGCCACCAACATGGCGGGCCGCGGCACCGACATCGTGCTCGGCCAGGGAGTCACCGACGTCGGCGGCCTCTACATCATCGGCACCGAACGGCACGACTCGCGGCGCATCGACAACCAGTTGCGCGGGCGCTCCGGCCGCCAGGGCGACCCCGGTGAGACGCGCTTCTTCCTCTCCTTCGAGGACGACCTGATGCGCGTCTTCGGGGGCGAGCGCATGCAGGGCATCATGGATCGGCTGCGCATCGAGGAGGATGTGCCGATCGAGAACCGCATGGTGTCGCGGCAGATCGAGGGCGCGCAGTCCCGCGTCGAGGGCGCCAACTTCGACACGCGCCGCCACGTCGTCGAGTACGACGACGTCATGAACAAGCAGCGCGAGATCATCTACGGCG
>DAIUFS010000021.1:9356-30984 GCA_036844485.1 Candidatus Dormiibacterota bacterium | reverse complement strand
ACCGCCCGTCACAGGAGTCACCCCAAGTGCAGACTCAGGGTTCGCTGCAGGAGTCGGACCTCGCTTCGCTGCTGCAGACCATGCAGTCCGAGCGGGCCACCGGGACGCTCACCCTTGAGGACGGCTCGGACAGCTGCTCCCTCTTCTTCCTGTTCGGCCACCTCTTCCACGCCACCGCCCCCGACGGGGACGGGGAGGATGTGGTGCTCCGTGCGCTCTCCTGGCACGACGGGAGCTTCCGTTTCGACCCCCGGGCCAAGCTCCCCGCGGAGGAGACCATCAAATCGTCGCCCGCGGAGCTGATCGCCACCGCCGAGGGCACCGCGGAGGCGCCTGTGGCAGTGGCCTCGGGGACCGCGCCCTCGCTGCGCGCCATCGAAGGGCAGGCGGCCTCGACCGGAAGCAGCGGGATGCCCGAGCCGGCGATCTGGAGCCCGGCCCCGACCCCCGAGGCCACCACGGAGTCGACGGGGTCGTGGAGCCCGCGGCGGTCCGAGGAAGCGGGCCAGGCGGCGAGCGTCGATCCGTGGACCCCGGCCACGCCGGCCCAGGAGAGCGCGCCCACCTACGCCCCAGCTGAGTACTCGCCCACCTCCGTTCCCGGCGCGCCGGCGTTCCCCGCCAGCCCGGCCTGGGCTCCCCAGGCGACATCGGTTGGGAGCCTCCCGATCCCGTCGGGACACATCCAGTACGAGGGGCTCAAGAGCGCTTTCGTGGACTTCCCGAGACTCCTGCGCACGCTGCGAACCGACCGGCATACGGGCTTCATCCGGCTCATCACCGGCGCTGATTCGGGAGTGCTCCTCTTCCGCGACGGCGAGTTGGTGGAGGCGGAGGCCGGCCCGGACGGATCTGCCCACGGCGAGGAGGCGTTCTCCATCTTCCGGCGCCGGATGGACACCGGTGAGGGCCTCCTCGACGTCGTCGAGCTCGACAGCGACACGGTCACCTCGATCGCCCGCCTGCTGACCGGGCCGCCCCTGTTCGCCGGCCTGCTCGCCCGGTTCGTCAATTTCCCCGCGCTGCTCGAGTACCTCAGCGAGGAGAAGCTCGACGGCTCGGTCATCGTGGTGGGCGGCTCGCAGACTGGCGTGATCCTCCTCAAGCAGGGAGACGTGCTGGCCGCGTACACGGCCGAGTCCCCAACGGCACAGACGGGCACCGACGAGGTGGCCGCCCTGGCATCCGAGCGGCCCGCCCGCATCGAGGTGCGCGGCGATGACACCTCCCGCGAAGGTATTGACGCTGAGGCGGTCCTTTCCCGGCCGTCCTAGCGGCACGCACAGGCCTGCCGCCGCCGGCGACCGACGGCTGGATCGGGTCATCCGGCTGCTCGGTGGTGGGCTGGCCGGGGGCGTTCTCGCCCTCCTCCTCACCAGCTGCTTCAGCGCCCCCCCGCAGATCATCTCGCTGGAGCCCAACCGCGGCTCCACCTCGGTCCTGGCCGATGCGCCGGTGCGCGTGGTCTTCGATCGTCCGGTGACGCATTCCAGCATCGTCGGTCGCTTCACAGTCACCGCGGCGGTGAGCCCGGCGATTCCCGGGTGCGACTTCAGCACAGTGTTCAGCGCCCCGTCGACGGCAGCGTGCTGGATCCACTGGCTCGACCCGGAACCGGGGTTCGAGCTGGTCCACCTGGGGGCCGTGTTCCGGCCCGCCACCGCGTATCACTTCACCCTGGCCGGGGGGTTCTCCGATCCGCAAGGTGATCGCAACGGTCTCGACCACCACTGGGACCTGACCACCGCGCCCGCTCCCCTGCTCGCCGCGAGCACGCCCGCGGACCACGCCACCGACGTCGCCGTCGACGCACGCTTGGCGGTGTCTTTCTCCGCGCCCATGGACGCGCCGACCACCGCCGGGGCGATCACCCTGACCCCCGCGGTGCCCGGAACCCGGGTGGTTGGCAACTCACTCGACAAGAGCCGCTTCGTGATCCTCCCCGGCCAGACGATGGCCCCCGACGTCACGTACACGATCGGCGTCGCCCGCACCGCGCGCGGCGAGGACGAGCAATTCCTGGCCACCGCCGTGGCCCTCCAGTTCACCACCGGGGAGCATATGGAGGGCCCCCACGCCGTTGTCCTTGCGGGCGTGCAGGGCGAACGCGCCACCGAGGTGCTCCTACCCGCGCTGGCGCCGGCCGCGGCGGGCGAGCCGATCGCGGCCCCGGTTCTGCTCAAGGCGCCTCGCTGCGCGATCAGCACGGGCTGCGGCGCCCTGGCGACAGGGGCGGCATTGCAGACCTACGCGGCGGCTGCCACCTCGCCGGACGGGACCCATGTGGCGGTGGTCGTCAACGATGCTCAGACCTCGACCTCAGCGCTCGAGGTGATCGACACTGTGTACGGCGCCGTGATCGCCGACATCCCCGACGGAACCCTGCCCTCGTGGTCGCGTGACGGAACCCGGCTGGCGCTGGCAGCGGGCGCTCACATCGACGTCTCCGACGTGCGCTCGGGAAGGCTCTCGGTGCTGGCCGCCGACACCACCGTGACGGCCCCGCCTCTGTGGGCGGCGAACACCACCTTGGTGCTGAGCACCGCGGCCACCGCAGGCGTCCCAGCGGCGGTCGAGCTCGTCGATCAGCAGGTCGATGCGCAGTACCAGCTCCCAGGAGCGCCCCCGGCCTCGACGGCGGTGGCGGTGTCACCGGGAGGGGGGCGGATCGCCCTGGCCACCTCGGGCGGAGGGGTGGTGGTGACGCCAGCGCCGGGGGGGCCCGGCAGCGCGCAACGACTGACGGGTCACCTCCAGGCCGTCGGCTTCGCCGGCGAAGGGGTGCTGCTTGCGGTCAGCACCACCGTCGACGGCACGCAGCTGGTGCGCATCAGCGTGGTCGGCGGCGACACCACGACCGTCACACTGGGCACGGGCGCGCCCGACCTGCAGAGCGTGCGCACCGCCGCGGACGGACGGCGGCTGGTCTGCCTCGGCGTCGATCCCAACGGGGTGCGCCAGGCGTATGTCGCCAACGCCGACGGGACGGGCGAGCTCGCCATGACCCGCTTCACCACTGGCGGGCTCGAGGCCCAAGCAGTCGCGTTCTCGGATTGACCGGCGCCGCCGCGCGCTTCAGTAGGCTGCTCGGGCACATGAGCACGCCGCTTCTCTTTCTCATCGCCGACACCGGCGGAGGCCATCGCGCGGGCGCCGCAGCGGTCGCGCGACGGCTGGAGATGGACTCACCTGGCGAGTTCGACGTCCACATCGTCGATCCCTCGGCCAGCACCTCACCCACCCTGCTCAGCCGCACGGCCGACCTGTACTCGCCGCTCATCCACCACGCCCGCTGGCTCTGGGCGGGGCTGTACCACGCCACCGACTCGGCGGCGGCGGTGGCGCTGATGCGCCGAACGGCACTGCGCCCTCTTCGTCTGGCGGTGCGGCGGCTGCTGGACTCGCTCCAGCCCGCGGCGGTGGTGTCCTTTCACCCCTTGCTCAACCATCTGGCGGCAGAGGCGGTGAGGGCCGGCCCTGCTCCCGTCGTCCCGATGATCACGGTGATCACCGACCTCGTCGACGTGCACGCCGGGTGGGCGTGCCGCGACGTCGACGCGGTGGTGATCCCCTCGCCCGGGGGCCTCGATCGCTGCCGCCGGGCGGGGATCCCCGCCCACCGCTGCCATCAGCTCGGGCTGCCCGTCGATTCGAGCTTCGCACGTCCCATCCCCGACGACGAGGAGCGCCGCGGCCTGCGCCGGCGGCTGGGTCTGGCCGAGGATCGTTTCACCGCCCTTGTGTCGAGCGGAGCCGACGGGCCCGGAGGACTTCACGTGCGCGCTCGAGCGATCGCGGAATCCGGTCTGCCGGTGGGGCTGGCGGTCATCTGTGGACGCAACCGGTCAGCCCGTCAGCGCCTCGCCGGGCTGCGCGACGCTGAGGGCCGGCTCGTCCCCGTGCTCGGCTTCGTCGACAACATGGCCGACTGGATGCGCGCCGCTGACGTGGTGGTCACCAAGGCCGGCCCTGGGACCATCTCAGAGGCGCTCTGCTCCGGACTGCCCATGCTCCTGACCTGGTACATCCCCGGCCAGGAGCGGGGCAACCTGGAGTGGGTGGTCGACATCGGCGCGGGCCGGTACGTGCCCAGGACGCGGGAGCTGGTCGATGCCCTCGCCGAGCTCTCGTTGCCCGGCTCGGCGGGGATGGCGGTGATGCGCGCCGCAGTGGCCGGCGTGGCCCGCCCCGAGGCGACCGAGCGGATCGCGGCGCTGATCGCCGCCATGGCCACGGGGCGGCGATGAGCGCATTGCTGCAGCCGCCGGTGGCGGCGGGCGCGTGCAGCCTGCAACGTCTGCGCATCTTTGCATTCCGCAACTACAGCGAGCAGACAGTGGAGTTCGGCAGCGGCATCAATGTGGTCGGTGGGCGCAATGCACAGGGCAAGACCAACCTGCTCGAGGCGGTGGCAACTCTGCTGCTCACCCGGTCTCCCCGCGCGGCGAGCTCCGCGGACGTGGTGCAGTGGGGCAGCGACGAGGCCCTGCTCGAAGCCCAGGTGCTCCGGCCCGCCGCCGACCGCACCCTGGCGGTGCGCTTCCGCCGCGACCTCGCGTCCGGGCGGGTTACACGAACCGCCACCGTTGACGGCAGCCCCCGCCCCGCCCGCGATCTCCTCGGGCTGTGTCCGGTGGTGCTCTTCTGGCCCGAGGATCTACAGCTCGTCAAGGCCGGACCGGACGGGCGCCGGCGGCTGCTCGACGTCGTCCTCTCCCAGCTCGACCCTCGCGCGGCCGCCGATCTGCTCCGCTTCCGCCACGTCCTCGAGCAGCGCAACGCGCTCCTCCGCCAGCTCCGCGGGGGCAACTCCGATCGCGATGCGCTCGACGGCTTCACCCGCGAGCTGGTGGCCAGCGGGGCGCGCATCCAGGTGGCCCGTGCGGCGCTGGTGCGCGCCCTCGTTCCTCACGGACGCGAGGCGCTGGCGCAGATCGGAGGCGGCGAGGAGCTCGGGCTGCGCTACGTCCCCGACGGAGGCATGGACCCCGACGGCGACGCCGTGGCCGCGGAGGCGGCACTCTCGGACACACTGGCCAGGCGCCACGACGAGGAGGTGGCCCGCGGTGCCACGCTGGCCGGCCCTCACCGCGACGACCTCGAGCTGCTCATCGGCGGCCGCCCCGCCCGCAGCGCCGCCTCCCAGGGGCAGCAGCGAAGCATCGTCCTCGCCCTCAAACTTGCCGAGGTGCGTCACATCGCCTCACGGGCTTCGGTGATGCCCGTGCTCCTGCTCGACGACGTGCTCAGCGAGCTCGATCCCGGGCGCCGCCGCGACCTCATCACCGGCCTCGCCGGCGCCGGCCTGCAGACCCTGATCACCAGCAGCGAGCCGCTCCCCGACATGCTTCCCGCAGGCACGCGGCGCTTCGAGGTGGAGCGCGGCCGGGTGGTGGAGGTCGGGGAAACCTGATGGACCGGCTCTCCGACCTCATCGATCCCGCCCTCCGTGGGCTCGGGGTTCGCGGTCGGGTGCGCGAGGTACAGGTGCGCGAGGTTTTCGACGAGGTCGTCGGTCCAGCTCTGGCGCCGATGTGCCGGGCGATCAGCCTGGAGCGCGGCGTGCTCCTGGTGGGCGTGGCCAACACGTCGTTGAGCCACCAGCTCCACCTCGACTCGGTGCGGCTCGTGGCCATGCTCAACGAGCGGCTCGGCGCCGCCGCGGTGCGACGCCTGCGGTTCACCACCCTGGACTCATGAGGAGCCGGTGAGCGTGGCTGGGGCAGCGGAGGCGGCGATGCCGGTCCCGACCGCGGATCCGCGGCGCTGGAAGGCGCTCGCGGTGGTGCTGATCGCGTCGTTCATGATCCTGCTCGACATCTCCATCGTGAACGTGGCCATCCCCAGCGTTCAGCGAGATCTCGGCGCCACGTACTCGGAGATCCAGTGGGTGCTCGCCGGCTACCAGCTCGCCTACGCCGTCGTGCTCATCACCGGCGGGCGGCTCGGTGACATCTTCGGCCGCAAGCGCCTGTTCATCCTCGGGGTGGCGGGCTTCACGCTCGCCTCGGCGATCTGCGGCCTTGCGCAGAGCCCGGTGGAGCTGATCGGAGCCCGCGTCTTCCAGGGATTGATGGCGGCGCTCATGTACCCGCAGGTCCTCTCGGTCATCCAGGTGAGTTTCCCGCCGCGCGAGCGCGGCGCCGCCTTCGGGATCTTCGGCGGGCCTCCGGGGTGCTCACCACGGCGCAGCAGATCGGTGGCGCGCTCGGCGGCGCCATCATCGGCATCTTCTTCGGCCAGGTCACCAGCTATGCGCCGGTCGTCGCCCAGAGCAGCGCGCCGGCCGTGGCGTCACGCCTTTCCGCCACCGGCGTGCCGCAATCCGCGGTCACCGCCACCACCGCCACGTTCACGCGCTGCTTCGTTGCGCGTGCGAGCAGCTCGGATCCTTCGGCAACACCGCCTGGCTGCCCGGCGCAGACCCAGGCCACGAACTGCCCGCCGGGGAACGCGTCGCGGCCGGCGGCCGCGGTGATCCCCTGCGCAGTCGCGACGGTGGGGGCGCAGGCGGTCGCCGACGATTTCGACCACGCCTTCCGCGACAGCCTCTTCTTCGAGATGGCCTGCTTCGGTCTCGTCTTCCTGATGGTGCTGGCCCTGCCCAAGCCGAGGAACCTGTACGGCCCCCCCGGTGGAGGCGAAGGCGGCGGCGGCCACTGAGATCTGATCAGACGGCCGCTGGTCCGGCCGCCGGGGCCGGCTCTGGAGCAGTTTCCCCTGTGGCCTGGCTCTCGAACTGAGTGCGGTAGAGCTCAGAGTACAGCCCGCCAGCGGCGAGAAGCCGGCGGTGGGTGCCCTGCTCGACGATCCGCCCCTGGTCGATGACCAGGATGACGTCGGCATCGCGGACCGTGGAGAGCCGGTGGGCGATGACCAACGACGTCCGCCCGGTGAGCGCGTGCCGCAGCGCCTCCTGGACCGCCGCCTCCGACTCGGAGTCGAGGTGGGCGGTGGCCTCGTCGAGCACCACGATGTCCGGCGCCTTGAGGAGCAGCCGGGCGATGGCGATGCGCTGCTTCTCCCCGCCCGAGAGGCGGTAGCCGCGGTCCCCCACAAGTGTCTCGAGGCCGTCGGGGAGCGAGGTGACCAGCGGCAGGATCTGGGCGGCGCGCAGGGCTTCGAAGAGCTCGTCATCGCCGGCGTCCGGCTTGGCGTAGAGGAGGTTGGAGCGGATCGTCTCGTGGAAGAGATGCGCGTCCTGGGTGACCACTCCGACGGTGGCCCGGATCGACTCCAGGGTGGCGTCACGCACGTCGATGCCGTTGATGCGCACTGCGCCGGCGCGCACGTCGTAGAGCCTGGGCACCAGGTGGCTGAGGGTGGTCTTGCCGGCCCCCGACGGACCCACCAGCGCGACCAGCTGCCCGGGCTTGGCGGTGAAGGTGACGTCGAAGAGGACCTGCTGGTTGTTGCTGCGCTCGAGCACCGCCACCGACTCCAGCGAGGCCAGGGACACCTCCTCGGCGGCCGGATAGCGGAAGTCGACGTGGTCGAACTCGATCGTCGCCGGCCCGCGCGGAATCGGGACGGCTCCGGGCTTCTCGGCGATCATCGGGGGCAGGTCGAGCACCTCGAAGACGCGGTCGAAGCTGACCAGCGCGGTCATGATGTCGATCTGCACGTTGGAGAGCGCGGTCAGCGGCCCGTACAGCCGGTTGAGGTACGCGGTCAGCGCCACCACCGTTCCCACCAAGAGCGTGCCCTGCGCGGCCTGCGCGCCGCCGAGGCCGTACACCAGAGCGGTCGCCAGCGATGCCGTGAGCAGCAGGGAGGTCATGAACACGCGCGCGTACATGGCTTGGAGGATGCCGATGTCGCGGACGCGCCGGGCCTTGGCCGCGAAGCCTCGAACCTCATTCTCTGGATGACCGAACAGCTTGACCAGCAACGCTCCGGAGACGTTGAAGCGCTCGCTCATGGTGGTGTTCATCTGCGCGTTGAGGTTGTAGGACTCACGAGTGATGCCCGCCAGCCGCCGTCCCACCCAGCGCGCCGGCAGCAGGAAGACGGGCAGGAGGATCAGCGAGAGCAGGGTGATCTGCCAGGAGAGGAAGAACATCGCCACCAGCGTGATGCTCACCCCGATGACGTTGCCGACCACCGAGGAGAAGGTGTCGGTGAAGGCCTGCTGCGCCCCCATCACGTCGTTGTTGAGCCGGGAGATGAGAGCGCCCGTCTGGGTTCGCGTGAAGAAGGAGATGGGCATCTCGTTGATGTGCGCGAAGACCTTGGTGCGCATGTCGAAGATCAGCCCCTCGCCGACGCGAGCGGAGAGCCATCTCTGGGCGAGGCCGAGGATGGCGTCGAAGATGGCCAGGCCGGCGACGGCTCCGGCGAGGACGGCGACCAGGTTGACGTTGTGTCCGAGGATGCCGTTGTCGATGATGGCGCGGTAGATCAGCGGATTGACGGCCCCGACGATGGCCTCGATGACGATGAGCACAAGGAACACGGACAGCGCGCCGCGGTAGGGCCTGGCAAACCCGGCGATGCGACGCACGATGCCGGGGGTGAGCTGGTGCTGCCTCGTCGCTTCCTCGCTGCGCAGGGAGCGCAGCAGCCCCCAGCCGCCCATGTGCATGCTCATCGATACTGCTCCGTGTAGTTTCCCCGACCTCCGAGCATGACATCTCAGCTCGAAATATCAGATTTCGATGACCACCTTGCCGAGCTTCTTGCCCGCGGCGAAGCGGTCGTATGCCTCCCCAGCCCGATCCAGCGGGTAGCTCGCCGCCACAGGGATGCGCAGACGTCCCGCGGCCAGGGCGGGGATGACCTCCGCCTCGATGCGGCGCGCGCAAGTCGCCTTCTCCTCGAGCGATCGGGCGCGGAGCGTCGACGCCATCAGCCGGCCGCGCTTCATCATCAGAGCACGCAGGTCGATCTCGCCGCGCGCTCCCGCTCCGATGCCGATGACCACGATGCGTCCGCCCACGGCGAGCGCCTCGAGGTTGCCGGCGATGTTGATGGCGCCGACCAGCTCGAGGATGACGTCGAACGGGCCGTGGTCGGCGAAGCCCTCGGGGGCGATGACAGTGTCCGCGCCGAGTGCCGCCACGTCGTCCCGCAGCGGTTGGGCGCGGACAGTGGCGGTGACGCGGGCGCCGGCCAGGTGAGCCAGTTGCACCGCGGCCACTCCCACGCCCCCGGCGGCGCCGTGGACGAGCACGCGCTCGCCGAGGTGCATCGTCGCCTGGGTGACGAGGGCGTCGTGGGCGGTGGTGAACACCTCAGGAAAACCGCCGGCGGCGGTCCAGTCGACGCTGTCGGGAATGGGCATGAGCAACCGCTCGTGGACCACCGCCAGCTCCGCCTGGGCTCCTCCGCCGAGCAGGGCCATGACCCGGTCGCCGACCTGGAAGCGCGATGCCGACGGTCCCAGCGCGACCACCTCGCCGGCGAGCTCCATGCCGGGAATGTCCGGCGGGCTTCCCGGCGGAGTCGGGTACAGCCCCTTCACCTGGAGGAGATCGGCGGCGTTGAGGCCGGCGGCGCGCACCGCGATGAGCACCTCGCCCGACTCGGGACGCGGGTCGGGATGTTCGCGGACGGCGAGGCTGTGGTCGACGATGGTGACCGCGCGCACCGGGGCAGGATACCGCCCGGCCCTACCGGGTCACATCGCCAGCTGCAGAGCCTCGGACCGGGTTCTCTCCAGGAGGGCGCGCAGTTGCGTCACCACCTCCGTGAGAGGCGCTCCCTTCCCCACGATCGCATCTGGAGCCGCTCCGTCGGCAAGGAGCACCTGGGCAACTCCCGTGTAGAGGAGGATGCCCATTCCTGGCGCGGCTTCCCGCATCAACGGGATGGCCTCGTCGCCTCGCATCACCGGCATCTCCAGATCGAGGATCACCGCTGATGGGGCGAGGGCCCTGGTCAGCCGCACCGCCTCCTCGCCGTCGCAAGCTTCGCCGACGACCGCGATGTCGAGCTCGGAGTTCAGGCGAGCCCGCAGCAGCCCGCGCAACTCGGGGCGATCATCAACGATGAGAACGCGGTAGGCCGGCGGCTGCTCTCGGCCGGTGACCTGCCATGGCGGTACAGGGGCGCTCAGCGGCATCGGCTCGCACAGCGCCGCCATCGCTAGTGGACCAGCCCGGTGACGCCGACCAGCAGGATCCAACTCGCTATGGTTCCGAGGCTGACCCAGACGGCGGTCATCGCCCACGCGCCGAAATGGCGGGAGCGGCGGTCTCGAAAATACGCTCGGCGGGCCTGGACGCTGTCGAGGCCGGATGGGGTGGCGAGCATGAGCTCTCCTCGGAGTGGTTTGGTCAGCCTGCTCGCAGAGGCGCAACAAGCTCAGCAACACTGACGGCGCCTATTGATATACGGCGACGCGGGACTCCCAAAAACCCAGCCGCGAGCGGAATCGTTCAGCCTGCGCCGCCACCACCGGGACGTTGGTCAACTCCACCTCCCGGCGCGCCTGTGGTGACTGGTCGGCCATGAGCTGCTGGATCCGCGCCAGCACCGCCTCCTCCATGGCCAGGATCTCGCCGTAGATGTTCCTCCAGAACAGCGCCTGCTCCAGGGTGGCGGTGGCGGGATCAACCTCACCGTCCATGCCCAGAGACTCGTCGCCGCCCCTGGTCGCCGCGACGATGTCGGGCCGTGTCTCGAGAGCGTGGTCGGGCTTCATGGTGCAGTGATACACCGGCAGCCGTAAGAAGATCAGCAACAGGCTCCGTATAGTGGCCGCGATGGCGGCAGCTCCTGCAAAGAAACCGGCGGCGCGTCCTCTTGAGGGGGAGGACCTCGACACCGAGCACTGGGAGGACGCGCGCCACTGGATGAGCATCTACGACGACCTGATCCGCTTCAAGCTCGGCCTGCTCGACCGCGTACGGCGGGAGTTGCCCAAGCTCCATCCGGTGGCGCAGAAGGCCGCGGACGAGGACGTCACCATCATCCAGACGCAGATGGAGGGGTACTACGCCCGGCTGGACCTGTGGTACCAGCGGGTCTGGAAGCTCCAGGGCCTGTGGCTCGATCCGAGTGGTCGCGTCCTGCGCCACAAAGGGAAGGAGGCGGTGCTCACCCATCGAGAGTTTGAGCTCCTGCAATTCCTGCTCGACCATCCCCACCGCTTTTTCACCGCGTCACAGATCACGGGATACGCCTGGTCGGACTCCGCGCTGCTCCCCGAGGAGGTGCGGAACTATGTCCTGCGGGTGAGAAAAGTCCTGGCTCGGTTGGAGATTCCTTGTGACCTCGTCAACCGCCCGGGTCGCGGGTACTCCCTGACGTTCCGGAACTCAGACTGACAGGCGTTCCCTAGGGAACCCGCACCGGCATGATGATGCAGAGGTAGTCGTCGCGTCCCGATGGCCGGATCACCCCAGGCTGCAGCGAGCCGTTGAAGCTGAGCTGCACCTCATCGGAGTCGAGAACGCTGAGGGCGTCGAGAACGTACCGGGCGTTGAAGGCGATCTGCACGTCGTCGCCCTTGACATTGGCGCTGAGCGGCGCCTCGTCGTCGCCGACCTCGGCGGTCTGGGCCACCAGAGTGAGCGTGTTGTCGCCGACACGCAGCCGCACCGGGTTGGCGGCGTCGCGAGCCAGCACCGACGCCGTCTTGGCTTCCCGAAGCAGCGAGGCGGTGGGCAGCTTGACTGTCGTGGTCGACTCGCCCGGAATGACCTGCGTGTAGTTGGGGTAGTTGCCCTCGATGAGCCGCGAGGAGATCTCCACATCCTTGAGGCTGAAGAAGACCTGGTTGCGCTGCTCGCTGAAGCTGATCGACACGGTTGGCCGCGTGGGGTTCACGGCCCGGGCCACCTCGCTGAGATGGCGCGAGGGCACGATCACCGACCCGGAGAACGGCTTCTCCCCGCTGGCGTTGACGTCGAGCGTCTTGACGGCGAGGCGGTGCCGGTCGGTGGCGGCAAGCGTGAGCCGGTCGCCGTCGACCTGGAAGAGCACTCCTGTCAGGACCGGAGACGCCTCGTCGCCGCTGGCCGCCATGGCGGTCTGTGACACCGCGTTGGCGAACAGCGCGGCGTCGAGCTCGATGGAGGCGTCGGCCTCCCGTGCTGGGAGAGGCGGAAACTCGACGGCGTCGATGCCGTGGAGGTTGGTGCGATGCACTCCGCAACTGAGCTTGAGCACTTGGGTGCCGCGGTCGAGCTCCATGGAGCACGGAGCCTCGGCGAGCGATGCCACATATTCGCTGAGCAGGCGTGCGGGCACGGTGGTACGGCCGTCGAGCTCCACCTCGGCGGGGACTGTCGCTGACATGGTCAGGTCGAGGTTGGTGGCCGTGACACGCAGACCGGAGTCAGTGGTCTCGAGCAGCACGTTGCCGAGGACCGGCAGCGTGGAGCGAGGTGACACGGCACGCGACACGAGTGACAGTGCTGCGCTGAGAGCGGATGGAGAGACGGAGCACTTCATGCTGCGGGGAACCTCACGGTGGGCGCGGTTGTCACCAGACTCCATTAAGAGAGCTGACAGAGTCTTTGAAACAGTCGTAGCCCCTAGGGGCAGCCGAACGGTGGATAACCGACGAAGGGACAGCGTGCAGCGGGCATATCGCGCGGGACAACCTGTGCGCCGGGAGTCCCGAGATGATCATCGCCGTCCCCGTCTGCCGCGTTGCCGCCGGCGCCCACAGGTTTCGCCGCACATATCCACAGGGCTCTCCCTCTCGCCCATCAGTGCTGATGCAGCCGCTGGCGGATCTGGCGCAGGTCACCCTGGAGTCGCACATCCTCGATGGCCAGGTCGGTGATCTTCTCGATGGCGTGGAGCGCGGTGGTGTGGTCACGTCCTCCGAAGGCATTGCCGATCACCGGGAGTGACGACTCCGTCTCCTCGCGCACGATGTACATGGCCACTTGACGCGGGAAGACGATGTGCTTGTCGCGCCGCTTGCCCTTCATCTCCTCGACGGAGATGTTGAAGTAGGCCGCGACCAGCTCCTGGATCAGCTCGATGCTGACGGGCGTGCTGTCGCCGACCGGGATGATGTCGCGCAGGATGGTCTGGGCCGCATCGAGGCTCACCGCCTGCCCATTGATCGAGGCGTGGGCAAGGACGCGGATGAGCGCTCCCTCGAGCTCGCGGATGTTCCTCTGGATCTTGTGGGCGATGAAGCTGCAGACCTCGTCGGGGACGAGTGAGCTGTGCACCCCGAGCTTGGTGTTGAGGATGGCCAACCGGGTCTCGAAGTCAGGAGGTTGGATGTCCGCCATGAGACCGCCCTCGAAGCGGCTGCGCAGCCGGTCCTCGAGGGTGGGGATGTCCTTGGGCGGCCGGTCGCTGCTCACCACGATCTGCTTCTGGATCTCGTGGAGGGCGTTGAAGGTATGGAAGAACTCCTCCTGGGTGCGGTCCTTGCCGGCCAGGAACTGGATGTCGTCGATGAGCAGCACGTCGACGGTGCGGTAGCGCGTCCGGAAGTCCGAGGTGCGGTTCTCCTGGATGGAGGCGATCATCTCGTTCATGAACTTCTCGGAAGTGATGTACGCCACCTTGGGCGGGCGACGGTGGCCCTCACGGACGGCGTGGCCGATGGCGTGCATGAGGTGGGTCTTGCCCAGACCGACACCGCCATAGAGAAAGAGAGGGTTGTACGCCTTGCCGGGAGCGTCGGCGACGGCGCGGCAGGCGGCGTGGGCGAACCGGCTGCTGTTGCCGACCACGAAGGTGGAGAACATGAAGTTGGGATTGAGCCGCGTCGCGCTGCTGCCATCTCTGGCAGATTCTCCGACGATGCCGTAGGCGGGCTCGGGAGCGTCGGCGATGGGGGCGGGCTCGTCGAGCGGCGGGGCTGCCGCCGGATCAACGGTGATCACCACCTCGCAGTCGTGCGCGAGCAGACCGCTGATGGTTTCACGGATCACCGGCGCATAGCGTTCGATCAGCCAGTCACGGGCCAGACGGGTGGGCACGCCGATGGTGAAGGTGTGTCCGTCGCTGCCGATCAGCACCGCATTGGCGAGCCAGGTCTCGTACCCGGGTCGGGCCAGCTGGAAGCGCAATTCCTCCTGCGCCGCCTGCCAGATCTGCTGGGCCTCCGCGGTGGCGACGGTGGGGGCGTCGAAGGCGTTCTGCGCACGCACCTCCACGTCGCTGGGAATGCCCGCAGCAGACAAATTCCTCTCCCCTGTTGTGGATCGCCGATCCCCGCCCGCCACCTTATGCACAGGATGTGCACAAGAGTGGATAAACAACCGGGGTGTCTGCACCGGCGGAAACGAAGGAGGGGCGATGTTGCGGAACGTCGCCCGCCGGGCAGCGAGCAGTCTAGCAACGCAACAGGCGGCTCACAACGGCTGCCGCCGCGCCGCCTCGAGGACCGGTGCGGCAGTGGCGCTGCTATACTCCGCCGGCCACTCCGACGACCGGAGTCCTCTGCCGCCACGTTCGGCGCGCCCGCTCTCACTCGGTCGTCGAACCTCCCTCTCGCGGAGCGACGGACATCAAACGGACCTACCAACCCAAGAAGAAATACCGGCGCAAGACCCACGGGTTTCGCATCCGGATGTCGACCCCGGGCGGACGCGCGGTCCTCAAGGCACGACGGCGCAAGGGTCGCAAGCGCCTGACTCCAGCGCCGTCCCGGTGATCTCGCGACATCGCCTGCGCGGGCGACGTCGCTTTGCCGCCACCCGCACCCTGGGGCGGCGCGCCTCGTCGGCCGGTGTGCGCGTGCACGTTGCCGCCAACCAGCTCGACGTCGCCCGGGTGGGATTCGCCCTGGTGGGGCTGCGCTCGTCGGTGCGGCGCAACCTCCTGCGGCGGCGCCTCCGTGAGGTGGTCAGGCCCCTGCTCGGCGGCCTGGCCGGCCATGACGTGGTCATCGCCGCCGGCGCCGAGGCCGCGGAGCTGGATTTCGGGGATCTGCGCTCGGCCGTGGCCCACGCCACCACGCGCGCCCTGCAACGAGTGGGAAGCGCCGGCGCGGGCTCCACGACGGACAATGGGGTGATGAGTCAGCTGCCCGGGGTCGATCGATGACCCGTGTCAGCCTGCTGGTGATCCGGGTCTACCGGGTGACCATCGGTCCTCTGTTCGGGCTGATGAGCAGCTGCCGCTACCAGCCGACCTGCTCGCAGTACGGCTACGACGCCATCGCGCGCTTCGGCTGGCGGCGCGGGTGGTGGCTGGCCCTGCGGCGGATCGGCCGCTGCCATCCCTTCCATGAGGGCGGCTTCGATCCCGTGCCGGAGGAGTACGCGAGCTGGCGTGAGGTGCGTCGTCGCAAGCGGGCCGTGCTCTCGGAGGGCCACGTGTGATGGTCGGCGTCTCCATCTTCGATGCCCTCGGGGTGCCCTTCCAGTACTGCCTGGAGTTCTTCACCAACATCTTCAAGGCGATCGGGCCGCTCAACACAGTCGGTGCCTTCGGACTGGCCGTGATCGTCACCACCATCATCATCCGTGGCGCCCTCTTTCCCATCTTCGGCTGGCAGCTGCGCACCAGCAGGCGCATCCAGTCGGAGCAGCGACTGATCGCGCCCCAGCTCGCCGAGCTCCGCAAGAAATACAAGAAGGAGCCCCAGAAGCTCAGCGAGGAGATGAAGAAGCTCTACGCGGAGCACCAGGTCTCCCCGTTCAGCAGCCTCTCGGGGTGCCTGCCGGCGCTGGTCCAGATGCCCGTGCTGATCGGGCTGTACCGCGGCATCAGTGCCGCCACCACCCACCTGGGCGGGAGCAACCTCGGATTCGTCTGGATCAGCAACGTGTCGCAGTCGGGCGTCCAAGCCTGCTGCTCCGCGGCCGGGAAAACGACGGACTACGCGCAGCTGATCAGCCACCCCCCGGTTCTCATCCTCCCGCTGCTCGCGGCCATCCTCACCTTCGCGCAGTCGCGAATGATGATGCCGCCGCCACGGCCGGACATGACCGACCAGGAACGTACCATGGCCAATGTCACCAGGCAGATGTCGGTCATCTTCCCGGTGGTCATCTTCTGGTTGAGCCTCAACTTCCCGCAGGGCCTGGCGCTGTACTGGGTGACCGGGACTCTCTTCATGGTGCTGCAGCAGTACCACCTGGTGGGCTGGGGATCGCTCAAGGTGCCCACCTGGTTCCCCGGCGCCGGCCGCGTCACCGCTCTCTCGTATCCGGTTGCCCCCAAGGCACCGCCGGCCACTGCCAGGGCAGCCATGGTCCCCGATGGGAACGGCTCCCGACCGGCACGTGCCAGGAGCGGTCGCAAGGCCCCCGCAGTGCCGGCGACCACGCCGATCGCGGCCGGGGCCGTCAACGCGCCGCCGGCGCGGCCTCCCAAAAGACGCAACAACAAACGCCGTCGCTGAGCCAGGCTGCTCGGTGAGCGGTTGAGGAGATCGATGTGAATGAGACGGAGGAGGCGACGGAGCACGTTGAGGCGCCGGCGCCTGGCGTCGAGGGCAGCGGCGCGACCATCGAAGAGGCGACGGCGCAGGCACTCGCCCAGCTCGGTGCGGAGCGCCACGAGGTGGTCGTCGAGGTGATCTCCCGAGGTGGAGCGAGACCGGTTCCCGGTGAATACCTCTCGTCGAGCGCCGCCCGGGTGCGGGTCAGCCGGATCGACTCCCACACCGCCGTGGGACGCGAGCTGCTCACCGCCCTTCTCGAGGAGATGGAGATCCCCGCCCGGGTGTCGGTTCGACGCGGCAGCAGCGCTCGGGCGGGCGAAGCCGAGGCGCCGCTCATCCTCGAGGTCTCCGGTGACGACCTCGGCCTGCTCATCGGCTGGCGGGGGGAGACGCTGCGCGCGCTGCAGACCACCCTCAACCTGATGATGGGTGATGAGCAGGTGGAGGGAGGGGGCCGCCGCCTCATCCTCGACGTCGAGCGCTATCGGGCGCGCCGCGAGGAGCAGGTGCGCGAGCTGGCCCAGCGGCTCGCTGATCGCGTGAGGGCGAGCGGCGAGCGCTACACGCTCGATCCCATGCACGCCTACGAGCGCCGCATCATCCATCTCACCCTTCAGGACGACCCCGGAGTGCGCACCGAGAGCAGCGGGCACGAGCCGGCCCGCCGCGTGGTCATCCATCCCACCGGCCCTGCCCAGGGTGGGGTCGCCCCCCGCCCGGAACGGGGGCGGGGACGCTGGTAATCGCGGCCGAGGATCGCGGCCACGTCCGGACTGTGCTCGACGGCGGAGTGCGCATGCTCGCCGCTCCCATGCGCGAGCGTGCCTCGGTCAGCCTCGCCTTCATGTTCGGGACCGGCTCTCGCGTGGAGACGGCGGAGGAGTGCGGGCTGGCCCACTTCATCGAGCACATGGTGTTCAAGGGCGGCCGGCGCTACCAGACAGCACGACTGATCAGCGAGGCCGTGGAGGGAGTGGGCGGCACCATCAACGCGTCCACCGACCGCGAGGCGACCATCTTCTGGGCGAAGGTGCCGGCTGATCGCGTCGGCGTGGCCGTCGACGTGCTCAGCGACATGCTCTTCTCCCCGCGATTTGCGGAGGAGGACGTGGTCCGTGAGCGGCAGGTGGTCATCGAGGAGCTGCGCATGTACGAGGACAGCCCTCAGGACCACGTGCACACCCTGTTCGACGCCATCATGTGGCCGGACCACCCGCTGGGCTGGGACGTCGCCGGCACCGAGACGACGGTGCAGTCCTTCAGTGCCGCCGACTGCCGGCGTCACCTGCTACGCCACTATCGCCGCGACAACCTGGTGGTCTCGGCAGCGGGCGCGCTGCAGGCCGACGGAGTGACCGAGCTGGTGGCCGGGGTGTTGCAGCAGTGGGCGCGTCACCCTGCTCAGCCGGTCCACGCTCTGCCGGCCGCCCCGGTGGCCGGCTCCGCTGTCAGCGTCCTCGAGCGTCGCGCGGGTCAGGCCAACATCGTGCTCGGGGCACGGGCGCCTTCGTACTGCGACGAGCGCCGCTTTGTGGCCGACATCCTCAACGTGGTTCTCGGTGAGGGCATGTCGAGCCGCCTCTTCCTGGAGTTGCGCGAGGAGCGCGCCCTGGCGTACGACGTTCACTCGTTCCTGACCAGGGTGGCCGACAGCGGGACGCTGGCCATCTCGCTGGGGTGCGAGCCCAAGCGAGCGCTGGAAGCGATGCGCGCGGCCGTCGACGAGCTGGAACGTCTGGCCACCCAGCCGGTGCCGTTGCCCGAGCTGGAAAGGGCCAAGGAGTACGCCCGCGGACGGCTGTCCGTGCAGCTGGAGAGCACCTCCGCCCTCTGCAACCACCTCGGCCAGCAGGAGTTGCTCACAGGCGAGATCCTCCTCGCCGACGACATCGCCGAACGGCTGCTCGGAGTCGACGCCGAGGCGGTGCGCTCACTGGCCGCCGAGATCCTCGCCGGCGGCCTGCGGGCCGCGGTGATCGGCCCCTTCCGCAAGCCTGACCGGTTCCTCGAGGTCCTCCGCGCCTGAGCGCGTCCATCCCATCTGAGAGATCACCTATGCAAGCAGAGCGCACCCTGGTGCTGATCAAGCCCGACGCCGTGCAGCGCGGATTCATCGGCGAGATCATCACGCGTTTCGAGCGCCGCGGCCTCCACCCCGCCGGCATCAAGCTCATGAAGGTCACCCCCGACCTTGCCCAGCGCCAGTACGCCGAACATCGCCAGAAGCCCTTCTTCGCGGGGCTGGTCGAGTTCATCACCTCGTCGCCGGTGGTGGCCATGGTCTGGGAGGGGCCGGGAGCCGTCGCCCTGGTGCGCGCCATGATGGGGAGCACCGACCCCGCCAATTCAGCGCCCGGTACCATTCGCGGTGACTTCGCCCTCAATCTGGGCATGAACGTCATTCACGGCAGCGACTCGGTGGAGAGCGCGGCCCGCGAGATCCCCATCTTCTTCTCCGACGACGAGCTGCTCGATTGGGAGAGCAGCGGCGCCGGGTGGGTCGTCGCCGAGGACTGATCGCGCGGCTGGATCAGCCGCCGGTGGCCGCGGCCTCGCGGCGGTGGCGACGCCGGCCGCGCCAGGAGAGCAGAACAGCGCCGGGCAGCGCCACCACCATGGCGGGCGCCACCGGTGTCTCCAGCAACGCTGTGCTGTCCGGCACCAGCGTCGGCCCGGTGCCCAGCCCGAAGTGACCGAAGGGCAGCACCCGTACGAACGCCTTGGCGAGGATGCTCTTTCGTGCCACCAATCCGAAACTGCGCGAATCGCTGGACCTGTTGCGGTTGTCGCCCATCACGAAATACTTGCCGGCGGGGATGTTGAGCGGTTCCGCAATCGACGAGGCGGTCCCGCCGGGCAGGCAGCAGTAGTTCATGGTGTTCCATGTCTCGGGCAGGTAGGGCTCCTGCACGCGCTGCCATGGCCCCTTGCCACCGGGCTTGATGAGCAGCGCGGTGGGCGACTTGCTGCCGTCGATCTCGATTGTGTCTCCGGGAATGCCGATGACCCGCTTGATGAAATCCTTGGTCGGATCGCTGGGCGGGATGAGCACCACGATGTCGCCGCG
Source organism: Candidatus Dormiibacterota bacterium (assembly GCA_036844485.1). GTDB lineage: Bacteria > Chloroflexota > Dormibacteria > Aeolococcales > Aeolococcaceae > Aeolococcus. Next base: position 11,605 of record DAIUFS010000021.1, on the reverse strand, counting down.
CTGGGGATCCGCGAAGTAGTAGGAGATCTTGCTGGCCAGCAGCAGGTCGTTGTTCTGCAGGGTGCCGACCATGCTCTCGCCATCGACACGGACCGTCTGCAGAGCGCTCCAGATGGCGATATAGAGCACCACGGCGATGATGAGCACCTCGAGGACATCGCGTACCAGGCCGTGGTGCCGGCGCCGTGGCCTCGGGACGTCGCTGGTCTGAGGCTGCACTCCTCATGATTATACGGAGGGCCCGGAGAGCCACCGGCGCGGAACTGCAACACCTGCGCCACGGCGGGCATAAGTGGCCGCGCAGTTTTCCGATGCCGTGACGGCTGTTGGCTCGCTTGGGGCCGGAGGCAGGGCAGAGGACATCTCCGCTCCGCTCAGAGGCTTCGCGGGCGTTTGCGTCGCTGCGAACTCGCCACCGGCGAGTTCTTCACTCCTTCGCCCGACTGCAGAATTCGCTCCGCGAAGACGTCCCCTGCCCTGCCTCCCTCCTGGGGCGACGCGCTGACCGCCGGCGGTTACGTGCTGCCACAATGGGGTGTCGACCCCGGGTGGGCCGCCGCGGTCAAGGCAACAGGCGGAGGGACACGATGGCACTGCTGACCAGGACTCCATACAAGGCACGGGAGTTCGATCTCTCAGGCCTGGTGGGCATATCCGACAAGACGCTGGAGACCCACTTCGGACTTTATGCCGGGTATGTCAAAAACACGAACACCCTGAACGAGCAGCTCGTCGAGCTCACCCAGGGCGGCAAGGTGGGTACCCTGTCGTACGCTGAGATGACCCGCCGCCTGGGCTTCGAATACAACGGCATGGTGCTGCACGAGTGGTACTTCGGCAACATGACCAAGAACGGCAACGGTGGCGAGATCTCGAGCTCGTCCGACCTGGGGCGTGCGCTCGGGGAGTCGTTCGGCGACCTGGAGAGCTGGCGCAAGGACTTCGTCGGCGTCGGGGGGATGCGCGGAGTGGGCTGGGCGGTGACCTACCTCGATCCCGCCACGGGCCGGCTCAGCAACCACTGGATCACGCTCCATGAGGACGGCAACATCGCCGGCTTCAAACCGATCATCGTCATGGACGTGTGGGAGCACGCCTTCCTCCTCGACTACAAGCCGGCGGACCGGCCCAAGTACATCGAGTCCTTCCTGGCCAACCTGGACGTCAGCGCGGCCGAGGGCAGGCTGGCGGGCACGGTGGACCGGCCCATCGGGTGAGCAGGGCTATCTGCCCCTCCCCGTCAGATTCCCGTCGCGAGAGCGACAGCGGCGCGCGAGGCGCGCCGAGGGGACGGGGTGAGCAGGGTCGGATTCAGTCCGACCCTGTGAGGGGGGATCTGCCCCTCCCCTGTTAAAGCTGTGCCGCGCCGAGCGTGCGGTACAGCGCGTCCAGATCGCCGTCGTCGTGGAAAACGATGCTTACCCGTCCCCCCTGCCGGCGCCGCTCCAGCTCCACCGGCAATCCCAGCCGTTCCTCGAGGGCGCGGCGGAGCGCCTCATCGTCGGGGCTGAGGGCTGGTCGCGCGGTGGCGGCGCGGGGCGCCGGGGCGCGGCCCAGAGCGACCTGAACCGCCGTCTCCGTCCGCCGCACCGACCAGCCTTCCCTGGCGGCCCTCACGGCCATCTCCTCCTGGCGCTCAGGGTCGGTGAGGCCGAGCAGCGCGCGGGCGTGTCCGGCGCTGATCGCCCCCTCGGCGACGGCGCGCTGGACGGGTGCGGCCAGGGCCAGGAGGCGGATGGTGTTGGAGACCGTCGGCCGGCTTCGCCCCAGGCGCAGGGCGATCGCATCATGGGACAGCCCGAAGGTGTCGGCGAGCCGCGAGTACGCTGAGGCCTCTTCCATCGGAGAGAGGTCGGAGCGGAGCAGGTTCTCGGTGAGCGCGGTCTCCAGCGATTGGCGGGCGGATTCCGCCGCGGGACGCACGATGGCCGGCACTCGGGGCATCCCGGCGAGGCGGACCGCCCGGAGGCGGCGCTCCCCGGCGACCAGCCGGTAGCGCGGCCCGTCCCGCTCCACCACGATGGGGTGAAGCAGGCCGTGGGTGCGGATCGATTCCCCGAGCGCGACCAGCGCCTCGTGGTCGAAGTCGCGGCGAGGCTGCTCGGGATTGGCCTCGACCAGTCCGGGGTCGATGTCGATGAGCACGGCTGTGTCGGGGGAGGCCGGCGCGGAGGAGGCGCGGGCGGGCATCTCCAGAGCGGGGCTGAGAAGAGAGTCGAGCCCGCGACCGAGGCCGCGCCGGCGGGGCC
>DAIUFS010000021.1:0-9346 GCA_036844485.1 Candidatus Dormiibacterota bacterium | reverse complement strand
AGTGTATAGCGATGGGCATGACGCCGCTGGCCTGGGGCCCGCTGGGCGGTGGCGCCTGTGCCGTCATCCGGCGGCACCGGCCGGGACGGCCTGTGAGCTGCCTTCGGCCCGCTCGTCGAGGCGCCGGTCGAGGTTGGCGGCCAGCTCCGCGTAGGCCGTTGCCCCACGGCAGGTGGGGTCGTAGAGACTCACAGGCAGGCCATGGCTGGGGGCCTCGCTGAGGCGGACGTTGCGCGGGATGAACGGGGCCAGCAGCACCGAGGCAAAGCGAGCCCTGACCTCCTCGACCACCTGGCGGGCCAGGGCGAGGCGGCCGTCGTACAGGGTCATCACGATTCCGGCGATGCTCAGCTCGGGATTGAGCTCACGCCGGAGCAGGGCGAGCGTGTGGGTCAGCAACCCCAGGCCCTCGAGCGCGTAGAACTCGCACTGGATGGGCACCAGCAACGCCTGGGCGGCGGTGGCCGCGTTGACGGTGAGCAGCCCGAGGCTGGGGGGACAGTCGATGAGGACGTAATCAACATCGTCGACGGCCTCGAGGGCGTAGGCGAGGCGCCGCTCCCGCCGGGCCAGGTTGATCATCTCGATCTCGGCCCCGGCCAGGCTCAGATCCGCCGGCACGATATCCAAGCCCGGGATCATCGTGGTGATGCGGGCGTCAGAGAGGGCCCGGCCGTTGACGACGACGTCGTAGCTGGTGGCCTCGAGGGCAGCCCGGTCGACGCCCAACCCCGAGGTGGCATTGGCCTGAGGGTCGATGTCGATGATCAGGACCCGCCGGCCCATGCCCGCCAGGGAAGCACCCACGTTGATGGTCGTCGTCGTCTTGCCGACGCCGCCCTTCTGATTGGCCACGGCGAGGATATGCGGTACCACGCGGGGATTATTGACCGCGCTGCGCCACCACCGCACGGCAGGGCTCTCCCGGGAGGGAGTTATCCACCGTATCCCCAGGTGGTCCGCCCGCTCGCGCTCACCGCCCGAGATCAGATTCGGCTCTTTGGACGAGCTCTTGTGGAAAACTCTTGTACTGCACGGTACCAATGTCCGGCCGGTTGTTCCACGTGAAACCGAACCATTCCGGCGTCCTTGAGGGGGGATGGCCGGGACGCACGGCCCCGTACAATCGCTCGGATGCCCGCCAAGCGCGCCCATCAGTGGCGATTCGTAGTCGCAGCGCCTCCACGCGAGGTGTTCGCGGTCATGGAGCAGATGATCGGCACACCCCCGTTCCGGTTCGAGGTGCTCGACGACGACAGCGCCCGGGTCGTCGAGTTCCAGCGCAACAGCCTGGTGGGGCACTGGCGGCGTGTGGACGGCACGGGCACGTTTCTCGGACGGGAGCGCCGGCCGGCGCGAAACCAGCGCTGGGTGGGCTGCACAGCCACCGTTCAGGACGCCGGGACCGTGGTCGACCTCGAGGCCAGCAAGGGCCGCGGTCCACTCCCGCGCGCGCTCCAGTTGATCGGCGTGCTCAGCCACGGCGTCGACGATCCCCGCACCATCTATCGGGTCCGTCACATCCCCCCCGGCCCCGTCACCCTGGTGGCGTCGTGGGCGGGCATGCCGTACCGCCTCTTCACGGCACCGGCTCGCGACGCTTCGCGTGGGCCTGAGGTCTTCACGGCCACCCGCATGGACGCAGTTCCGGGGGGCACGGCGGAGTTCGTCAAGGTGAGGCTCAGCGACGGCACCGAGTGGTACATCGAGCGCGACCAGGTCGTCGCCGCCCCGGAAAAGGCCACCCGCGAGGCAGGAGTGGAAGCAGCCCGCTACGTGTGACCAGGGGTCAGTAAGGAAAAAGCGGCGAGCCCCATTTCTGAGGCCCGCCGCCTTGCGTCGAAGCGTCGGGGACTTGAGACGGCTGGCGTCTCTCCTGGTGCGCGGGATTAGCGCGCTACCTCGTGTCCGCCTCGGCGATCAGCCCGCCACTCCGGCGCGGGTCGGCTGAGTACTACCAGAACAATCGGTCATGGGCAGGACCCTCCTTTTTCCGAGAGTGCCTCGTCGCCGGTCCGCCTGCGTCTGTTGAGGTGCGGGAGGTGACGAGGCCAAGAGACGCCAGACCAGTGTACCCAACCAAGCCCATCCGGGCCAGCGCCACCGCGCGACCCGCGAGCTACTGCCAGTCCTGGCCGAAACCTTGCAGGACAGGAGCCCGACCGCCACCGTTCCCCAACGGAAGAGCTCCATCTAGGGATGGCGGGAACTGCTAGGCTCCGTCAGGGATTTCCCCTCAGGAAGAGTGGCGTTCCCTAGTAGATGCCGAGCTCGAGCCGGGCCTCTTCTGAGGCCATGGTGCGAGGATCCCAGGGTGGCGACCAGACCAGCTCGACGTGAACGTCCTTCACCCCGGGCAGACCGTGGCAGACCGCATGCGCCTGGCCCTGGATGAGGCTGCCCATCGGGCAGTAGGGGGTGGTCAGGGTCATGTCGATGGTGAGCAGGCCGTCGTCGTCGATACGGGAACCGTACACCAGGCCCAGGGACACGATGTCGATGCCGATCTCGGGGTCGTACACCTCGCTGAGGGCGGCGAGCACCAGCTCTGGCGAGGCCTTGGCCCCCCCTGCCTTGGCGCCACCGGCAGGTGCCTCCACGGTGACCGCGTTGTCCGCGTCAGTCATGCTCCGTCCTCCGCCTGCCCGAGCGCCTGCAGCAGCGCGTTGCACGGCAGCGTCGCACACTTCACCCGCACTGGATAGGCACGGACGCCCTGCAAGGCCTCCAGGTCACCGAGATCGTCGGAGCTGGCGCCCTCCACGAGCATGGCGCGGAAGCGGTCGGCGACGTCGCGAGCCCGGCCCAGGCTGGCGCCGCTGACCTCATCGCAGAGCATGCTGCAGGCCGCCTGGCTGATCGAGCAGCCGCTGCCCTGGAAGGCGATGGCGGCAAGCTGGTCACCGTCGAATCGCACCGAGATGTCGATCTGGTCGCCGCACAGCGGGTTGTCCGCCTCGATGACGGCATCGGCCGGGTCGACTCGGCCGCGGTGGCGAGGGTGACGGTAGTGGTCGAGGATGATCTCGCGGTAGAGATCGTCCGCCACCGGTGTAAATCCGACTTGCATGGTCAGAATTATACCCCTGCGTGTTCCGGGCGGCCTCGGCGGCCTCGGCGGCGACAATCGCCCGCGTGCCGCACCTCCGCCGTCCCCGCACGTCCCCGGTGTTCTGGCTGCTCAGCGGCCAGCTGATCATGTTCACCGGCGTCGCGGCCATGTTCCCGATCGCGCCCCTCTATGTTCGGCGTCACGGCGGGAGCTCGCTGGACATCGCGCTGTTCATCGCCGGACCGCTCATCGCCAACACGCTGGTGCAGGTGCCCGCCGGCAGGCTGACCGACCGCATCGGCCGCCGGCACATGCTCCTCGGATCCCGGGCGGCCTTCGGCGTGCTCGCCTTCGCCCTCTTCGCCGACGCCGGGCCACTCTGGCTGCTCGCCTCCCTGCGGACGCTCCAGGGAGTCGCCTCGGGGGCGTACGTCCCCGCGCTGCGAGCCGCCCTGGTGGATCTCAGCGAACCGGAGAAGCGCGCCGAGCGGTTCGCCCAGCTGCAGGCGTGCGAGATGGTGGGCCTCCTGGTGGGGCCCTTCCTGGGCGGCTTGGTGGCGCTCTGGCGAGATTCCGCGGTCTTCGGGGTATCCGGAGCGGCGGTGTTCGTCGGGCTGCTGGCGCTGCGGCGCATCCCGGAGACCCGCGCGTCAGGTGACGCCGAGCCCCTGCCCGGTCGCCTGCGCTGGTGGCGCACCCCGGGAATCCTCGTCCCCTGCCTCGGCGTCGCCGCCCTGGGAACCGTGTTCTCCATGTACGACGTGGTCTGGCCGCTCTTCCTCTCGGCGCGCGGCTACAACAGCCTGGTCATCGGCATCACCATCAGCCTCTTCGCCGTGCCCATCCTGGTGCTCGCCAGGCCCGGCGGCCGGCTCGCTGACCGGTCCAACCGGCGCTGGCTGATCACCGCGTCGTTTGCCGTCACCGGCATCTGCGCCTGCCTGTACCCCACCCTCCGCTCGCTGGCGCCGATCATCGCGCTGGGCACCGTCGAGGCATGCGCTGTCGTCCTCATCGAACCCACCCTCTTCGCGGTCATCGGGGACAGCAGCCCTGAGGCCCAGCGGGGCCGGGCCATGGGTCTCGGTGGGCTCTTCCAGTTCGGTGGCAGCGCTCTCGGCGCGGCCGTGCTGGGCACCCTCTACGGCGTGGGCGAGGGGATCTCGTTCTGGGGGGCCGGCGGGGTGCTCTTCGCAGCCGCCGTCGCCTGCGCGGTGGCACTGCCGGCGCGACCGCCCGACCGTCGGCCGGGCGCGGCCGCGGAGATGGCCGCCGTCATGCCTCTCGACGCCTGAGCACCAGCGCCGGAACGCTCCATACCCTCCGATGTGGTACCGATACTGGCCCGTGCCCGGCCGTCCTCCCGGTGCAAGACGCAGTCGCGGTCTTCTCGCCTCGTGCGCGGGTCACCCTCGCGCCACAACGGTGCCACCGACCACTGTGGCCACCACCCGTCCGCCGTCGACGACCGTTAGGTCGCACTGTAGGCCTGGTCGCAGCCGTCCCGTGAGCCGCTCCATCCCCGCCGCGTAGGCGACGCCATGCGAGTAGGCGCGCAGGGCGGCAGGGCGGGTCAGCGCCAGCTCCGGATGCCAGCGCTCGCGCCGGCGCCAGGCGGTGGCGGCGTCGATCCCGAGAAGCGGCGCGGCGCTCTCGACAGGTGCATCTGAACCGAACGCCAGTACCGCCCCGGCACGAGCCAGCGCGCCCCAGGCGTACGACGCCTCGTCGCGCCCTGGCCAGACCTCCTCGACCAGCTCCCTGTCGGAGACGGCATGGAGAGGCTGCATGGAGGCGATCACCCCGATGGCGGCGAACCGCGGCACGTCGTCGCGATGCACGCACTGGGCGTGCTCGATGCGTGGCCGCCAAAGGCGCCATGCGCCTCGGAACGGCTGCAGGGCGTCCAGGGCGCGGCGGACAGCGGCGTCGCCGATCGCGTGCAGGCACACGTTCAGCTCCGCCGCCGCGCACCGTTGCACCAGCTCGACCAGCTCCCCCTGGGGGATGCCGATGACACCGCCGCCGTCCAGCATCTCCGCGGTGCGACTGCCCAGCGAGCCGTCGAGGAAGCCCTTCACGCCCCACACCCGCAGGCGCTCGTCGCCGTAGCCGGAGCGGATTCCCAGGGCCAGCGCAGCTCCGAGCTCGGCCTGCGGAAAGTTCCACACCACCCTGATCGGCAGCCGGCCCGCCTCATGAAGCCGCTGCAGTGCCCGAAACAGGCGCGCCGAGTCCATTGTGTGCACGGTGGTGAGCCCCAGCCGGGCGAGGTCGCGCAGCACCGCGGCGAGGTCGGCGGTGAAAGCGGCCTCCTGCGGCGGTGGCACGGCGCGCTGGGCTACCTCGAAGGCCGCCTCCCGTACCACACCGGAGGGGGCGCCCCGGCTGTCGCGGTCGACCACTCCGCCCTTCGGGTCCGGGCTGTCGCGATGGAATCCCGCCGCCCTGAGCGCCGCGGTGTTCAGCCAGGCGGAGTGGCCGTCCTTGCGGGTCAGCACGGCGGGCCGGCCCCCGGTGACGCGGTCCAGCTCCTGGCGGGTTGGAAAGCTGGCATCGTCAGCCCAGACATCGTTGAACCAGCCCGAGCCGGAGATCCACGCACCTTGCGGGCGGCTCGCGACAAAGCGCTCCACCCGGCGCAGGGCGTCGCGACGGGTGCGCGCACCCGTCAGATCGACGGCGTCGCGCGCTCGCGCCAGCCATTCGAGATGGAGATGAGCGTCGCCCAGCCCGGCCAGCGCCCGACCGGCGAGCTCCACGCGCCGGGCCCCCCGGCCCGCCGCGTCACGTGCACCCCTGCCGACGCCGACGATGGTTCCGTCGGGCGCGCAGGCGATCTCGGGCGTGCAGCCCACAAACAAGGTGTTGGTCGTCGCCAACGGAAGCGGCCTCAGCCGAAGATGCGCCGCACTTCGCCGAGCGCCACACCGAGGGCGTCGATCTCCTCGTGCGTGGTGTAGAGGTACACCGAGGCGCGCGCGGTGGCGGCCACGCCCAGACGCTGCATCAGGGGCTGGCAGCAGTGATGGCCGGCGCGCACCGCCACCCCGGCACGATCGAGGATGGTGCCGACGTCGTGCGCGTGGACACCGGTCACGTTGAAGCTGACCGCGCCGCCGCGCTCATCGAGCGTGCTCGGCCCGTACACCTCGACGCCGTCCGTCTCCTCGAGGAGGGCCAGCAGATGACCGGTCAGCTCTTGCTCGTGCGCGTGGATGCGCTCGCGGCCGATGCCGTCGAGGTAGTCGCAGGCCGCCGCGAGCCCGGCGGCAGCACCCACGTCCGGGGTGCCCGCCTCGAACTTGTGCGGCACGGTGCTCCACGACGAGCGCTCGAGCGAGACGCGCAGGATCATGCTGCCACCGCCGAGGAAGGGCGGCATGCGCTCGAGCAGCTCAGGCCGCGCCCAGAGCACGCCGGCGCCCATGGGCGCGCACATCTTGTGGCCGCTGAACGCCAGGAAGTCGCAGTCCAGCTCTCGCACCGACACCCGCATGTGCGGCACGCTCTGCGCCGCATCGACGCAGACCAGCACGTCGCGCTGGTGCGCGGCTTCGATGATTGCGCGCAGCGGCACCACCGTCCCGAGAACGTTGGACTGGTGGCCGATGCTGAGCAGGCGGGTCGGCGGTGCCAGCAGCGAGTCGAGGTCGGAGAGATCGAGGGTACCGTTGTCGCTGACACGGAGAAAGGCGAGGCTCAGCCCGGCTCGCTCGGCGGCCAGCTGCCAGGGGACGAGGTTGCTGTGGTGCTCCATCTCGGTGAGCACGATGCGGTCGCCGGGAGCGAGCAGCTCGCGCGCGTAGGAGGACGCCACCAGGTTGAGCGCCTCGGTGGTGTTGCGCACGAAGACGGTGCCCTCGGGGGGGGCGTCGATGAAGCGTGCCACCCGCTGACGCGCGTTCTCGAATACATCGGTGGCCTCGTTGCCGAGGGTGTGCACGCCGCGGTGCACGTTGGCGTTGTGAGACGTGTAGTACGCGTCGACGGCATCGAGAACGGGCTGCGGCTTCTGGGAGGTGGCCGCGGAGTCGAGGTACACCAACGGATGGCCGTTGACGGTACGCTCGAGGATGGGGAAATCCGAGCGGATGCGCGGGACATCAAGCGCCGTAGTGGCCGTGCTCACCCCGCTCACCTCACCTCCTCGCTGAGGGCCACCCTGATGACTCCGTCTGTGGTGTCGATGTGATGGACGTGCACGGGCTCGACAGCGGGCAGCGACAATGGATCGCCGGTGCGCAGGTCGAAGGCCGATCCGTGTAGCGGGCACTCGATGGCGCAGCGCGAGGTGTCGAGGTCACCGTCGCTCAGCGACGCCTGGGCATGGCTGCAGGTGTCGTCGAGACAGAAGAACTCACCGTCGACGTTGAAGATGGCGATCGGGTGGTCGTCGATCTCGAGGCGCGCGGCGTGTCCAGGTGGCACGTCCTCGACGCGCCCCACCTCGACCCAGCTGGCCACCTTCATGCATCCACCACCGCGATGCCTGCCTGGGCGTCCCCCTGGAGCTCGCGCTCGAGCAGCTCGCCGATCAGCCCGGCGACCCCCTGGTGAGGGCAGTCGGCGAGGGCGTCGTCGAGGAATCCGCGCACGATGAGACGGTCGGCCTCGTCGGCGTTGACACCGCGCGCCATCAGGTAGAAGCGGTGGTCGTCGTCGATGTGCCCGGCGGTGGCGCCGTGGCCGCAGCGCACGTCGTTGGCGCGGATCTCCAGCCGGGGCACCGAGTCGGCGGTGGCGCCATGGCTGAGGATGAGGTTGCGGTTCTGCACGTAGGCGTCGGTCTGCTGGGCGATGCGCTCCACGTCGATCAGCCCGCTGTAGACGCTGCGCGCGCGATCGCGCACCGCCACCTTGAGCTTGAGGCGGCTGGTGGTCTGAGGAGCGCGATGGGCTTGCAGCGACTGGTGATCGAGGTGCTGCGCGGCATCGCCGAAGACCACCCCGGCGATCTCCGCCTCCGCCCCCGGTCCGTCGAGCAGGACCTCCCAGTACGCCTTCTGCAGCCGCGAGCCCAGGGTGGCTCCGAACATGCGCAGGCGGGCGTTCTGGGCGAGAACGGTGCGGTGCAGGGCGATGTGCCACGCCCCCTCCCCCCACTGCTGGAGAACGCAGTGGTCGAGGCGTGCGTCGCGGCCCGCGACGATGACCGTCAGCGCGTCGCTGAACAGCTCATCGTCACCAGCCGCGGAGAGGTAGTCGTCGATCAATGTCAGCGAGGCGTCGTCCTCGAGGAGGACCACTGTGGCGGGGAAGGTGGCGGAGAGGTCGCCGGCGGCGCTGTGCGCAACCCAGATGGGGACGGCGGCGTGGACGGAGCGAGGCACGTAGATGAAGGCTCCGCCACTCCACATCGCGTTCCAGAGAGCCACGAAGGACGACTCGCCCACTCCCACCGAGGCGAGCGCGCGTTCCACCAGCTCGGGATGCAGCCGCGCCGCCTCGTCGAGCGAGCTGAGCACGACGCCGTTGGCAGTCAGCTCATCACTGCCCTCGATGCGCGTCACCGGAGCGGCGTCGACCATCAGCGCGGCCTCGGGTGCACCGCGGTCGCGGCGCTGTCTGATGGCCGCGATGAGCGATTCATCCACGCCCTCGGCGGGGTGGAAGTTGTGCAGCCGGAGCTTGCTGATGTCGGTGCGGCGCCAGTCCTCGTCGCGCTGCGATGAGGGCATGGGCAGCGTCGTGAAGGCGTCCCAGGCGGCGCGGCGGCGGTCACGCAGCCATGAGTCGGCGGACGCGATCCGTTCCTCCACCGCCGCCGCGAACGCCGGCGCGTCCGGAGCGACGCGTGGGGCGCCCGCGATCACCCGACCGACCCCTCCATGGAGAGCGCCAGCAGGCGGTTGAGCTCCACGGCGTACTCCATGGGCAGCTCCTTGACGAAGGGCTCGAAGAAGCCGTTGACGATCAGGGCGGTGGCCTCGTTCTCGTCGATGCCGCGCGAGGTCAGGTAGAAGATCTGGTCCTCGCCGACCTTGCTCACCGTGGCCTCGTGGCCGATGGTGACGTCGGGGCTCTCAACGTCCATGTACGGGTAGGTGTCGCTCTGCGATTCCTCGTCGAGGAGCAGGGCGTCGCAGCGCACGTTGATGCGAACGTCGTGAGCCTTGGGATAGACCTTGATGTGGCCGCGATACGACGTGCGTCCGGTCCCCTTGCTGATCGACCGCGAGACGATGTTGCTGGTGGTGTGCGCGGCGACGTGGATGCACTTGGCGCCGGCGTCCTGATGCTGGCCGGGTCCTGCGAAGGCCGCGCTGAGCACCTCGCCGTGCGCGCCCTCGC
>DAIUFS010000020.1:18395-31605 GCA_036844485.1 Candidatus Dormiibacterota bacterium | reverse complement strand
CGCACCGAGCAACGGCCTCGAGGAGAAGGACGCCACTCTCGCCGTGTCGCTGCGCCTGCGTGCGCTGCTCCAGCAGGACGACGTCACCGCCATCCTGACGCGCTCCGACGACCGCCCCCTCAGCGTCCAGCAGCGCAGTGACACCGCCAACACCAACGGCGCCGCCGTCTTCGTCAGCGTCCACTTCAACTCCTTCACCGACGGCGGGCCGAACGGATCGCTGGTGCTCTATCCCAAGGACAGCGACCTCACCTTCGCCAAGATGATGAGCGACGCCATGTCCCAGTCCCTCGGTCCCATGGGCGTTGCCGACGACGGCGTGCAGCTGCGCGACAACTGGTGGATCCACACCCAGATGCCGACGGTCACGGTGGAGCCCGCGTTCCTCAGCAACACCCGGGAGGCGTCCCTGATCGCCACGCCCGGCTTCCAGCAGGTGCTGGCCCTGTCCATCCGTGCGGGGATCGAGCGCTACGACCCGCAAATCCTCCAGCGCAAGGCGGAGATCTCCGCCTGGAACAGGTCTCATCCCGACCGTCCCGTGCGGGCCGTTGCGCCGGTGGCGGCGCACGCCACGGCGCCGCCGTCGTCAGGCTGGCTCGGCGCTGTGATCCGAGACGCGCTGGGCCTTCTCCTGCTGGCGGCGGTGGTGCGCTGGCCGCGCACCGCATGGCTGATGGTGCGTACTCTGCTGCGCCTGTTCCAGACGGTGCTGGATCGCGTGCTCGTCCACCGCGCCGCCAAACGGCGGCGGCGCCGTGCTGTGGCGCTGCGCGCCAGGACCGCGCGCACCCAGCGATTCGCGCGTCCACATCACATCTACGACGAGCTGTTCTGAGCGCCGCGCCGCCGCGCCGGCCGGTCCCAGCAGCGACGCTTGGTAGACTGCGCGCAGTCATCCACGCACGCCAGGAGCAGACATGGCATTCGCACAGCAGCTCCGCGTACCCGGTCCCACCCCCCTTCCCGAGCGAGTCGTCCGTGCCGCCAGCCGGCCGATGATCAACCACCGCGGTCCCGAGTTTGCGGCGCTGCTCCGCGACGTCGAGGAGGGTCTGCGCTGGGCGCTGCGAACCACCAACGACGTGCTCATCTACCCGTGCAGCGGCACCGGCGGGCTGGAGGCGGCGGTGGTCAACCTGCTCAGCCCGGGCGAGCAGGCGCTGTTTTGCACCATGGGCTCCTTCGGTGACCGCTGGGCCGACATCGGTGCCGCCTACGGCGCCGACGTGCTCCGCCTCAGCGTTCCCGCAGGCGAACCGATCGATCCCGAGGATGTCGAGCGGATCCTCGCCGAGCACAGCGGCGTCACCACCGTCTTCGTCACCCACAACGAGACCAGCACGGGGGTGTACAACGACATCCCCGCCATCGCCGCGATCGTCAAGGGACGCGGCAAGCTGCTCGCTGTCGACTCGGTGAGCGGTGCCGGCTGCATCCCGCTGGAGACGGACGGCTGGGGCATCGACGTTCTCATCACCGGCTCGCAGAAGGGTTGGATGGCTCCCCCCGGCGTGGCCATGGTGGCGGTGAGCGAGGCGGCGCTGGCGCGGGCGGAGGCCACCACCACGCCACGCTGGTACCTCGACTTCGCCCGCGAGGCCAAGTACCAGAAGCGCTCCCAGACCTACACCACCCCGTCCGTGTCGGTGCTGTTCGCCATCCAGGAGGGCCTGGCCATCATGCGAGAGGAGGGGATGGAGAGTGTCTGGGCCCGGCACGCTCGCGTCGGCGAGATGATCCGTGCCGGGGTCGACGCGCTCGGGCTCAAGCTGCTTGCCGCGGACGGGCACCGCAGCAACACAGTCACAGCAGTTCGCAACCCCGTGGACGGTCCGGACTCTCTCAAGGAGCTGCTCACGGTGCTGCGCACTCGGCATGGCCTCGTCCTTGCCGGTGGACAGGGCGACCTCTCCGGCAGGATCTTCCGCATCGGTCACCTCGGGATGGTCGACGAGGGTGACGTGTACAGCATCCTCGCCACCCTGGAGCAGGGCCTCCACGAAACCGGCATGCGCAGCCGCGTCGGGCTCGCCGTTCCCGCCGCCCAGGCGGTGGTGCGCAGCGTTCAGGTCAGCGGCCAGCCGGCCGGGGTGGGGTGAGCATCCAGACCGAGGCGCCGCTGTCCGAGGAGTCCCCCGCGCACGGAAAGGGCAGCGACACGCTGCGCATCCTCGTCGCCGACCCCATCGCCGCCGACGGGGTGGAGCGTCTTCGCGCCGCCGGCGACGTCGACGTCGTCACCGGGCTCGACGAGGCCTCACTGATCGCACGCATCGCCGGGTACGACGCGCTGGTGGTGCGCAGCGAGACCAAGGTCACCGCCGCCGTCCTCGACAGCGCCACCCGCCTCCGCGTCGTCGGTCGCGCCGGAGTCGGGGTCGACAACATCGACATCGAGGCGGCCACCCGCCACGGCGTGCTGATCCTCAACGCACCCACCGGCAACACCATCGCCGCCGCCGAGCACGCCGTGGCGATGATGCTCGCGCTGGCCCGCAACATCCCCGCCGCCGACGCATCGCTCAGGGCCGGCCGCTGGGAGCGCTCCAAGCTGACGGGTGTCGAGCTGCGCGACCGCACCCTCGGTGTCCTCGGCCTCGGCAAGATCGGCTTCGAGGTGGCCCGCATCGCCGGCGAGGGACTGCGTATGCGGGTTCTCGCCCACGACCCACTGGTGACCCACGAACGGGCCGAACAGGCGGGCGCCGAGCTCGTCGATCTCGAGACGCTTCTCGCCGAGAGCGACGTGCTCAGCGTCCACGTCCCCCTCACCGACCACACCCGCGGTGTCATCGGAACGGCGGAGCTGCGTCGCATGCGGCCCGGCGCACGGCTCATCAACGTCGCCCGTGGCGGCATCATCGACGAGGCGGCGCTCGCCGAGGCGGTGCGCGACGGGATTGTCGCCGGAGCCGCCGTGGACGTCTTCACCCAGGAGCCGGTCCCGCCCGGACATCCTCTCATCGGAGTTGACGGCATCGTGGTCACGCCCCACCTGGGCGCCAGCACCACGGAAGCGCAGGTCAACGTCGCCGCGGACGTCGCAGACCAGATCGTCGAATACCTGCGTGGCGGATCTCCGCGCTACGCGGTCAACGCTCCCGCCGTCAACCCCGAGGAGCTGGTCCGCCTGCGGCCTTACCTCGACCTGGCCCGCAAGATGGGATCGCTGGCGGCGCAGCTGAGCAGCGGCGGGGTCAAACGGGTGATCTGCAGCTATGCCGGCGAGCTGGCCGAGGTCGACACCAGCCTGGTCACCGCCGAGGTGCTGCGCGGCCTGCTTGGCCACTTCACCGACGCCCGCGTCAACGTCATCAACGCCAAGACGGTGGCGCGCTCGATGGGCGTCGACATCGATGAGCACACCACCACGCGCAGCGTCGACCACGCCAACTCGGTGTTCGTGGAGGTGGTCGGCGAGCAGCGTCTGCTGGTGGCGGGAACGCATTTCGAGGGTGCCCCGCGTATCACCCGCATCGACGACTTCCGAGTCGACATGCAACCGTCGGGCACCTTCCTGGTGGTCCAGCACGAGGACCGCCCCGGCGTCATCGCGGCCATCTCGACCCTCCTGGCGAGCAACGACATCAACATCGCGCGAATCGAGCTGGGCCGCGACAGGCCCCGCGGACGGGCCGTCATGCTCATGGAGATCGACGACCCCATCGACACGGCGCTGCTCGAGCGCCTGGCGTCGGTCGCCAAGCTGGAGCAGCTCCGCCAGGTCCAGCTCTAGGAGGGCCGCGCAAGGAATCGCCGGCCCCGTCGTTTGTAGCTGTGGGCCGGCGGACCGGAGCGCGTCGGGGAGCACCTGTTGACAGGAAGGGAGACAGAGAGTGGCCTCCCCGCGGATCTGGTCGCTCGGCACCGCCGGCCCACCCCAGCCGCCCGTGGCGGTGGTTCACTCACACTCGTGGGCATGGCAGATGTGCAACCGCTTCGCGGAATTCGTTTCAACCCCGAGGTGGTGCGCCTGGGAGGTGTGCTCGCCCCTCCGTACGACGTCATCGACGACGAGCAGCGCGAGACCCTCTACGGCCGCGACCTGCGCAACATCGTGCGCGTCGACTTCGGCAATGACCTGCCCGGCGATACCCCGGGGAGCAACGACCGCTACACGCGGGCCGCTGAGCACCTCGAGGCCTGGCTCACCCTGGGGGTGCTGATCCGCGACCCACGGGCGGCCTTCTACGTCACCGAGCATCAGTTCGTCTCCCCCGAGGGGACCGACCGGGTGCGCCGCGGGCTCATCGCCCGGGTCAGGGCGGCGCCGTGGGCGGCGAGCGATCTGCGCCCCCACGAGCACACCCTCCGCGGCCCCCGCGAGGACCGGCTGGCACTGATGCGGGCCACGGCCATGCAGACCAGCCCGGTGTTCGCCGTCTGGCAGGAGGCCGGCGGCGTCGCCGACCTGCTCGACGAGGTGGCGGTGCCTCCGGCGGCGGCGGGAGGGCGCACCGATGGAGAGATCGGCGGTGAGAAGCACCTCCTCTGGGTGGTCGACGACGACGCCCGGGTGGCGGCCATCCACGACGCGCTGCTCGGGGCCCGGCTCTACATCGCCGACGGGCACCATCGCTACGAGACCGCCGCGGCCTACGCCGCCGAGCGCGCTGCCCAGGGGGATGGCCCCGAGGCGGAATCGCAGTTCGCCCTGGTGTACCTCTGCGACGCCGCCGACCCCGGGATCAGCCTGCTACCCACCCACCGGCTGCTCCTGCCCCGGCCCGGCGTCGCCTTCAGCCTCGACGACCTCTGGATGCGGCTCGAGGACAGCTGGGAGGTGGAGCCAACCGACAGCCTGGCGGCCGCAGCGGCGAGCGCGGCCGCGATGAGGCAGACGCGGCACGCCTTCGCGGTGCGCGCTCGCAACGGCGTGGCCGTGCTGGCCCGCCCGCGGCTGGAGGCCGGCTCGCCGCGGGCGGCGCTCGACGTGGTGGTGCTCCAGGAGGAGGTTCTGGCACCCGCCGGCGCTGACCAGGTGGCCATCCGCGAGGGGGCGCTCGCCTACACGCGGTCTCTCGACGAGGTGGACCGCGCCGTCACCGGCGGCGAGGCCGTCCTCGGCTTCGTCGTCAATCCCGCCACCCCGGCGGAGATGGTCGCTGTCGCCGATGCCGCCGAGGTGATGCCCCAGAAGTCGACGTACTTCTATCCCAAGGTGCCCACCGGGCTGGTGCTCTCGCCGCTCGCCGCGGCGGCCGATGCCTTCCACCCCGGCCCGCGTACGATCTCCGCATGACCCGACGCATCACCGTCTCCGTCGACGACGACGTCCTGGTGGCGCTCAACGCCCACACCCGGGGATCGCCCCTGAGCCGCAGCGAGCTGGTCAACGTGGCGCTGAGGCGGTTCCTGCGGGCGGAGCGGCGCGCCGCCCGGCTCCACGTCAACGGCGCCGAACAGGCCCGGGGAATCGCCAGCGGGGCGGTTCCCTCGCACCGGCTCGAGGGGCACCTGCTCCGGCTCTATCGCGGGCCCTGGGAGAATTGAGGCGCGGCGTTTGGAGCTCACCGTCGCCGGGTAGACAGTGAGAAGAGCGAGCAGGAGATAGAGTGCCCAACTACGGTTACCGCTGTCAGTCGTGCCAGCGTGAGTTCGAAGTGCTGCAGCGGATGGCCGACCCACCACAGGCCGACTGTCCGGACTGTGGCGGCGCGGGCACCCGGCTGTTCTACGCCACCGGCATCCTCTTCAAGGGCAGCGGCTTCTACAAGACCGACAGCCGCTCGACGGTGGCCGCCTCGCCCAGCGCGGAGTCGCCCAAACCCGCCGGCGACGGCGCCGGTCAGGCGGCCAAGCCGGCAGCGGCAGGCAAGGACGCGCCAGCACCCCAATCCGCACCGAAGACCACCACCAGCGCGACCCCGCCGGCGACGTCCTCGACGTCCGGCTGACCCCCCGAATCCAACCCTTTGACAGAATCAGAGGCGACCGTCCCCGCGGCGCCAACCAGGAGAAACCGATGCCCCACCCCCTAGTCGTCACCGACACCAGCTTCAAGCAGGAGGTGCTGGACTCCGACGTGCCCGTGCTCGTCGACTTCTGGGCATCGTGGTGCTCGCCGTGCAAGATGATCGCGCCGATCGTCGAGGAGCTGGCCGGCGAGTACGAGGGCCGCGTCAAGGTCGCCAAGGTCGACGTCGACGCCAACCCCATCACCCCCGGCATGTTCGGGATCATGAGCATCCCCACGCTCATGGTGTTCCGCGGCGGCAAGGCCGAGGAGCGCATCGTCGGCTACCAGCCCAAGCAGTCGCTCAAGGCCAAGCTCGACGCCGTCCTGGTCGGCTGAGCCTGCTCAACCGACCCCGCTGAGGCCGCCGGCCAGCCCCGCGCCCACCGCCTCCAGCGCCTCGCCGGCGACGTAGAGGGAGCCGCACGCCACCACCACGCCGTCGTCACCGGCCGTGTCCGCGGCCAGGGTCAGCGCTGAGGCCACATCCGGAGCGGTGGGCGCGGGCGACCCCCAGCGCCGGGCGAGGTCTTCGGGGCTGGCCGCGCGTGCCATCGACGGCGCGGTGAAGATGACCTCGTCACTCAGCGGTCGAAGGGCGGCGACCATGGCGTCGAGGTCCTTGTCGCCCATGGCCCCGAACACCACCACAGTGCGCCGGCCGGCGCACAGGGGGCGCGCCGCCGCCACCATGGCCTGCACCGCCTCGGTGTTGTGGCATCCGTCGACGAGAACTATCGGCGACCCCTCGATCCACTGCATCCTCCCCGGCCAGCGCACCGCTGCCGCGCCGCGAGCGATGGCGTCGTCGGTGATGGGCGTCGAGCGGCGACCCAGAGCGCGCGCCACCTGGGCGGCCACAGCGAGGTTGCGCTGCTGGAAGCCACCGATCAGCGGGGTGGCCAGGCGGAGAGGAGGGTCGTCGATCTCGATCGTGACTCCGTCGCGACCGCGATCCTGGCCACGCCACGGCGCGGTGCCATCCAGACTGACGAAGGAGCGCGCCCCGACTCGCTCGGCCGCCGCCTGGATGACGTCGAGGGCCACCCCCTGCGCGGCGGTGACCACGTCGTTCCCGGGCTTGATGATCGCCGCCTTCTCGGCCGCGATGCCGGCGATGTCGTCGCCGAGCTGCTCGCGATGGTCGAGGGCGATGCCGGTGACCACGGCCACTCCGAGGTCGAGGACGTTGGTGCTATCCAGCCTGCCCCCGAGACCGACTTCGCAAATGACCAGGTCGGGACGGGCGTCGTGCGCGGCGACGATTCCGGCGGCGGTCACAACCTCGAACACCGTTGGTGAGCCGAGCTCACCGCCAATGCCGGCGGCTGCATCGAGGACGCGCGCGATGAGGTCGGCGAAGCGCTGCTCGGCAACGGGCTGCCCGTCCACCGCGATCCGCTCGCGCCACGATGTCAGATGAGGCTTGGTGAGCAGCACCGTGCGCCGCCCCGCCCGAGCCATCGATTCCACCAGCGCGCAGACGGAGCCCTTGCCGTTGGTCCCGGCCACGAGCACGCCACGCAGGTCGCGGTGCGGGTCACCGAGGGCGCCGAGGAGCGCCTCGATGCGCTCCAGCCCCAGCCTCATCCCCCGACCCTCGAGTGAGTCGAGCGCCGCCAGGGCGGTGGCGTAGTCCATGGTCAGCGCCACGGCCAGTGCTCGGCCATGGCCTCCTCGGCGTCCGGACGCGCCATCACGTCGCGCAGCCAGAGCAACCAGGCGCGGCGGCGCGGAGCGGGCTCGTCGATCTCTTCGACGGTGGCAATGCGCAGCAACCGGCCGGTCTGATGGGCGAGCGCCGCCTGGCACTCC
This sequence comes from Candidatus Dormiibacterota bacterium, assembly GCA_036844485.1. Taxonomy (GTDB): domain Bacteria; phylum Chloroflexota; class Dormibacteria; order Aeolococcales; family Aeolococcaceae; genus Aeolococcus. The sequence goes on along the minus strand of DAIUFS010000020.1, from coordinate 23,831 downwards.
TGGTACTCCAGCAATGTGGCGGCGTCCACCACCGCGGCGCCGCCATGCGCACACGCCATCTCGAAGCCGAACACGCGGCCGCGCTGGTGGTCGAAGGTGGAGCGGGGGGTCACCTGGGTCACCGCCAGGTCCGGCATCAGACCCGTCAGCGTCTCCAGCCAGGCGCGCTGGGGATCGGCAGCGGAGTCGACAGCGTCGAGGAGGAACAGCTCCCCGGACAGAGCAGCGACGGCGGCGCCGAACTGGCGGCAGTAGAGCAGGTCGGAGCCGTTGAGCGCCAGGCTGCCCAGGTCGACGCCATCGGTGTCGACGAAGCTGACCATGAACGGTCGCGCGTACGGCTTGCGCGCTTCCTGCTCCGACCAGCGCAGCCGAAGGGTGGCCACCGCCGGGCTCAGTGAGGGGAGGCAGCCACGGCGCCGCCGCGCCGCGCCGCACAGAGCGCGACGGTGTTGTGCATGAGCATGGCGATGGTCATCGGACCGACCCCGCCCGGCACGGGCGTCAGCCATCCCGCCACCGGCTCCACGGACGCGCGGTCGACATCACCGCGCAGCCTGCCGTCGACGGACGTGGTGCCGACGTCGATGACGCACGCCCCCGGTTTCACGTAGTCGGCGGTGATCATCCCAGGACGCCCGGTGGCGGCGATGAGGATGTCGGCGCTGCGACACACACCAGGCAGGTCGACGGTGCGTGAATGGCACATGGTCACAGTGCAGTCCGCGTTGAGAAGAAGCATGGCCATGGGACGTCCCACGATGGCGCTGCGACCGACCACGACGGCGCGGCTGCCCCGGATGGGCACCTCGCTGCGGCGCATCAGCTCCATGCAGCCGGCCGGGGTGCAGGCCACCACCGGCGCGGGCGCGCCCTGGGCGAGGAGGCCGAAGTTGAGCGGGTGCAGCCCATCGGCATCCTTGTCGGGACGCACCGCGGCGAGCACCGCATCGGGGTCGATCTGGGAGGGAAGCGGCAGTTGCACGAGGATGCCGTCGATGCCGTCGTCGTCGTCCATCCGCAGCACCAGGTCGCGAATTGCCGCGGTGCTGCTGTCGCCGGGAGGCGTGTGCTGGTCGACCCGGATCCCCAGGTCCTCGGCGACCTTGCCCTTGAGGCGCACATAGGTCGCCGACGCCGGATCGTCACCGCAGAGCACCACCCCCAGGCCGGGGCGTATCCCCGACGCGGTGAGCTCGCCGGCACGGGCCGCGACCTCCTCGCGCACCGCCGCGGCGATCGCCCTGCCATCGATGATGCGGGCGCTCACCGGCGGGCGTCCTCGCGGCCGCGCTCGATGACGACCGCGAAACGATGGAACACGCCGGCGATGGGTGGCTGCTTGGCGACCCGCACGCGCACCGAGTCGACGCGCTTGTCGATGAGCAGCGCCGCGGCGATCTCCTCCGCGACCGTCTCGAGTAGGTTGTGCTGCTTGGTCTCGACGACGTGCCGCACCGCCTCGTAGCAGCGCACGTAGTCGAGCGCGTCGGCGAGCTGGTCGCTGCGCCCGGCGGGGCGCAGGTCGCTGCAGATCTCGACGTCGACGTCGACGCGACCGCCGAGGGCGCGCTCCGCCTCCACGTCGCCGTGGTGACCGAAGAACTGCAGGCCCTCGAGGAGCAGCCGGTCGCTCGCCATCGCGGCGATTGTAGGGAGCCGGCTGTGCGCCTCCGGTTAGCTCGCCTCCGAGGAGCGCTCAGGGCGCAGCACCTGCTCACGCTTGGTGACGGGGTTGACCATGACAACCACGAAGAGATCCTCGAAGTCGCACTGGAAGAGCTCCATCAGTGACTGGCGCAGCTTGGGGCCGGGATTGCGCGTGCCCGCCTCCAGCGCCGGGATGTAGTTCTGGGTCACCCCGAGACGGCGGGCCAGCTCGCGCTGGGTGAGGTGATGGCGGTCGCGCATGGCGCGCAGCCCCGTGGCGCGGACCTCGACGTTCATTGCCCGCCGAGAGTATGACGGAATCGTAGTTTTGTCAACGCGGAATGGCGCCGGGCGTGGTAGCGGGCGAGCCTGGGTAGACTGGCGCGCATGTGCCGCGTCTGTCTCAAGCGCCCGGAGATCCCCGACGAACGGTACGGCCGCTGCGAGAGTTGCGCCAAGAATGGTCGGGTCGCCCTTCGTTTCCGGCTGGCGCCCGGGCGCGGCGGTTCCGCCCTGGTGGTGCGCGCCGGTGAGCTGTCGCCGCACGCCCTCCGCCAGAAGTGGCGTGAACCGCTCGCCGCCTACACCGGCCACCCCGCCGCCCGGCCCCACCTCGGCCTGCATGAGCTGGAGATGGTCACCGCACGCGATCGCCTCGAATCTCTGCGCATCGCCCCGGACCTCGCCGCTCGTGCCGACGAGGCTGTGGCAGCGCTTCGCGCCGCCGCCGAACGCACCGACTCGGCCTGGTGAGGGCGGCGTTCAGCCGTGGAGCAGCCTCCACCACGGCGACGGTTCCGAGAGTTGCCCGTCGGTGGTGAGGCTCCAGGTGCCGACGGTGTCGCCTCGGAGCGACACCCTGACGGTGCCGGCCCGAGCGCCCGGTGGCTGAGGGGCGACCAGCGACTTCGCGCTGGCTTGCACCAGCAACGGCTCGCCGCGGCGCAGCAGCACAAAGCTGTCGGGGCCGGTGAGGTGCAGCCCCGAGGCGGTGCCCCAGGGCGCAGAGACCGAGCCTGACACGGGCACGGTCGAGGGCCCGACCCGCACCGCCACGTAGCCGCTGAAGGCGGTGTCGACGGCGGCGCGAGCCACTGCGAAGGCACCGCCGAGCTCGGGGTGGCCGGCGTCGACGTTGCCGTTGGGAGGCTGGCCGAGCACCGCTCCGACCATGGTCAGGGGGGGCGCGCCCGCCGCGATGATGCGGCGCGCGGCGAAGAGCAGGCAGCCGGCGGCGTCGGGGGTCCAGCCGGTCTTGATGCCCAGCCATCCGGGCTCGTCGCCGAGCAGGAGGTCGAGGTTCTGCACCGCGGTCCCGTCGGGAAGCGTCGCCGTGGTCGTCGAGACCACGCTGACCAGGGCGTCGTTGCTCACCACCTTCTCGCCGAGGAGCACCAGGTCCGCCGCCGTGGAGGTTGTGGCGCGGTCGAGGCCGTCGGGATCGGCGAAGTGGGTGTGCACCATGCCGAGCGCCGTCGCGCGGGCATTGAGGCGCTGCACGAAGGCGCCGACACTGCCGTCGATCCAGCGCGCCGCGGTGAGCGCGAGGTTGTTGGCGGACGGCAGCATCAGCCCGAGGAGCAGGTCACGCTCGCTGAGCTGCTCCCCGAGGGTCACCGGTGCGTATGAGCCTCCACTCGACGCGATGCTGTGGTAGTCGTCAACGTCCTGCTGAGTGATGGTCAGCGTCGGTCCCGCCTGGGCGGGCAGCATGGGGTGCACCTCGAGGATGACCAGTGCTGTCATGGTCTTGGCCACTGAGGCAATCGGGCGGATGGTGTCGGCGCCGGCTGATGCCAGCCGCGTGGCGGTGCGGCCGGCGACTGCATCCACCGCCAGGCTCCCGTCCGGCGGTGCGGTCACGGCCGGAGCATCCCCCGGCGCCGCCGCCCAGGAACTGGTCGAGCTCAGCGCCGGCGTCAGGCCCGGAGCCGGCGCCACCAGACGGGCGGCGGCAAGCGTGCCCGCGGTGCCCATCGCGATGAGCAGAAAGCCCCCGAGCAGAAGTCGGAACAGCAGCCGAGCCACGTGGTCCTATCGGGACGCCGGGGCGCGCGGAGACCTCGGTACGCCGGCCGAGGTCCCCGTGATCAGGCGGTGTCTATCGCTTGGCGCCGCGCTTGGCACCGCGCGCGCTCTTCAGCGCGCCGCTGAGTGTTGTGCTCGCCGCAAAGCGGACCACACGGCGCGCAGGGACGCTGACCGCCTCGCCCGTGCGTGGGTTGCGGCCCATCCGCGCTGCACGCTGCGCGGTCTTGAAGGTGCCGAACCCGTGGACGCGTACCTCATCGCCCTTTTCGAGCGCGTTCGCGATGGTGTCGAAGAACCAGCGCACCTCGTCGCGCGCAGCGCTCATAGTGATATCGGCACGCTCGGCGAGCTTCGCCGCAAGCACGTCACGGGTCACGACATTGGCCATCGTCATTCTCCAGGATGGTCGGCGGGAACGCGCGGAAGTGTAAGGAACCGCAACGGCTTTTGCCAACCGAAGCAAATGCGTGCCGATTGCGATCGACGCTGTGCTACGGTGACGCCGTGTGAGGCTGGCGACGCGTGACGAGATCGGGCGATGGGACGAGTTGATCGTCGCCAACCCCGACGGCGGGCAGATTCTGCAGACCAGGGCCTGGGGTGAGTTCAAGCGTTCCTGGGGATGGCGGCCGACGTACTGGATCGCCACGGCCGGCGACACCGAGGTGGCAGTGCTGTTTCTCCGTCGCCGCATCTGGGGATTCGGTGACCTCTGGTATGCCCCCAAGGGTCCTGGGGTCCTCGACACCGAGACGCTGGCGGCAGTTCTCGCCGACCGGCGGCCGATGCGCGACGCGTTCTTGGTCAAGGTCGAGCCCGAGATCGAGGAATCGTGTGCCGACTCCGCGGCGTTGCGCCGCGCAGGGCTGCGCAAGTCAGCGACCGATGTGCAGATGAGCCGGTCCACCATCGTGGTCGACCTCGATGGCGATGAGGACGCGCTACTGGCGTCCTTCAAACCCAAGTGCCGCTACAACATCAGGCTCGCATCACGCCGCGGCGTGGAGGTCGCGGCCGTGCCGATGACCGATGCCAACATCGCCACCATGTACTCCCTGATGGCGGCGACCCGCGAGCGCGCCGGCTTCTTCCTGCGCTCGGAGAGGTATTTCCGCGGCTACTGGGAGCTGCAAGCGGCCAGCGGCCAGGCCCAGCTGTTCTTCGCCTCCTGGCAGGGACAGGTGCTGGCCGGCGTGTTCGCCACCTACGTCGGCCGGCACGGCTGGTACAAGGACGGTGGCTCGATCAAGGAGCACAGCGAGCTCATGGCCCCCCACCTTCTCCAGTGGGAGGTGATGCGGTGGCTGCGCGAGCGAGGCGTGCGCAGCTACGACCTGGTGGCGGTGCCGCACTCGTCGGCGCTCACCGAGGGTCATCCGCTCTACGGGCTGTACCGCTTCAAGTCAGGATTCAGCGAGACCATCACCGACTTCATGGGCACCTGGGACCTCCCCCTGCGGCCGCGCGCCTACGGTGCCTGGCAGCGCTGGGGAGAGGCCACGGCGCAGCGCGTCAACCGCCGGCTGCACCACGACCTGATGTACTGAGCATAGCCTGGACCAAGGAGGCCGCCCCATGCCCACACCCAGTTTCGACAAGTCGCCCACTCAGCTTGTGGCCCGCTTCGAAGAGCTCAGCGCGCTCGTCCCCGACGCCACCAGCCGGCCCATGTTCGGCTACCCGTCGTGCGTGCTCCGCGGTCACATGTTCATGAGCCTGTTCGGCGATCGGCTCGTCCTCCGGCTCGGCGAGGAC
>DAIUFS010000020.1:0-18385 GCA_036844485.1 Candidatus Dormiibacterota bacterium | reverse complement strand
CGACCGCCGCGACTTCATCGCCGCCCACAAGACCGGGCTTTTCGAGCCGATCCCTGGGCGGCCCATGAAGGAATACGTGGTGGTGCCGCCGGCGCTGGCGTCCCAGCGCGCCGTGGAGGACTGGGTCACCCGAGCCCACGCCTACGCGGACAGTCTCCCGGCCAAGAAGCCCAAGGCTGCCGCAAAGAAGGCCGCCAAGCGCTGAGTCGCCAAGGCCGAGACAGGCGCGGTCTTCCAGACAAGGCCGGGTCAGGCAACATGCCGGCGGAGCCAGTCGAAGTAAGCCCGTAAGAACCGTCCAGCCCGTGATAGAGGCCGGCAAGTGCAGTCACCCACCCCCCAGAAAGGTACCTCACCCCAAAAGGACCAACGAGAGGGGCAGGCGCCAGGGGACGTCTCCGCAAGCGAATTCTGCAGTCGGGCGAAGGAGTGGAGAACTCGCCGGTGGCGAGCTCGCAGCGACGCAGACCCCCGCGAAGCCTGAGCGGCGGAGACGTCCCCTGGTGCCTGCCCCGGCTTGATGGCTCCGCCTATCTCCAGATGCGCTTCATGATGACGCGGGCCAGCTTCTCGGGATCGTGGTGCGAGGACACCTCCGGCGAGACCACGTCGGCGAGGATGTAGTGCACCGGCTTGCGGGACGCCTCGTCGCGGTCGAAGAGGATCCGCGAGGTTCCCACCGCCAGCGCAGATGCGGGCAGCGCCGGAGCCAGGTTGCTGTTGACGATCACGTAGTCGAAGAGGTTGCCACCGACGTGGTCCTCGATGGCGGTGAGGTGCTCGCTGACGGTGTAGCCGGCGGTCTCCCCGGGCTGGCTGGCCACATTGCAGACGTAGACCTTGACCGCGGGCGTGGCGCGGAGCACCTCGACCATGCCGTCGACGAGCAGGTTGGGCAGGATGGAGGTGTACAGCGAACCGGGGCCGACGATGACCAGCTCAGCGTCGAGGATGGCGGCCTCGGCCTCCGGGTTGATCGGTGGTGCGTCGGGCTGCAGGAAGACGCGGTCGATGCGATCCTCTCCGACCGCGTGCGGGACCTTCGACTCACCGACGCGCACCTCGCCCCCCGAGGTGGCGCAGAGCACCACGTCCTTGAGCGTGCTGGGGACGATGGTTCCGCGCACCGCCAGGACGCGTCCGGACTCGCGCAGGGCATGTTCAAAGTCGCCGGTGATCTCCGCCATGGCCATGATGAAGAGGTTGCCGAACGAGTGCCCGCCCAGCGAGCCCTCACCGGTGAAGCGGTGCTGGAACAGCTGGGTCATGAGCGGCTCGGTCTCGGCCAGGGCTGTGAGGCACTGCCGGAAGTCGCCTGGCGGGAGAACCCGGTACTCGGCGCGCAGGCGGCCGCTCGATCCGCCGTCGTCGGCGACGGTGACGATGGCGACGATGTTGCCGGTGTACTTCTTGATGCCTCGCAGCAGCGTGCTCAGGCCTGTGCCGCCTCCCAGGGCCACCACCCGCGGACCCTTGGCGAGCTGGCGGTGAGCGTAGAGGTGCTCGATGAGGTTGCGCCGCTCGCTGCTGTTGCCGGCGCGGAGGAAGGGGCCGAGGAGCGACTGGCTGAGCTTGTAGAAGCAGAGCAGCAGGATGGCCACGCCGGCGACCGCAAACAGGCTGGCGCGCACCGCACGAGGCAGGAACTGCAGGGTGAGCGTCTGCACCCAGGAGGGAAAGCGCACGTTGCTGCTGTAGATGTCACGCAACACGTAACCGACTGCAAGGCTGATCATCACGATGCTCGCGAAGAGCAGCAGAAGCCAGCGTTTGACGTAGAGCCCCGGGGTGAACCAGCGCATCACCGAGGGACTGGGGCGGAAAGCCTTCATGGGTGGCCCGATTGTCCCACGGCGGTCCGTTCCATGCCCTCAGGGATGAGAGAGCTCAGTTCAGCGCGGTGCCAGCTTCTCCGCTCGTTCGGCCTTGGTGGCGATCAGCGCACTGACGCCGTCGGCCTCCGCCTCCTCGCGACGCAGGCGCAGCTTGGCCAGGTTGTGCTCCGCTTCGACGTAGCGGACGGTCCCCGAGTAGCTGCGCATCACCAGGCTCTGGGTGCGACAGCGATCCTCGCCGAGGAAGCGGACACCGTCGAGGAGCTCGCCGTCTGTGATCCCGGTGGCCGCGAAGAAGACGTTGTCACCGCTGACCAGGTCGTCGAGCTCGAGCACCCGGTCAGGGACCTTCCCCTCGGCGTCGAGGAGCGCCTGGTCGCCGTCGCGCAACCAGAGCCGGCCCTGCATCGATCCCCCGATGCACTTGATGGCGCAGGCGGCGAGCACCGCCTCCGGCGCCCCGCCGATGCCCATGAGCGCGTCGATCCCGGTGCGATGCTCCATGGCCGCCATCACGCCGGCGGCGACGTCGCCGTCCATGATCAGCTTGACGCGAGCCCCCGCCGAGCGGATCTCCTCGAGCAGGTTCTGATGGCGGTCGCGGTCCAGCACCACCACCGTGAGGTCCTCGATGTGCCGGTCCTCAGCCTTGGCGATGCGGCGCAGATTGTTCTTCACGGTGTCGGTGATGTCGATGACCCTGGCCGCCTTGGGCCCGACGATCAACTTCTCCATGTAGGGGACATGGGTGTAGTACATGGACCCGCGCTCGGCGAGGGAGACGGTGGCGATGCCGCCGGGAAGGCCGCGCGCCACCAGCCGTGTGCCATCGATGGGATCGACGGCGACGTCCACTCGCGGCAAGCTGCCGTTGCCCACCTGCTCACCGATGTAGAGCATCGGGGCCTCGTCCTTCTCCCCCTCTCCGATGACCACCACGCCGTCCATGTCGACGAAGTTGAGACTTCGGCGCATCGAGTCCACAGCCGCTCCGTCAGCGTCGTTCTTGCGATTGCGCCCCATGTACGGCGCGGCCGCCATGGCCGCACCCTCGGTGACACGCACCAGCTCGAGCGCGATGTTGCGATCGATCGGAGTACCGAGATCACGCGACCGGCTGGGGGACATGGGCGGCGATCATACCGATGCTGGCCCAAGCCCGCGAGAGGGAGGTCGGTCGGGGACATCTCCGCAAAGCGAATTCTGCAGTCGGGCGAAGGAGTGGAGAACTCGCCGGTGGCGAGTTCGCAACGACGCCAACGCCCGCGAAGCCTCTGAGCGTGCCGAGATGTCCCCGACTGCCCTCCCGCCGCTTGATGGGAAAGCCCTCCTATCGCGCCATAAGAACGGAGCATCGCCGGAGGTGGCACCATCACCCCGCCGTGATCTTTCTCAGCGATTTCCTACGCGCCGATGTGGTCGACATCGACCAGCGGACGGTCGGCTCCGTTCGCGACCTCATCGTGCGCATGGAGGAGCCCTACCCCGTGGTCACCGCGGTCGCCATCAGGGGGCGGAGCAAGGAGCTGCCTGCGGCGATCGACTGGGGGGCTGTGCGAGCCGGCGAGGGCGGCGAGCTGAGCCTCAACGTCCACACCTCGGGATTGCAGCTCTATCCCCTGGCCGGCGAGGAGATCTGGCTGGCCCGCGACATTCTCGACAAGCAGATCGTCGACACCGACGGGCGCCGGGTGGTGCGGGTCAACGATCTCCAGCTCCAGGAGCAGGACGGCAAGCTGCTCGTCGTCGGCGTGGACATCGGCGCGCGCGGCCTGCTCCGCCGCCTGGGGGTGGAGCGCCTCGGCCGCCGGGTCACCCACCTGGTGGGCCGGGACTTTCCGCAGCGGCTCATCTCCTGGGATGCGGTCGACCCGGTGCGCAGCGACGAGCGCTCGATGCGCCTGCGGATCAGTCACAAGAAGCTCAGCAAGATGCACCCGGCCGACATCGCGGAGATCGTCGGCCAGCTCGGCGGCAGGGATCGCGCAGCCATCTTCGCGTCACTCGACGATGAGATCGCGGCCGACGTCGTCGAGGAGTCCACGGATGAGGTGCAGGCGCAGATCCTGGCGCGCCTCGACGACGAGCGCGCTGCCGACATTCTCGAGGCGATGGAGCCGGACGAGGCGGCTGACCTCCTCGGCGATCTCCCCGAGGAGCGGCGCGAGCAGCTCATCGCCAAGATGGAGGCTGACGGGGCCGAGGACGTCGAGGAGCTGCTCGGCTACGAGGACGACACCGCGGGTGGCCTCATGACCACCGAGTTCGTGGCGGTGCCGGTGACGCTATCCGCCCAGCAAGCGATCGACCGGCTGCGCGAGCTCGAGCCCGACGCGGAGTCGATCTATTACATCTACGTCGTCGATGACGAGGAGCGCCTGCTCGGCGTGCTCTCGCTGCGCGACCTCATCGTCGCGCGACCGGAGGCGCCGATCGCCGACATCATGATCAAGCGTGTTGTCGCGGTCCCGCTGGATGCTCGACCCGAGGACGTCGCCGCAGTCATCGCCAAATACAACCTGCTCGCTGTCCCGGTGGTGGATGACGAGGATCGCATGCAGGGGATCGTGACCATCGACGACGCCATGGACGAGGTCATGCCCGCCGGGGTGCGGCGGCGGGCACGGGCGCTGTGATGTGCGGACGGAACGGACGTGAAGACGGCCCCCCGTCAGACCAGCCCGCTGCGTCGCCGAGCCGCGGAGGCCGTCGCCCAGCGGCGTGAGCGCCGCCGCGCCCAGCCGCGCCGACTCGCTGGCCTGTGGCGATACTTCGCGGTCATCGGCCCGGGGATCATCGTCGCCAACGCGGGCAACGATGCCGGGGGTGTGTTCACGTACAGCAACACCGGCGCCAAATACGGGTACACCCTGCTCTGGGCATTCCTGCCGATCTGCATCGCGCTGATCATCACCCAGGAGATGGTCGCCCGCCTGGGCACCGTGACGGGCAAGGGCCTCATGGATCTCATCCGCGAGCGTTTCGGGGTGCGCTGGACGCTGGTCGCGGCGGTCGTGGTGCTCGTGGCCAACGGTGGCACAACCCTTGCCGAGTTCGCTGGGGTGGCGGGCGGCCTCGGCCTGCTCGGCGTGCCGCTGCCGGTGGCGGTCATCGGCGCGGCGGCCCTCATCGGGGCGGTCGTGATGCGTGGCAACCGTCGCCTCGTCGAGCGCATCTTCCTGGCGCTTGGACTCACCTTTGTCTCCTACATCATCACCGCATTCCTGGTGCCCCATCCGGATTGGTCGACGATCGGCCGCGACCTGGTCGTCCCCAATCTCAGCCACCCGTCGTCGGTGCGGACGGGCGCGTACCTTGTGGACCTGATCGCGCTCATCGGCACCTCGATCACCCCCTACATGCAGCTCTTCCTGCAGTCGTCGATCGTGGACAAGGGAACGCAGGAGTCGGACCTCAAGCTGGTCCGCGCCGATGTCATCAGCGGCTCGATATTCGCGGTCATCGTGGCCATGTTCATCGTCATCACCACGGCGGCCACGCTCTTCCCTCCGTCCGTCGCATATCCGCACGGTCTAGCCGGCAGCGGCGTGGCCTCGGCGCAGCAGGCGGCGTCAGCCCTGGCCCCGCTCGTCGGAGTCCACGCTCAGCAGCTCTTCGCGGTGGGCCTGGTCGGTGCTTCGCTGCTGGCGGCAGCAGTGCTGCCGTTGAGCACCGCTTTCGTGATCTGCGAGGCCTTCGGTGCCGAGCGCAGCGTGCAGAGCAGCTTCGCCGACGCCCCTCTGTTCTTCACGCTCTTCATCGGCATCCTCGCCATCGGCGCCGGAACCATGTTGATACCCGGCGTTCCCATCGCGGGTGTGGCAATCGGGACACAGACGCTGGACGGCATCCTGCTCCCCATCCTTCTGGTCTTCATCATCATCCTCGCGAACGATCGCAGGCTGCTGGGGCGACATTGCAACGGTGTCGCCTACAACGTCATCGCCATCGGCCTGGCCGCGGTCCTGACGGTGCTCACCTCGACCCTGGTCATCACCACCATCTTTCCCGGCATCATCTCCTGACCGGCTCGGCAGCTCAGCGGCGGGGCGACTCTGTGATGAGCCCCTCGAGGCCGAACCCGGAGATTGCCGCCGCCGCACTGGCGAGGCCGGCGTCCAACGCGTCCGCGAAGAAGTCGACGTCGTCGCGTTCGGCGGCGGCGCAGGCGCCCAGGAATCCACCCGCCAGGGCATCGCCGGCGCCGGTGGGATCGACAACACGCACCACCGGCGCCGCCGGCCGTTCCACCACGCTGGTCGCGGTGACGCAGGCGGCGCCGTCCGGGCCCGCCTTGACCACCACCGCGCGCAGCCGGCCGTCACCGCACACCGAGACGGCTGCCTCTCTCCACTTGTGGTCCTCGGTGCCGGTCAGGCTGGCCAGCTCGGCGCGGGTGAGGAAGATGACGTCGGACGAGCGGGCCACCGCCCCGACCGCGTGGGCGTGGGGCCCGGTGTACTCGATCATCGAATCCGACCCGATCATGGTGGCCCGGCTCTGCAGGCTCACCTCGCTCTGCAACGAGGGGCGCATGCTCGCCAGGAAGAGCACCGGCGCGTCGACCGAAGCGGCGCTCAGAGCGGGCCGCCAGGTCGGATCAGCCCCTTCCTCGCTGCTTGTGTCCACCGCGGCCCAGCTGTCGAAGTCGTGCCGAGCATGCCAGCGAAAGGTCGGCAGCTCGCTGATGACCAATCCATCGACGCCGACACCGGCGTCGCCAAGCAGTTCGAGGAAGGCATCCGCTCGATCGCTCCCGACGATCCCGTTGAGGTGGACGGGCGCGTATCGCACCGCGGCGAGAGCGAAGTACACAGCCGATCCACCCAGCTGATCGGGCCTGCCTCCCGCCGGGGTGACGATCTCATCGCTGTGCACTGTGCCCGCGACGGCGATCTCCCAGGTCACAGCGCGACGTTCCCGCGCGGCGCGGTCACCGGCTCAGGGCTAGCTGCGGAAGAGAGGAATGATCCGCGCGGTCATGGGGACGCGTTCGTCGCGAGCGCGTTCCAGCAGCACCGCCTGACTGGCGAAGAGCACGTCGGCGACGTGGCCAGGTTCGCGGTTGATGCCGAGCTCATCGCGCAGGGAGGAGTCGAGCGCCCCCACGAAGCGAACCACCGCGCTCCACAGTTGGGTCGGCAGCAGCCGGTCACCGCGTTCGCGGCAGCGCTCGATGAGATCGATCAGCGCATCGGACTCGCGCAGCAGGAGACGGGTGCGTCCCACGCGCGGCCGCCGCCAGACGGCGTCACGGTCGATCCGGCGCAGCTCGAGGACGGTGCGCTCGAGCGGACCGGACACGCGCCGCGGAAGCGCTGCGTTCTCCATCGGCTGCATTGTACGCAGGGCCGTGGGCTGCGCCGGCCCCGCCGGCACGACCCTGTGACACTCAGACTTCGCGTGACGGAGGGTGGTCGGGGACAGCTCCGCACGCTCAGAGGCTTCGCGGGCGGGGCGTCGCTGCGGAGATGTCCCCTGCCGTCCTCCCGGTCCACATGCGGTATAGCGGACGGGGCCATCGCGCCCTTGTTGGGATCAGCGCTGCGCGGTCGCCGTTGGGTAGCAGAGCGAGCGCCAGCCGCCTCCGAAGGCGACCAGGTGGACCGTCCGCGGCACCGACGCGGTGCGGGTGCCGTCACCGAACGCGTACTCCACATCGAGCTCAGCGGCGTGCTCGTGCACCATTCCCGAGTCCGGGTCGCGCCAGTTCTCGAGCTGGCGCACCCGATCGACCCGCACCCCGCGGAGCTGGACGAGCGCACCGATCCGCTGGGCGTCGATGAACGCCCGCAGCGACCCCCAGCTCTGCTGGCATTCGGGGCTGAGCAGGGCGTAGGCGCGGCGGTACTGGCGAGCGCGCATCAGCTCCACGAAGACGGCCTCACTGAATGCGGGATTGGCGCGCGGCCGCGCGGAGTCGGTGACGCCGCGCTCGTGGTCGGCGACCAGCGCGGCGGCCCTGCCGGCGACCGCCGTGGCTGACATCTCATCAGCCTCGACCAATGTCGCCGGGGTCACCGATCCGCTGCTCCAGAAGGTCCGTGTGTGTGCGTCGACGAGGTGGGGGCGTTCGGCGGCGGGGAGGCGGCGCATCGGGCCTCGCGGCGGCGTCGACTCCGAGCGGCGACCAAGCAGGCGATACAGCACGCCGGGACGGCGCATCAGTCGCCGCCTGCCGCGCGCAGCACCGCGCTGACGTCGCTGAGGCGGATCCGCTCTCGGGCCAGCACCGGTTCGATGGCGTCGCGCAGTCGGAGCAGCGCGGGAACCGAAAGGTCGGGGAGGCCTGCCTGCAGCCGACGCAGCCGGGCCGAGGCGGCGGGGATGGCGGGCTCGCGGCGCGGCATCGGCGTTAGTCTACGCGTTTCACGCTCACGCTCCGGCCCCGCGCACCGCGCGCCTGGCCGCCTCGCTACCATCCGCGCCGATGGGGGTGCCCGCGCGAATCCTGCTGGCGGAAGACCAGGCGTCGGTGGCCGCCCCGGTCGTCAGCAAGCTGGTCGAGGCCGGCCACCAGGTGCGCTGGGTTCGGGAGATGCGGGAGCTGCGCAAGCAGATGGCCGACACTCCGCCCGATCTGCTGTTGCTCGATACCACCCTCGACACCGACGGCCTCGAGTACTTCCAGGCGATCCGCTTCGCGCCCGAGCATCCCCGTGCCGGCGTGGTCATCCTCACCCCCGCGGGTGACGTGCGCACCAAGGAGCGGGCGCAACAGCTCGGAGCGGCGGCCGTGCTCGCCAAGCCGCTGGACGGAGACGCCCTGGTGGCGGTGGTCGGCGACCTGCTCTCGATGATCTGACGCGGCGCGTCAGCGCACCGTCTGGAGCACGATCAGCACCGCGCCGGCCGCCGCCCAGAAGATGATCGTGCCGGTGATGTAGCGGGGCATGGCGCCACCCTGGTTGTACCAGGCGGTCACCCTCTGAGCGGTGAGCGCGACGATCGCCGCCGCGTCGACGATGAGCACCAGCAACGCCGTCAGCGCGCTCGATTGCAACCCCTGGCCGGGGACCACCGCCGCCAGGAGAAGGGACACGGCGCCGAGCGCGATCGCGATCGCCAGCGTGGCCATCTGCGCGATGCGCACCCAGCGGTGGCGGCGCGTCAGCAGAGTGGCGAGAATGATCAGCAGCGCGGCGAAGGAGGCCGACTCAACCGCCGCGAGGATCTGCTCGCCGAGGCCCACGGGCACGGTGCGCGTGCCCACCGTGGCCTGGCCGCCGAAGGCCGCCAGCGCTCCGAGCAGGGCCAGCAGCGCCAGCACCATGTCCCAGCTGTAGATGGCCAGGATCGACGCCGGCCGGCGCTCCTCCTCGGTGGCCGTCGTCGGCGCGGGGCTCTGCACGGGCCGATGATAGGCATGTCCCCCCCGCTACGCTGTGGCGCGATGGCCGCAACCATTGCCGTCCTGCAGGGCGATCAGACAGGGCAGGAACTGCTCGACGAGGCGCTGCGCGTGATCGCGCCCGAGGTCATCGGCATCGAGTTGGAGTTGCGCCGCTTCGACCTCTCTCTCGAGAATCGCCGGGCCACCGCCAACGCGGTCGTGCTCGAGGCCGCCGACGCCATGGTGGAGTGCGGGTACGGGCTGAAGGCGGCGACCGTGACGCCCGAGCGCGGCGGCGACGTCGGCAGTCCCAACGCCATCCTTCGCCAGCGGGTGGGGGGCAAGGTCATCCTGCGCACCGGGCGGCGCATCCCGGGAGTGGCATCGGTCGCCGGGGTGAGCGCACCGATGAGCGTGGTCCGCATGGCTGTCGATGACGCCTACAACGCCAAGGAATGGCGCGAGACGTCGGGTGACGACGAGGTGGCCTTCCGCACCGAGCACATCTCACGATCGACCTGTCGGGCGGTGTCGGAGTTCGCCTTCGCGCAGGCGCGACGCACCCATGCAACCGTGTTCGGCGGTCCCAAGTTCACCGTGTCGCCGGTGTACGAGGGGATGCTGAAGGAGGAGATGGACGCCGCCGCGGCACGGTATCCCGACGTCGCCTATGAGCCGCAGCTGATCGACGCCACCTACGCCCTGCTGCTCACCCATGGGGGCGACGCGCTGGTCATCCCGGCGCTGAACCGCGACGGTGACTGCCTCAGCGACTTCGTTCTGCAGCTGTTCGGCAGCATCGCGGGGGCGGAGTCGCTGCTGCTGGGATTCACCGCGGATTCGACCAGGCCCGACGTGGTCATGGCCGAGGCTCCCCACGGCACCGCTCCGGCGTTGCAGGGCAAGAACATCGCCAACCCCATGGCCATGATCCTGGCGGCGGCGTCACTGCTCGGCTTCGTCGGTGAGGCGCAGTCCGAGGTGGTGTCGCGAGCCATCTACGAAGCCACCTTCGAGACCGTGCGGGCGGGCACGCGCACCGCCGATCTGGGCGGCCACTCCTTCACCGACGAGTTCACCAACGCCGTCATCGAGGCGGTGCGCAACAAGCTCGAGCTCTGGGGCTCGCTGGGGATGAGCTGATCGACGCGCGGCGCATCTATCTCGACCACGCCGCGACCACGCCGGTCGCGCCCGAGGCGGTCGACGCCATGCTCCCGTTCCTCCGCGAGCACTGGGGCAACCCGTCGTCGCCGCACGGCCGCGGCAGGCGCGCGCGCAGCACCATCGACGACGCCCGCGATCGGCTCGCCGCCGTGCTGCGTTGCGCGCCTCGCGAGCTCACCTTCACCAGTGGCGGCACCGAGGCGGACAACCTCGCCCTGCGGGGCGTCCTGCAGCGTTGGGGCGGAGAGCGCGGACGCCACCTGGTGGTCAGCGCGATCGAGCACGAGGCGGTGCTCACCACCGCGCGCATGCTCGGCATACGCGGCGAGGCCGAGGTCACGGTGGTGGAATGTGACGGCGCGGGCCGCGTCGATCCGGAGCGGGTGGCGGCGGCGGTGCGCGACGACACCGTCCTGGTGTCGTTGATGCTCGCCAACAACGAGATCGGCACCCTGCAGGACGTGGCCACCGCGGCGCGCCGCGCCCACGAGCGCAACCCGCGCGTGCTGGTGCACAGCGACGCTGTGCAGGCGCTGGGCAGGATGGCCGTCGATCCCGCCGGCCTGGGTGTCGACCTGCTCACCGTGTCGGCGCACAAGTGCTACGGACCCAAGGGCTGCGGCCTGCTCTACGCGCGCTGGGGAACGCACCTCGGTGCGCAGCTCGATGGCGGTGGCCAGGAGCGCGGGCGCCGCAGCGGCACCGAGAACGTGGCTGCCATCGCCGGCTTCGCCGTCGCCGCCGAGCTGGTCGAGACCGAGCGATCCGTGCAGGTGGCGCGCCAGGCGGCGCTGCGCGACTCCCTGGAGGCGGCCATCCTCGAGGGCGCGCCGCGGATGCGGATTGCGGCCGGCTCCGCGCCCCGCCTGGCCAACCTCAGCGCGCTCCTCGTCGACGGCGTCTCGGCCGACGCGCTGGTCGCCGCCCTCGACACCGCCGGGCTCGAGGTCTCCAGCGGCTCGGCCTGCTCCAGCGGCGCCGCCCAGCCATCGCACGTCATGACGGCGATCGGCGAGGACCCGGCCGCGACAGCGTTGCTGCGGCTCAGCCTGGGGCGAGACACCAGCGAGGCCGACGTCGCACTGGCGGCCGAGCGGATCCTGGCTGCCATCCAGGTGGCGGGCGCTCGCCCGCCGGTGGCGGCTCGCGCCGTCAGCGCCTCGTAGCGAGCCCTGGGTGAGGCGCGCACCGGCCCTGACCCTGGCCACGGCCGTGGCCGGCTATGCCGCGGTCACCGTCACCTATGCGCTCAGGGTGCCGGTGGGCGCCTCCGCCGATGAGCTCTCCCACCTCAGCTACGCACAGATCGTGGCCGACCACGCGGCGCTGCCCGGTGGAAGCGTGCGCGAGCGCCAGCAACCACCCCTCTACTACCTGCTGTCGGCGGCTCTGCTGCGCCTTCAGGCAGCGCCGGTGACGCTGCGCTTTCTCTCCATCGCTCTCGGCCTGGTCACCATCGCGCTGGTGGCGCGCACGGTGTGGCACGCCGCGCCGGGCCACCCCTGGCTTGTGGCCGGCACGGCAGCGGCGCTCGCCCTGCTGCCCGGCTTCCAGTTCGTCTCGGCCTCGATCACCGACGACAGCGTGGCCACGGCGGCCGGCGCCTTCCTCCTGCTGGTGGCGACGCGCGTCGCCCGCGCCCCCGGCCCCAGCCCGCGCCTGCTCCTCTGGGTGGGCTGCAGCATCGGGGTGGGGCTGATCTCCAAGGAGACCGACTTCCCGCTCATCGCGGTGCTCGCCGGCGTCGTGCTGTGGCGATGGCACGACCGCCTGGCGGTGCGCGACCTGGTCGCTGCGGCTGTGCCCGTGGTGGCCATCGCCGGCTGGTGGTATGTGCGCAACGTTGTCGCCTTCCATCGACCGCTGCCGCCGCTGACTCCCCTGGGGGTGCCGCCCAACCGGCTCCACACGCTCGGCCAGTTGCGCGTCTTTCTGTCGCAGTCGCTGCAGGGCCTGTTCACCCCCGAGCGGTACCAGGGGTCCCCGCTGGTGCTGCCCACGGCCGGGCGTGCGCTCCTGCTGCTCCTCGCCGCCGCGCTCCTCGTCGGCGTTGCGGCCGGCGCTGTGCTCGCGGCGCGTGCCTGGCCGCGCTGGGAGCCGTCGCCACGGATCGCGGCGGCCGCCTACGCTCTCGCTGCCGCCGGGGCGCTGGCCGTCTCGCTCGCCAACGCTGTCATCGTGGTCTTCCAGCCGCAGGGGCGGTACCTCCTGGTGGCTGTCACCGGACCGCTGCTTGCCCTCGTCTGGGCGGTGGGCCGCCTGGCTCCCAGCCGCGGTTGGATCGGTGCCGCCTCCGCCGTCTATGTCGGCGGCTGTGTCTCGCTCTCCATCCTCGGGATCAGCAGCGCCCTGGCTGTGGCGGCGTGAGCTCCCGCCTGACCGAGCTCAGCCTGGTCCTACCGGTGCACAACGAGGCCGAGAACATCCGCTGGTTGCTGCCACACCTGGCCACAACCTTGCCCCCGCTGGCGGACCGCTCCGAGATCATCATCGTCGATGACGGCAGCAGCGACGGCAGTGGAGAGCTGGCCACCGAGCTCGCCGCCGAGCTCGGTCTCGACCTGCGCATCGTGCGCCACGCGCAGAAGAGCGGCTACGGAGCGACGGTCGGCGACGGCCTGCGCGCGGCCTCCCTGGCGTTCGTGGCCTTCACTGACGCGGACGGCCAGTTCGAGGTTGCCGACTTCGCCCAGCTGGTGCCCCTGCTCGATGATGCCGACTTGGTCGGCGGGTGGCGTGAGGAGCGACAGGATGCGGCCATGCGATCGGTGGTCAGCTGGGTGTTCAACACCCTGATCCTGATCCTCTACCGGCTGCCCTACCGCGACATCGACTGCGCCATGAAGGTGATGCGGCGCGAGGTTCTCGAGTCGGTGGAGCTGCGCGCGCGCAGCGCGCTGATCAACACCGAGCTCTACTACAAGGCGCGGTACGCGGGCTGGCGAATCGCCCAGCGCCCCGTTCCCCACCATCCGCGGCGGGCCGGTCGCCGCTCGGGGGCGCGCCCTCGCGCCATCCTGCGCGCCATCAAGGAGCTGATCATGTTCCGCTGGACGATGCGACGCTCGCTGCCGAAGCGGATCTGATCAGCGCGCCGCGGCCGCCGGGACCTTCTCCTCCGCCACCACCGCAGCCGGTGTCGCCGGCGAAGCGGACGGGGCGGCGGCGTCCGGCGAGCGGTACACATCACCGCCGGTGCGCCAGTCGACCGCCGTCACCAGCGTGTGCGGACGGACGCGCGACGCATGGCGCTCGACGACGTGGACGACGTCCTCGATGAGGGTGTCGGCCAGTGCGTGCGGTTGCAGGCCGAGGTCGAGCAGGTGCTGGTGCTTGGCGTTGTAGTAATGGCCCTCGAGCTCGACGCGTGGATTGGGCTGGTGCACGATCTCGGTGGGCAAGCCGTGCTCCGCGCGAGCGTCACGCACGCGGTTGGCGAGGTCGAGGATGCTGAACTGCTCGGTGAACTGGTTGAAGACGCGGAACTGGCCGGATTGTGGGGGATTGATGCAGGCCAGCTCCACGCAGGCGACGGTGTCGCGGATGTCGAGGAATCCGCGCGTCTGACCACCCTTGCCGTGCACGCTGAGCGGCTGACCGATGGCCGCCTGCGCGCAGAAGCGGTTGAGCACGGTGCCCCAGATGCCGTCGTAGTCGAAGCGGGTGGCGAGGTCGCGGTGCAGCGCGGTCTCGGTGGTGTTGGCGCCGTACACGACCCCCTGGTTGAGGTCGGTGGCGCGCAGCCCCCAGATGCGGCAGGTGAAGGCGATGTTGTGGCTGTCATGCACCTTGCTGAGGTGATACATCGATCCCGGCTGCTTGGGGAACGGCAGCCGGTCGGTGCGGCCGTTGTGGGTGATGTCGATGAAGCCCTCTTCGATGTCGATGTTGGGCGTTCCGTACTCACCCATCGTCCCGAGCTTGACGAGGTGGCAATCGGGTGCGTGGTCGCGCAGCGCGAACAGCAGGTTGAGCGTGCCCACCACGTTGTTGACCTGCGTCTCGACCGCGTGGTCGCGGCTGAGCATGGAGTACGGCGCCGAGCGCTGCTCGGCGAAGTGCACGACCGCCTCCGGAGCGGTGTCGCGCACCAGGGCGGTCACCGCCTCGGCGTCGCAGAGATCGAGCTTGCGCCAGTCGACCTGCCGGCCGCTCAGCTCCGTCCAGCGAGCCACGCGGCGCTCCATGGAGGTGATCGGCACCAGGCTGTGGGTGCCGCAACGGCGGTCCCAGCGTCGCCGCACCAGGTTGTCGACGGCGATCACCTCATGGCCTCTGGCGGAGAGGTGCAAGGCGGTGGGCCAGCCGAGGTAGCCGTCGGCGCCGAGGACGATGATCCGCACGTTCAGGTGACTCCTTGGGAAACCGTGGCCGCGACGGCCGGGACGCCCGCCGCGAAGAACTCCGCGGTGCGTGCCAGTCCGTCTGTCAACGAGGTCTGTGCCCGCCAGCCTAGCCACCGCCGTGCCCGAGACGCATCGAGCGCGGCACGGCGCACCTCGCCGTCGCGGGCCGGTTGGTGGTCGATGCTCGCGCCGGCGCCGGTGAGCTCGACCAGCCCGCTGACGATATCGCGGACGCTGCTCTCCCTGCCCGTGCCCACGTTGAC
This sequence comes from Candidatus Dormiibacterota bacterium, assembly GCA_036844485.1. GTDB lineage: Bacteria > Chloroflexota > Dormibacteria > Aeolococcales > Aeolococcaceae > Aeolococcus. Next base: position 3,441 of record DAIUFS010000020.1, on the reverse strand, counting down.
CGGGCCGCTGCGGCGCGTGTGCAGCGCGGCCACGGTGGCGTCGGCGACGTCCCCGACATAGACGAAGTCGCGGGTCTGCAGGCCGTCGCCGTAGATCACCGGCGACCGCCCGGCGAGCAGCCGGGTGGCGGTGATGGCGACAACCCCCGCCTCTCCGGTGCCGTCCTGGCGGGGGCCGTAGACGTTCCCGTAGCGGAGCGCCAGGGTGCGCACCCCGAGGTGGCCGAAGCTGGCCAGGTAGGTCTCCTCGCAGAGCTTCTCGGCGCCGTAGGCAGAGCGAGGCGCCGGGCGCAGCCGCTCGCTGGCCGGCAGCGTGCGCGGGTCCCCGTACACCGCGCCGCCGGAGGAGGCGATGACGATCGACTTGCAGCCGGCGGCCTGGGCCGCCGCGAAGCAACCCACCGACTCGGCGAGGACGCCGACCACGTGGGCGGCCGGGTCGCGCAGGGCACGGCTGACGCCGCCCTTGGCGGCCAGATGGATCAGCGCGGTGGGGCTGAAGCCGGCGATGGCGGCGCGGGCCTCCCGGCTGCCCCCGCGTGCCGCAACGAGGTCGACGTCGCCAGGCAGAGGCACGCCGCAGGGATGCGAGCCGTCGTCGATGACCAGCACCGCCCACCCGTCCCCGGCGAGGCGCTCGACCACATGGGTGCCGATGAACCCCGCGCCCCCCACCACCACCACCCGGCCAGGCGGTCCGCCCGCGCTCACTGCACGGCGGGCCGGACCGGGGCTGGGCGTCCCAACCGCAGGTAGGCGGCGGCCCCGGCGAGGCCGAGCGGCACAGTCACCGTCAGCCGGGTCAGCAGGGAGATGGCCAGCGCGCCCGCCGGGCCGGTACCGGCGTGGACCAGAAGGGCGATGAGCACTGCATCCGCGGGACCGATGCCGAAGGGCAGGCTCGAGGCGCTGCCGATGACCTGCGAGAGGGCGAAGGCGGCGGCGGCGATCCAGAACGGCAGGCCGATGCCGACGCCGGCGGCGAGGAGCTCGATCTGCAGCGCGCTGACGGCCATCACCGCCACCGTCAGCGAGGTGAAGCGAAGGCAGAGGCGGCCGTCCCCGGCCAGCCGCCAGAGCTGTCCAGCCGCCAGTGCCAGGCGGCCGCGCCAGCTCATCCGCGCGTCCCCGCTTCCGGACACCTCGGGAAGGCGGCGGGCCAGTCGGGGAATCAGCCAGGGCAGCGTCAGCAGGCAACTCGCGCCCACCACCGCCGCGATCAGGCCGAGGCCACCGAGCACGAAGGGCGCCAGGCAGGCGGCCCCCAGGACGAGGAGCTGGCCGAAGCTGAAGATCCGCTCGTACAGCACCGTGACCACCCCCGGGGTCAGCGGCACGCCATCATGGCGGCGCCACAGGTAGGGGCGCACGAAGTCGCCGGCGGCGGCCGGGCTGACCCAGCTCAGGGTCTGACCGGCCAGCTGGGTGCCGGCCATCCTGACCCGGTCGACGCGGTGGCCCATGGCGTTGAGGACGATCTGGGAACGGGCGGCGCGCAGCCACGTGGCCACGATGTTGAGCATCACGGCGGCGGCCAGCGGTGGCCAGGGTTCGGCGGTGGCGGTGCGCAGCGCGGCCGGGAGGTCGACGCGCCGCAGGAGGAGGGCGAGCGCGCCCAGGCTGATCAGCACCGAGGCGACTCGGGTGATCCACCGTGCCCGCACCCGCCGCGGCCGGGTGGCCGAGGACGCCCCGTCGACCGGCACGGCGGCGGGGGCGGCGGGGGCGACGTCGAGGGCGGGTGTGCTCACCTGGCGGCAGACCTTCTCCGAGTATGTCGGATGACCCCCCGCCTGAGCCGCCGACGTATAATTCTGACCATGACGGTCGGAATTTCCCAAGCACCCGGTGCGCAGCCCTCCGCGACCCCTCGCCGAATCGATGCCAGCCACTCCTTCTCGATGCGCGTCAGCTCCAAGGCCCACTACGGGCTCCGGATGATGACCGAGTTCGCCCGAGCCTATGGCAAGGGCCCGCTGAGCATCGCCGAGGTCGCCCACGTCGAGCACCTCCCTCTCGCCTACCTGGAGCAGCTCGCCGGGCAGCTGCGCCGTGGCGGCCTGGTGCAGAGCACCCGCGGCGTCCACGGCGGCTATACCCTGGCGCGCCCTCCCGAGCAGATCTCCGTGCTCGAGGTGGTGCGGACGGTGGAGGGAGAGGTGGCGCCGGTGGAGTGCGTCTCCTCCGACTACGTGACCGGCAGCTGCGTGCGCGAAGGGGAGTGCGCGTCGCGCGGGCTCTGGCAGCGCCTCAAGGAGAGCATCGACTCCGTCCTGCGTCAGACCACCCTGGCCGAGCTGATCCACGACCAGTCGCTGCTGGCCGCGATGGCCCCCGCCGACGACATCTCGGAGACCCCGTATGACTGACACAGCCCCCCGTGCCGCCGACCTCGTGGTCAGCGGCCTGTCCGTTTCGGTGGAGGACAAGCAGATCCTCAACGGTGTCGACCTCAGCGTCCCGGCGGGCGAGGTCCACGCTCTGATGGGGCCGAACGGCTCTGGCAAGAGCACTCTGGCGTACACCCTGAGCGGCCATCCCAAGTACACGGTGACCGCCGGCAGCGCGACCTTCGGCGGTGAGGACCTGCTCGCACTGCCCGCCGACGCACGCGCGCGGCTGGGGGTCTTCCTCTGCTTCCAGTACCCCACGGCCATCCCTGGCGTCACCACCGTCAACTTCATGCGCGCGGCCCTGCGAGCCCAGGGCAAGGAGATGCCGGCGCGCGAGTTCATCCGCCGGCTCAACGAGGAGATGGCGGCCCTGCGCATCGACGAGAGCTTCCGGGCGCGCTACATCAACGACGGGTTCAGCGGTGGTGAGAAGAAGCGCGCAGAGATCCTCCAGATGGCCATGTTGCGTCCCCGCCTGTCAATTCTCGATGAGACCGACTCGGGGCTGGACGTCGACGCGCTCCGCACCGTGGCCAACGGGGTCACCCGGCTCGCCGGTCCCGACATGAGCGTCCTGGTCATCACCCACTACCCGCGCATCCTCGACTACCTCAAGCCCGATCGCATCCACGTCCTCCACCAGGGACGCGTGGTCACCTCGGGCGGTCCCGAGCTGGCTCAGCAGATCGAGCGCGAGGGCTACGAGCCGATCATCGGTCCCGTTGCCGTCGCGGCCGGGGCTTCACGCACAACTCTGACCGGCGCGGTCGCGGAGGCGCAGGCATGACAGTCCAGGCACACGAGCTGACCAAGGATTACAAGTTCGGGTTCCACGACGTCGACATCTCCGTCTTCCGCACCGAGAAGGGGCTGTCGCCGGAGGTGGTGGCGGCCATCTCTGACCACAAGAGCGAGCCGGAGTGGATGCTCAAGTTCCGCCTCAAGGCCTACGACCACTACATGAAGCGGCCCATGCCCGCGTGGGGCGCCGATCTCTCCGGCATCGACTTCGACGACATCTACTACTACGTCAAGCCCGCCGGGGAGC
>DAIUFS010000019.1:30867-33595 GCA_036844485.1 Candidatus Dormiibacterota bacterium | reverse complement strand
ACCCGGTTGGCCATCTGGTAGTTACCGTCTGGGTGGTTCGGGTGGTACATGGACATCCGGAAAATCTGGCCGGCGGCGGTCAACGGCTTGCTGTCGAGGGTTTCGCGGACCCAGCCGGTGCCATCGATGGCGGCGTGCTTTGCTGGATCGGCAAGGACTGCGAAGATGGCCTCCGCCGGGGCGTTGATGACCATGGTCGCGCTGACACTATCGTCGGCCACGTGGCTACCTCCTCATGAGCTGAGCTTGTCACCGGTTCTGACTTTCGCCAAGTCCGGAACTAATCGCTGGCGTCGCCACCGCACGGACCGCCGCCCTCCTCCCAGTGCTCTCCGCGCCCTGCCGGGTCGGGACGGCCGGGATACGCCTCGCGACGGAGATCTATCCGCAGCGATGGCTATGAGTGCACACGGCGCTGCCGAGTGCCACCAAACGCGAGGGCATATCCAAGCGTGACATGTCTCCAATGTGCCGTGTGGCGGCAGTCCGGGAAGACAGCGGTTCGTATGGACACTGGTTCGTACGAGCGCAACCAGGTCTCAGGCCGGGTTCCCGCGTTTCACCTGGTCAAGAAAGCAAAGAGTCGCCGGTTCGTATGGGATTGCATCATCGGAGGTGACGGGGATCGAACCCGAACACCGTCAGCCGCGAGCAGAGCGGGAGACGAGACTCGAACTCGCGACATCCAGCTTGGAAGTAACCGGTTCCTATTCGAATTCGTGATGTCCGCGAAGTCGTCTTGGATCGTCATCTTCGCAATTCTGTTCGCTGGATGCGACCTCGTTGAAACGAGGACGCACCGGAGCCCAACTTCCGTCGACAAGACGCCTCTCCTAATCCAGACCGACAGCGATGAGTCAAGGAGCGCCCAGTGGTGAGGTTCCGTCATTCGCTGTGGCGGCTTGCCCACTTCTTGTCTTCTCGATAAGACGCCTTGTGTCACGTGGCTAGATGACCAAGCGCCGCGCGGTACTCTGAAAGGGTTCGGAATCCGACGTCACCGCCGAAGGCCTTGTAGAGCCGCGCATCACTGCGCGCTTCGCCCGGGGCCAGAAGGTACAGAAGCGCGTCCTCGTAGGCTAGAGGGCCCGCGCACTGCGCCGACGGGGCTCGTGACCGCACCTGAGGTCCTACGCCCATCTGCTAGTTGACGCTCCGGCAACGGTGGCTCATGATGCGCGTCGCATTGGGGCCGCGCGGCTGGTGGGAGGCGAGGTGTGCCAAGCAGCGACGACGATGACCGTCGTGACCGGGACGACGCTCGCGACCGCGACGATCGCGCCGGCAGCGGGCAGCACCCCACGCACTCCGTCCCCTCGAGCTTCGACACAACCACGCTGGCGGCTGCGCTCGGCCTGAGACTTGCGGGCACGCCGCTGCCCGGCACCACGCCGGTCGGGATCACCGCACGGGCGCAGGTCGTCTGGGTCGACGGCGGGAATGAGGTGCTCGTCCACCTCGACTCACTGAAGACGCGGATGCTCGACGGCACGCTGCTGGTATCGCTCGACCTCGAAACCGACCAAACCGGCAGATCGCCGGTGGTGGTCAGCATCGCGCTTGGCTCGCCCGGGGATCCCGCCGGGCTGATCGGCGTGACCGATGAGGTGCCCGACGGCGATCCGCTGATCACCGCGCGGTGGGGGCGCGCCGTGCAGAACGCCGTGTGGGGCAGCCTGCTCGCCCTGGTCACCGACCACGCCGACGCGCGCCGCGCCGCTCCGCGCGGCATCGCCGTGACAGCAGGACGACTGGATGTGCACGCGGGCGCAGCGCTGCATCTCACCAGCGATCCGGCCGGGCAATGACTGCGGTCACCGAACTCGGCACAGAGCTGGTTGCCGTCGGCCAGGCGATCGGCCTTGTCGACGGCTCCGAGAACCTCGACCCCTCGTGGTTCGAACACCCGCTCCAACGGGTCGAGGGGGTCGTTGCCAACCCTACGCAGCGGGCGGCGCTGCTCTCCCTGCTCGATCAGTTGCTGCCGCCCTCGGGCGACGGGGCTGCACCACAGGGTGAGAAGTGGCACCCGCTGCTGCCCACCAGGCTGCGCGGCAACCTGTTTCTCACCGTCAAGGCCAACGGCGCCGGTCCGGTCATCGTCGGCATCGCCGGAGCGATCACCGGTCCGAAGGGCGCCGCCGCCACCGACATCAGCGGGACGCTCTCCGCGCACCTGCCCCTGCTCGAGGCCAACGGCACCACGCTCAGCGCCGTCGCCGGCACCATTGACGGGCCCCTCGATCTCGAGGTGCGCGTCGCCCTCCACCTGCACCGCCCCGCGTCACCGATCGGGCTCGAAGCGGTGCGGGTGGCTGCGGTGCTCCAGCCATTGGCGTCAGCCGGGCCGCTTGCGACGCTGCGAGTCACCCTCGAACAGCTCGACCTCGGCGACGGCAACCCGGCCTCCGACGTCGCCCTCGACCTCGCGGAGACCCCGGGGCAGCTCGGCGCGGAAGCGGTGCACGTGATCATCGGCCTGCTCCGCGCCGAGCTGGAGCGCGCCGCCGGCGACGGCACGCTCTCCGCCGCCGTCCACGCCCTGGCGGCCAACATCGCTCCGCTGCTCGGCCTCGATTCGGTCGCCGCCCCGGGCATTCCTCCATTCCCGTTCGCCGCTGTGCTCAACAACCCGGCGGCGCTCCGCGGCTGGCTGCTCTCGCTCGTGCAGGGCGGCGGGACCGCCGCGGGTGAATGGCTCGGCCACCTGTGCGGCCTCATCGGCGGG
>DAIUFS010000019.1:27701-30857 GCA_036844485.1 Candidatus Dormiibacterota bacterium | reverse complement strand
CCGCCACGGGCAGCGGGACCGAGGACGACCCGTGGCGCGTGCGCCTGATCACGCTCCCGGGGCCGGCCGCCGGGGGCGTCGATGTCACCCTCGCCCAGCGCACCGATCCGCGCACCGCGGTGGTGTCCTTGCTGCCCGGTGTCGCCGTGGTGCTCGCGCCATCGGCAGCCGGCTCCGCCGCGGCCATCGAGGCAGAGGCGGTGATCGCCTCGATCCCGCTCTCTGGCACCGCGCGGGCGGCCGTGCTGCCCTCGGCAACGGTTCACCTCGCCGCCCCAGGGCTGGGTGGCGCCTGGCTCATCGGCAACGCATCCAACACGACGTTCGCAGTCCGTGCCCTGAGTGGCGGGATGCGCTGGAACGGAACGTCGGTGCAGCCCAAGGTCGAGCTGCTCGATGTGCTCTTCGAGGGCGCACACCACGCCGTGATCGACCTCAGCAACGCGGACAGCGTCGCCCAGGCCGGCAGCGCCCTGGTCGCTGACGCCATCGCCGCGGCGCTTGGCACCGGAGCCGGCCGCCACCTGCTCGCCCTCGTCTGTCTCGCCGACCCCGCAGGCACCGCGGGCTGGCCGGCGGGCAGCCGCGCCAACGTCGCCGCGCTCGCCGCCAACCCACCTCGCGAGATCGCCCGCGTCCATCGCACCGTGCTGCTCGACCACACCAACAGCTGGGCGGCGATGCTGTCCGAGCTGGCGACCGTGATCGGAGTGCCCGGAGTCACGCCGGCCGCGGTGCAGGGCACCGGGAGCGAGGCCGATCCCTGGCAAGTACCGATCGTCACCAGCGGGTCGTTGACCGTGGCGCTGGCGGCCTGGAACGCGCAGACGGATCCGTCGCCGGGGGCAGTCCAGCAGCTCCGCATCGGTCTCCGACTCGGCGCCGACAAGTCGCCGTGGCACGCGGGCTGGCTCGCAGAGATAGTCGCCTTCGATCTGCCCCAGGCCGGCGCGGTGACCGCCCGGCTGCTCAGCGGCCATCACGTCATCGCGTCCGGCACACCGCTTCCACCCGCGCCGGCGTACGCCGGCATCACGGTCGGCGCCGACGGCTTTCGGTTGGCGTTCGATTGGACGCTGGGCAGCCCGGCCTCGTGCAGCGCCGCCGTCACCAACGTCACGGTCAGCGGCGCCGGCGTCAACATCACCGTCCCGGCGATCAGCTTCCCGTCGGCGACGGGCTCGCCAACGAATCCACTCGCCGCCCTCGGGATCGACGCTGCGCACGCGGAGGACCTGCTCCGCGCCATGGTCGCGCGAGCTGCCGCAGCGTGGGGCGGCACCCCGGCGCACGTGATCACGGCGCTGCTCGGCGTTCACGCCGGACTCGACGGCCTACCCGTGGACTGGCCGCTGCTCACCGATCCCGACGTGACCGCCGGCTCTCTGTTCGAGCACCCGGTGGTGGCGTGGCGGGCCTGGCTCGGGAAGGTGCTGACCGGGCTCTCCGCCGACGGCACGCCCTTCGCCATTCACTGGCTGCGGTGGCTGCAGAGCCTGCTCGGCGGCACCCTGCCGTCAGTCCCCGGCGCCGCACTCAGCTCCCTCGCCCCTGCCGTCACCGGATCCGGCACCTACGACGACCCCTGGGCGGTGCTGCTCAACCCCGGTGCGGCGCAGCCGGTGGAGGCGCTGCTCTGGCTCGACCCCGACGGCCTCCCGGTCGCCTGGGCAGGCTCGCTGATCGCCGCCGTCAGCGCAGCCCCGGATACGACCGCACTGATGGACGCCGCCGCGCAGCTCGGCGCCTTCGTTGCCGCCGCGGACGGGGCTCTGGCGATGCGCAGCCCGTCGAGCCTCGCCGACGGACTCGACAGCCTCGCCGCGCATCTCGCCGGAGGTGATGGCGTGGTCCCGCTCGCGTCGCAGGCCCCGGCCACCGCGGGTTGGACGGCGGCCGCCACCGTGCTCCATTCCGCCCATCACCTGCTGCCCCATGATCCCGACGCGATCAGCCAGATCCTGGACCAGATCGACGCCTGGTCCCCCGGTGCAACGCTGGTCATCGGTCCAGCGTTCGGCAGCCACGCCGACTGGTCCGACCTGCTCATCGCGGCCGAGGCTCGCCACGCCGGGGGCACTCATCCCGACACGCTCTTCGACTTCCGCGTTCCGGGGGTGGAGCCGGCGGGCGTCGACCTGCGCACGGTCACCCAGGTCTCGCACTGGTATACGGCCGACCTCCGCGACGACGGCGGTGCCGACCCGACCCCGCTGGTCACCCAGATCGGCCGGGTCGTTGATCGCATCCGCGAGCTGACCGGCAACGCCGCGGTCGCGCTGGTCGCGCACTCCACAGCCGGCGTGGCAGCGCGCGCGTACGCGGCCGCCGCCCCCGCGGCAACCGTCGCAGGACTCATCGCGTTGGGGAGCCCGCTGCTCGGCGCGCCGCTGCTCCCGCTCACCAACGCCACCACGGCGGACGCCCTGCGCGCGCTGCGCCGCCTCCTCCCCGGCGGCACCGGCGACGCTCACCTCGACGCCGCTCTCGACCACCTCGTCAGTGCCGCCGATGGGTACCTGCCAGGAGCGCCAGGAACTCCCGCGCAGCCGGCTCCTTACCCGGTCGGCTCCTTCACCGGCGCCGCCGCCACAGCGCTGAACGGCGCGCCCGGCTACGCGCTCACCAGTGTGCTCCAGGGCGACCTCATCGCCGCGGTGCGCAGCGCCGTCGCAGCACGGGCGACCGCCGCAGCCGGCGCCGCCACCCCCGCGCCCACGCATCTCGGCATCGGGGTGCGCACCGCCCTGGCTCTGCCGGGTAGCGGCGCAGATCCCGTCGACATCGACGCCACGGTGCGCATCGACGCCGCCCGTTTCCGGCTGGTCAGCAGCGCGCCGGAGCCGCCGCGTCCTGCCCACCGCATCACCGTCCGCAGCCGGATCACGAACCCGGGCGGGTGGATCGTCGGCGCCGCCAGCTCATTTAACGGTGTCGCCGAGCCGCTCATCGACGTGCGGGTGCGCTGGGCCGAGCTGGGCGCGGTCATTGACTGGGATGGCACCACCGCCCACGTGACTCCGGACATCCGCCTTCACGACGCATCGCTGCACGGTCTGGCCGCCGATCTGGTGCAGTCCACCGACAGCACCCTGTCCGCGCTCCTCGGCGCGGTCCTCCGGGCCGCGACCACCCCGGCGCTGATCGGCGGGGGCC
>DAIUFS010000019.1:0-27691 GCA_036844485.1 Candidatus Dormiibacterota bacterium | reverse complement strand
GGGGCCGGGTGGCCACCGTCCTCGGCGCGCTCCAGGCGCTGGGCATCGCGGTGCCCGACGCCCATGGCGGCATCGGCATCTCGGCCGACGGGCTCACCGCGCTGCTCGCCGACCCGCTCGGCTACCTGGTGCCCCGGTTGCGAACGGCGCTCGACGCGGGCGCCCTCCCGGGGCTCTCCGGGCCGGCGGGCGGACCGTGGACGATGGCCGTGCCCGGCATGCCCGCTGACGTCAGCGTCACAGCCGGGCCGTGGACGCTCGGCCTGCGCACCCACACCGGTGGCATCAACCTCGGCGGACCGGCGCTGAGCCTGGACGCGGGGATCACGCTTCCCCAGCTGGTGCCGCGGCTCGACGTGGGGCTGCGCAGAGGCCCGATCAACGTGACGGCGTCGCTCCCGGCTGGCACATTGATCCTGGATGCGCCCCCCTGGGTCAGCCATCTTCAACTGCTGCCGACGGGCAGCGGCACCGCCCAGCCGGCGGCACTCCAGGAGCTGGCGCCGCGCATTCTTCTGTCCAGCGCGCTGAGCGCGCTGCTGAAGCTGGCGACCGGCCCCGAGTTCGACATCGGACCGATCGACGCGCTGCTCGCCGACGCCGGCGCGTGGCTCTCGGGATCCGGTGCGCTCGGCGCCGGTCGTGCGGGAGGAGGAACGCCGCCGCTCGGATTCGACGCCGCGAAGATCACAGCGATCCTCAACGGCATCGCGTCTTCCGCGGGTTTGACCACCGGTCCCGGCATCGTCCTGCCCGCGGGGATCAGCGTCGGCGTCAGCGGCAGCGATCCGCTGCACATCGCGGTGCTGACCACCACACCCATCCTGGGTGTGCTCGATCTCGGCCTCAGCCTCGACATCGACCACCTCCGCCACGTCACCCCCGGCGGCACCGCCTCCCTGCACCTGGCTCTCGACGGGGGCGCCACCTGGCCCGGGGTGACCATCACCGCCGGCGTCTCGACGGGCGGTCTCTCGCTGACCGTCACCCCCGACGGCGGCGGAACGATCACGCTGCTGCCCACCTTCAGCGGTCTGGGCGCCTTCGCGCAGGCGGGCGCCGCGCTGCTGCCCAAGGTTCTCGACGAAATTGTCAACAACCTGGGTCCGAATCCGGCGACCCGCGGCGCGTTGATGCGCGTGGTCCTCGGCGTCGCCGAGGCGCTCGGCATCTACGACGACGCCGGCCACTTCACCGCGCACGAGGCGGCCATCGCCGCGATGCTGCAACCGTCGTGGATCAACAACGCGGCGGCAACCGTCGGTTCCGCGGTGGCCACCGCCGTCGCCCAGCTGGTCAACGACGCCGCCTCGCCGTTGCACGCCCTCCCCGGGCAGGTCGCCGCGTTGGGAAGTGCGGTCACCTGGTCGTGGACGCCGCCGGCTGCCAGCGGCACCTTGTCCGCGACCCTGGGGTGGGACAGCTCAGGCCCCACTCTATCGGTCGCTGCCGACGCCCTGGCGCTGGCCTCCGGCGCACTCCTCGTGCATCTCCACGCCGGCTACGCGGGCGCGGCTCTGCAGGCCGACGCCAGCCTGGGCGTCAACATCGGAGACGCCCTCGGCTTCACCTTTGAGCCGGTTGTCGATGTCGCGCTCAACGGTGGCGCCTTCTCGATGCGCGTACTCCCGCTCGGGGTTGCCAACGCGTCGGTGCTGAGCGTGAACATCGCGCCGACTCCGGGCGTGCACGCGGACTCCGGCGGGCTGGCGACGCTCGCCGAGAAATGGCTGCTGCCGCTCACCGCGAAGCTTGTACTCGACGCCACCCAGGCAGAGATGAGCCACTCGCTCTGGACCGGCGGCCCATCGATCGCGACACTGCTCACCACCGCCAACGTGATCACCAGCACCGGGGCGGGCGGATTCAAGCTGGTCACTCCGGTGGCCGACATCCCCACCCTGGTGGTGGCGTCGGTCGAGGCGATCCTCACCGGGGCTCCAGACATCCCCCTGACGTCCACGCTGAAGCTCGCTCTGGTCAACGATGGAGGCCGCCTCGGCGTGCGCGTTCACGGTCACGAGGAATTCACCGCGGGATCGATGAGCGTCGGCATCCTGTTCGGCGAACCGGCCGACTGGATCACCGACTCCGACCACGGCGTCACCGTCTATCTGTTCACAGCAGGGAGCGGCCTGGGCAGCTTCAACCCGCGCATCCACGTCGTCGGCTTCGGGCTCTCGCTCAGCGGGGTCGACGACGCGCCGCTGATCAACAGCACCGATTTCCGACTCGGCGGCGTCGACGCCTACACGTTCTTCGACGTGACATTCAACGGTGGCGTGCACGTGCCGTCGTCGGGCGTTGGCGTGTTCGGAGCCGGCGTCGAGCTCGACAAGGTCGGCCTGCCCATCAACCTTGCCGGCCAGGGCGGCGGCAATCCGGTCGCTTCGAACCTGCTCAGTGGCAGCGGCGGCACCGGCGGCGATGCGCAGCCACCCAACCCATCGATCGGCGTCGTCGCCTACTACCGCGACGGCAACTTCCACGTGGCGTTCGAGAAGCAGACCGGCGCGCTCTGGATCGGCGTGCACCGTTCCTTCGGTCCCATCTACATCGACCAGATCGGGGTGGAGTTCGTCCCGGCTCCCGGCGTCGACCTGCTCATTGACGGTGGTGTCAAGGTGGCTGGTCTCGACGTGCAGGTGGACGAACTCGGCCTCACCGTGCCCTTTCGCTCGATCCTCTCACCGGGCGACTGGTCACTCGACCTCAAGGGTCTCGCGGTCGGCTACAACAACGGTGCGCTGTCGATTGCGGGCGGCCTGCTCAAGAACGACACCGGACAGTTCGTCGAATACGACGGCATGCTGAGCGTCGACATCGCCGGGCGTGGAATCACCGTGATCGGCTCGTACGCGCGACCCAACGACGCGCAGGGCTCGTACACGTCGCTGTTCCTCTTCGTCTCCCTGCCGATCCCGCTCGGTGGCCCACCCTTCCTGTTCGTGATGGGCCTCGGCGGCGGCGCCGGCTACAACCGCGAGCTGCACGTCCCCGACGACCTCAATCAGATCCCCAACTTCCTGCTCGTGGAGGCGATCGACGACGACAGTCTCGCCAACGACCCGATGGGCGCGCTCATCCAGATGGGCCACGCCATGCCGCCCAAGCGTGGCGCGTTGTGGTTTGCGGCGGGGCTGCGCTTCACCACCTTCGTGCTGATCAGCACCACCGCGGTGGTCACGGTCGCGGTCGACAGCGGCGTCGAGGTGAACATTCTCGGCGTCAGCCGCATGGTCCTCCCCGCCGACGACGCGGCGATCATCTCCATCGAGCTGGCACTGAAGGCGCGCTTCAGCAGCGCCGAGGGGCTGTTCTCCATCCAGGCGCAGCTCACCCCCAACTCCTGGCTGCTGCTGGACGTCTGCCAGCTCACCGGCGGGTTCGCGTTCTTCATGTGGTTTCCGAAGGCGCAGTTCGTGCTCACCCTGGGCGGCTACCACCCCGCGTTCCAGAAACCGGACAACTTCCCCGACGTGCCCCGGCTCGGCTTCCACCTGTACGAGGGCGTGTTGGTGCTCAAGGGCGAGCTCTATTTCGCGCTCACCAACACCTGCATCATGTTCGGCGGCCGCTTCGAAGCAGCATACGACATCGACATCGCGCGCGCCTGGTTCATCGCCTACGCCGACGTGCTCATCTCGTGGGACCCCTTCTATTACAAAGCGGACATCGGGGTTTCCGTCGGCGCCGAGTTCAGCTTTTACATCTGCTTCATCGGTTGCGTCGACATCGACATCAGCGTCTCGCTCGGAGCCAGCCTCAACCTGGCCGGGCCTCCGATGCACGGTGACCTCACCGTCGACCTCGCGGTCGCCTCGATCACGATCACCGTCGGCAGCGACGCGCAGACGGTTCCCTACATCACCGACTGGGGCGTGTTCGCGGCCAAGTACCTCACCGCTGGCGATCCCAATGCCACGTCGGTGTCGGTGCACGCCGGTCGCGGCCTGCTGCCGGTGGACCCGCCCGGCGCGACACCCGCTCCCGGCACGCAGGCGCAGCCGTGGTTGATGGCGCCGGAGTTCAGCTTCACCAGCGAGACCCGCCTCCCCGCCGCGCAGTGGATTGATTTCGTCAATAGCGGCCCAAACTCTGCGGACGGCGTCAACCCTCTCGACGTCGCGCCCATGCACAAGACCAACGTGGGCGCCACCCATGCCATCGACCTCTTCGCGGACGACGGCAGTGTGCCGACCATCAGCGCCGACCACTGGGCGATCACCGCCACAGTCGGCCTGGTGCCGGAGGCCACGTGGCACTGGATCGACCCCGAGCACGTCCCGGCGGCGGCGCGGACCATCAAAGCGATCACCGGCCTGAGCATCGTCGGCTTTGCGGTCACCGTCGATCAGAGCGCGCTCATCCCCATCGCCACGCTGGTCGACGACTCGATCCTCTACGCGCGGCCGCTGCCCTTCGACGCCGGCGGCGCGTACACCTTGTCGTTCAAGGCCCACGGCGTCGCCGCCGAGCAACTGCTCGCCCTCGCCCAGGGTGCCTCCACGAGCGTGCTGCGCGCTGCCGCTTTCCGACTCCTGAGCGGTGGCATCGTGAGTGCGGCGGACCGCGCTGGTCTGGGTTTGAAGGGCGACCCGGCGCCACCACTGGCGCTGCGCGCATTGAACGTCTCGCGCTCGGCGCCGCCGGTGCTGACCCCGCTGAGCACAGGGCTGTCGATGGAGCCAGTCGGCTTGCCCGCAGCGCCGGTCATCGAGCAGCGACCGGCGGTCACTTCCGTGCTCCTCGACCAGCCCCGCCTGCGCAGCATCCTGGTGGGCCGGCCCCAGCCGGTCGCTGCGACGCTGCCGGCCACCGCCACCAGCGTGACGGCTCTCGCCGGCGTGGAAAAGCTGCCCCGGATGGCGCCCCCGTCGCCCGCCGTCGTCGCGGGCGCAGCGCTCCGGTTCGTCCGCGCCGCGACCGCGCCGCGGCCGACCACGCTCGCCGGTGCGCCGCGCACCATGCGGACCAGGGAGTTGGGCTGGTCGGTGAGCGCGCAGCATGGCGGTGCGCTCGATGCCGCAGCGCAGCAACTCATCGGTGACGGGGTCACGGTGGCTGCCGGCACCAGCCACATCTGGGACATCCCAGCGCGTCTTGCCGGCGCCGCGGGGTTGGACATCAGCGGCGCCGGGGTGGCGCGGATCAGCGCGCTGTCGCGCGCTGGCGAGGTGCTTCTCGACACCGAATGCGTGGGCGCGACGGTGCCCATCCCGGCCGGGACTGCGATGGTGGTGGCGCACTGCGACGGGACCCCGCCGGCCGCCGCCGCCGCTGGTGCGGTCACGCCGACCCTCGACGGTCCCGGTGCGTACAGCTCGAGCTACGCGCCCGCCGGGGCGATCCCCGCGACCGGCTGGCAGACCGGCAATGTCGTCGAGCAGGTGTCGGCCACATCGCTGCTCTGCCGCGGCGGGAGCATCACGATCCCGGTCGCCCACGTCCCCCGACGCGGCGGCCAGACCACCAGCCAGGCACAGGTCCGCCTTGCTGCGGCGGTCGTCGACGCGGCGGGCGTGCAGACCCACCTCCCGCTCTCCACCGGCGTCGTGATGCTGCTCCTCGATGAGCAGGATCCCACTGCCGCCGACCAGGGCGATCTGGCCATCTCTGTCGACAACGGCACTCTCAGCGGCACGCCGGTCCGCGTCGGCGGTGGCCGCCGTCTGGCACTGCTGTACGACGTCATCGCGCGTCGCGAGGGTGCGCCCGCGTTGATCATCGCGGCCGCCAGCGCCGCCGGATTCCGCGTCGCCGGCGTCGTCGGCCTACAGGGACGCGCCGCGGAGTGGGCTGCGCGCATGGCTGGAAACGCGCCCGAGCACATCGTGCCGGACGGTCCGCTCACACCCGATGGCGAGATTCTCGTCCGTCTCGTCGCGGCGCCGGTGGTCACCGCTGCCGACACGCAGGTCGTGGGAGTGCGCGCCCAGCCGGCGTCGGCCGGCGCGGCAGCCGCGCCCCCGCGTCCCGACACCACAGGAGGCGCTCCATGAGCGATGCCCCGGTCCCCGTCGGATCGATGTACCTGTACGACGCGATCACGCCGCCGCTGTACGACGGCGCGTATCACTTCAATGTCAGTTCGGACGTGACCATCGACGGCACGTCCGAGGGCCTGAACAGCAGCGCGTACTTTCGCATCGATGGCCCGCGCTTCACGCTGCCGCCCACCACGGTCGCCGGCGTGTATCCGCCGCGCAATGGGCACGGGTCGTTCCAGGAGTCGCTGCCCCAGATCGTGCTCAACCGGCGCACCCTGCCCTGGGAGCGGCAGCTCGACCCATCGCGTCTCATCGCTGCACCCAAGCCGGTGCCCGGGGTGGCTGCACCACAGGGAGCGCTGCCGTGGTTGGCCCTGCTGCTCTTCGACGACGACGAGTACACCCTCCACCAGGGTGTGCCGCTCGCCCAGGTGGTGCCCGCCGACGTGTTCCACCGCCTTGGAAACCCCACCGGGATCACCTGCGATTGCGTCGAGACCACCGCGAGCGTGCTCGCCGACATCCTTCCGTCGCTCGAGGAGATCCAGCTGCTCACCCATGTGCGTCAGGTGAGCATCGAGGACCGCGAGCTGAGCGCCGGCAGCAGCGACGGTTGGTTCTCGGTGGTGATGAGCAACCGGCTCCCACAAGCGGGAGCCAAGCAGCGCGCGTGCCTCGTGTCGCTCGAGGAACGCTCTGACATCATCAGCGCCGATCCACCACCATTCCGCGAGTACCTGCGCGGGCGCGAGATGTTCGCCGGCACCGCGCTGGGCATCGGCGGAGCACAACCTCCCGACCGCGGCGACGCAGACGCAGGTGGCGACAGCGCTGCGGCGGTTGACGGCGGCTTCGACGCGGGCCGGCTGCTGGTGCGCGGCAACGTGCTCAGCACGTTGCGTGACGGTGGCTCCGCCATCAACCGTGTGGGCGGCATTAGGCTGTTCGACCCGGCGGTGCGCCTGGTGCTGCTGCACAGCTGGCAGTTCGTCTGTGACGGTCCCGGCACCTTCCGTGACCTGATGCAGGGGCTCGACGACGGCATGACCGGCAAGGTCGCGGTTTCCGGAAAGCCGGTGGTGAGCGACACCGGGCATATCCCGATCGTTCTCAACGACCGCGCCGGGGTGACCGAGACGGTGTGGTACCGCGGTCCGCTCGTTCCCTGGCAGCTCACCCGCGACCCGCTGGGCCCGTACCACAGCGCCGACCAAGCGCGCCGGGCCACGCCGGACACCGGCGCCGAGGACGTCGCCTACGCGGCTGCTTTCGAGATCGGCCGCCTGCTCGCCGCCGCCGACGCACGGCTCGCCCAGGAGCTGATGCGCTGGCGGCGCACCGCCTACGACGAGTCGGCGCTGGCCGATTCGATGGCGGCGATCCTCACGCGCTTCGCGTTGACGATTCCGCCGGAGTTGCTAGCGAATCTCAACAGCGCGTTCGTGACCGCGGTCACCGCCGGGGCGCTGCAGCGGTACACCCAGGCGTCGCTGCCGATGGCGGACGTGTATGGCCTGCGGGCGGCGAGCAGCGCCGCCGGGCTGAACCCGGCCGCACTCGCGGCTGCGTGGAATCTGGGATCCACGGGTGAGGCGCGGGCGCTGCTCGGCGGCGATCCCGGGATCCTCGGCGCCAGCGTGCCGGCCGTGCCGCGCAGCCTGTCGTCGGCGCGAAGTATCGATGCGGTGGCCGCGGATGCCGCCGCGCTCATCCGGCTGCGCGGAGCGAGAGCGCTGCAGATCGACAACGCCCGCCAGGTCGCGCAAGCAGCGAGCGTGCCGCCATGAGACAGGCGTTGATCGGCTCCGCTCAAGCGCTTCGCGAGCGCATGGCGCAACCGGCACAGGTGGCGGTCACCGCGCCGGAGGCAGCGCTGCCGCCATACCTGGAATCGTTCCTCGCGCACCTCCGCCTGCTGGTCGGCGTGCCGTTCGACTACCTGGTCCCCGACGCGCGCCTGCTCCCCGACGAGTCGATCCGGTTCTTCTACATCGATCGCTCCTGGACCGACCGTCTCGTCGACGGCGTCATCTCGGTGGGCAAGATGGGCTCGCGCGAGCAGGCGCACCACCAAGCGCACAGCGCCGCGGTCAACCAGCGTCTCGACGGCACCGAGCGCTACGTGCGCGACCTGCAGCGCGCGGCCAAACGCTGGGAGGACACCGTGAACGCGCCCCGTGATGCGGCCGGCGTGGTCACCGGCTTCCTGCTTCGGTCGGCGGCGGTGAGCGGCTGGCCGCATATGGATGTACGTGCCTTCTCCACCGAGTTGCCCGAGCCCGTCGACCTTGCGGCCGCGGCCAAGGTGCAGCTGAAAACCCTGCGGTTGGAACGGCTTTCGCCATCGGTGCTGATCGCGCTCTTCGACGGCGTTCCCCAACTGGTTTGGTGCGAGGAGCCACACCACGGAGTCCAGTTCGGCGTCAAGACCAACCCGAACGGCACGTACGGCATCACCCGTCGCACCACCACCGGCGTCGGGGAGGGGGAGAAGCCGCTGCTCGGGGTCCCCTTCCGGGACAACGACCGGCGGGTCGTGCACGTCAGCGAGCTGCGCCGCCGCCTGGCAACCATCGCGCCGCCGGATCCGACGATGCCCGCCCAGACCGGGTCGGCGTCGTTCGCGATCGAGGTGCTCGATGTGCCCTGGCGGCAGCGCTTTCAGGGCAATGGGGCTATCCCCGACCTCACCGGCACCGGCGTCTTCCACTCCAGCTTCAGCGTCGCCGCGCTGGCCACCCAAGAGAGCACCCGCGCCACCGTGGTCACGCTGCTCAAGAACCAGGAGAACCTGCGATGAGCGCGACACGCTTCGGCAGCGGCGCATATGCCAAAGGTGCCGTCCCCGCCGACTCGGCAATCGCGCTCGCCGCCGCACACGGGATCACATCGCGGGTCGCGGCAACGTGGTATGAGCACCTGCTGCGCGCGCCGCGCGTGCTGGTACCGATCCAGGTCGACGCGCTGGTGGTGCGCACGGAGGGTGGCGTGTGGGCGAAGTGCGAGATGCAGGTGCCGGCTGCCGACGCCGCCGACCCCACGCCGCGTCGCGAGCTGATGCCCGCGCCGTTCTCGGACCTGGAGACATCGCGTCCGCGCGGCGTCTACCTGCATTGGGCGCTGCCCGACGCGCTCACGCACGGCGCGGCCGCGACGGCCGGCGGGCCCACGGTCTTCCCGCCGATCCCCGACCGATGGACGGTCCTGCGCATGTCGCCGGGGAAGGGATACCGGCGCGCTGTGACCGGATGGGTGCTCGAGACCGGCGGTGCGACACCGGTGGTCACACCGCTCGACAAGTGGGTCGAGCCGGGCGTCCCTCCGGCGGGACTGAAAGGCGCGCTCACGTCGTTCGGTCACGGCGATCCCTCATGGCACGCGTACTACGACAACCTGGTCAATCGGCTCGGCTTCTACGACGACCTTCACGACGTGGCCAACGGCCCGCTCGGCTACCTGGTCTGCGGCTGGTTCTCGCAGGCGGGCGACGATCCGCTCGGCGATCCGAAGGTGCGCTCGCTGACCGATTTCGACCGGCTCTGCCGCACGCTGCGCTGGGAGCTGGCCGGCGGTGAGCTCGAAGAGGCCGTTCACCACACCAACAAGTACGTGCTCGCGGCCGGGCGGCTCGGGCTGCAGTCCACAGTCACGAAGGGAGCGGACGCCCGGGAGAGCGCCATTCCCGCGCCCCCGGCCGTCGAGCCGGCCGCGCCGCAGAGCGCGCCCTTGGGGGGCGACGGCGAGACGTACGTGAGCGACGGCACCTGGTGGCCGCAGGGCACCGTCTATCACGGCTGCGCCGTCGGCATCGGCTGGCCCACGGACGCCTTCCCGGGCAACGAGGACTGTTCACTGTCCACCGAAACAGGCGGACCACCGGCGGCGCGGTCGCTGACGGTGGCGCTGGGCATCACGATCCCCGAGGCGCTTGGCGTCGTGGTCAGCCATGCCGACGGAGATCCGGAAGAGGCGCGCTTGCTCGAGGCCTTCCACTTCGGCATCCTGCGCGAGCTGGACAAGGCCGACGGCCGCGCCCACCTCGACGCCGTGCTCCATGCGGCCGGCTTCGGTTCGCTGTCGGGCGGCCCGGAAAGCGTCGAGCGGATCTGGCAGCCACAGACACCGTTCAACCCGCCGCTCCCCACCACACCAGGCACGCCCGGGCCTGGCGTATTCGCCCGCCCATCCACATCGAGGCCGGGTGCTCTCGACAAGGTCCTCGAGACCCACCTCGTCGCCCGCGAGGACGGGCTACTCCAGACCAGGACGTTCACCTCACCGCGCGAGATGTCGGAGTCGGTGCTGCTCAACGGCGGACTTGCTTCGGTGATCAGCGCCGTCAACCCGGCAACGCCACCCGCCGCCACGCCCGGCCGCTGGATCGATGTCAAGCGCACCCAGCCGCGGCTCTTCCATCCCTTCGACCCGGTCGTGCTCGTCCAGGGCGGTGCCCGCTCCTTCAAGCACGGCGGCGACGGTCGGTTCAGCGCGGACGGCAGCCTGATCTGCCGGCTGAGCGGTTTCTGCGTCACCGACATCAGCGTCTTCGAGGGCCGCGAAGGGCCGGGACGTTTGGCGGCACGCGGCGAGGACCTGCTCGAGCGTGGTGTCGAGAATGGCAGCACGCCGCCGGACTGCGAGGACCTGCTTCGCGAGGCGGCGCTGCTCGACCCGGGATCGGTGGTGGCCGCGGCGACGGTGGGCCAAGCGGTCGCTCGCGGCGTTGCCGCCGCGGAATTGCACTCGGCGGGAGCGGACGCCACCGTGAGCGCGAGTGCGACCCGCTTCATGGTCGAGCAGACCGCGTGGTGGGCGACGCGCGATCAGCGCATCGACAGTGCGCCGTTGGTGGCCCGCAGCGGCATCAGCGGCATGCTGCCCTCGCCGATCGCGATCACCCCGCCGCAGCGGCCGTGGAACCCGCTGCACCTCGACTACCAGGTCGAGCTGATGCTCAACAGCATCGGCGACTGGACGCTCGGCGAGGTCGACTTCGCGCCCGCGGCCGGGGTGTCGCCGCCCGCGCTCGGCGCCGACGGAGTGGTGGTGGTCTCGGGGCGAGCGCTGCTCACCGGCGGCGCCGCCCAGAGCGTTGCCGATGCCGCGCGGGTGGCGCTGGCCACGGTGTCGTCCGCCGCGGGTTCCGGTGAGATCGCCGTCAACGAGCGTGAGCGCTACTTCTCGGCGACCGCGGAGGTGCTGCTGTCCAACATCGACCAGACGCTCATCAACGCCATCGGTGACGGCGGCGGCAATGGCGGTGGTGGCGGCGACGGACAGCCGCTCACACCCGAGGAGCGCGATTCACTGACCACGCTGATCGGGCTGCTCGACGGCATGGATGTGCTCAGCGGCGGGCTCGACGGCATCCACGACCAGTTGCGCGCGCACGTTCCGAAGATCGCCCCCAAGACGGGCGGGACCGCCGCAGCGCCACCGCCGCCGGAGGGATTCACCCCGCTGCGCGCCGGATTCATGCGGGTGCGCAGGCTCCGTCTCGTCGACGGGTTCGGCCAGTTCGTGGATCTCGCCGGCTCCGGCGACAAGTCCCCCGTCGACCCACAGCAACTGCTCCTCAGCGAGACCGTGAGTGTGCCGGGCAGCCCGGGTGCGGCGGCACTTGCGCCGCGCTTCACCGCGCCGTCGCGACTCTGGTTCCGCTGGGTGGACGCGGAGTCCGGCTCCCCAGACACGCCGATCAACCCGGCCTGCGGCTTCGTGATGCCCGACCACCTCGACGGCTCACTCGAATTCTTCGACGCCACCGGCGCCGGCCTGGGGATGGTCCGTCCCGACGGCAACGGCGGCACCGTCTGGGAGGAGGCGCCGGGTGTGCCCTCGACGGTCGGCCAGTCGCCGGTGCGCGCCATCCCGAACCTGTGGCTCGCCGGCGTCGCCCAGGGACTGCTCGACTGGGGGGTGGTCGACGCCTCGCGCGGTCAGGAGACCGATGACGCCCTCTCCGGCCTGCTCCGCGTCATCGACTCAACGCTGTGGTCGGTCGATCCCTTCGGACACACCGGCGACGAGCACCTGGCGATGCTCGTCGGCCACCCGGTGGTGGTGATGCGCGCGGTGCTTCGGCTCGAGGTGCAGGATCCGGCCGATCCCGCCGAGAATGCGTACACGCCCGTCCCCGTGCGCCTCGGTGCACTCACCCACTGGCAGGACGGGCTGCTCGGCTACTTCGTCAACGACGACTACCAGACGCTGTACTGCGCCGACGCCGCCGCGGCGATGGCCCGCGAGGTCGGTCCCAATCGCGGCTTCCTGCAGGCGATTGGCGACGTCCCCGGTTTCTACGCGGAGTTCGCGAGCGACCTTCCCGAGGGAGCCACCGCCGGCAGCACACCGGTGACCCATCCCTTCGTCGACGCCAGTGGTGTGCTCTGGGTGCGCCCCAACCAGGAGGTGCGGCTCACCATGCTCGTGGAGCCGCACGGGGTGGTCAACGCGTCCACCGGCGTGCTGCCCCGCAAGGACATCGGCATGCGTCGCGAGTGGATCGCCGGGGCGCTCGCCAAGCTCGCTCCCACCTTCCGTTTCGGCCCCGTGCTCGTCGATCCCAAGACGGTGCGCATGCCCGTCGCCAGCGACATCGCCGGCACCTGGAGCTGGGACCACCGCAAGGACGTGAGCAGCTGGGTGGAGGAGGACATCACCGCCGCGACCGGTGAGGCGCTGCTGCACGACGACCCGGTGGCGGGCTCGGAGGGCTGGCTGCGCCTGTCGCCACCACCACCTGCGGCGGCGGCCACCGGTGGGACTTCCACGGCCACGCCCGGCGGAGCCGGGGGAGGCGGCACGTGAGCACGCAGCCGCGGCGCTGGACACCGCTGGGCGCCGCGGTCATCCCCAACGGCCAGGTTGGCTACGACCGTGCGGGCAGCGCTCCGGTGTCAGGCCGGATCGCGGCCATCGCTCCCGATCCGCTGGCCCCCGCGACGCGGGTGTACATCGGCAGCGCCGGCGGCGGCGTGTGGCGCACGCGGGACGCCGGCGCGACGTGGGAGCCGCTGTTCGACGATCAACCGGTGATGTCCATAGGGGCACTCGCCTTCGCGCCGTCGGACCCCACCACGCTGTATGTCGGCACCGGCGAAGGGAACATGGCAGGCGACACGCTCCCGGGACGTGGGGTGGCCAAGATCGACGTGAGCGGCGGCGGCGCGGTGATCACCACCCTGTTCGACCCGATCTTCAGGGGCATATCGATGGTGCGCATCGCCGTTCACCCCGCCGATCCAACCCACCTCGTGGTCGCCGCCACCAACGGCGTCTACGAGAAGGTGGGCGCGGGTGCCTGGACGCTGATCTCTCAACCTCACCGCGCCACCGACGTGCTCTGGGATGCGAGCGACGCGGACCCGGCGAACCACCGGCTCTGGGCGGCGATCTACGGGCAGGGCATCTTCGTCCGCAAGGGCGTCGCATCAGCGCCGCTCGCGGCCATCCCCGATCCCCGCGGAACGGGCACCAACGCAAACATCGGCCGGATCACCCTTGCTCAATGTGCCGCTCAGCCGGCGACTCTGTACGCGATCTTCGGCGGTTTCGCGCGCGCGGGGAACACGGCCGACGCACCCAACCGGGTCGAGGGCATCTACCGTACCGACACCGCCCCCACCGGGGCGTCGGCGGCGAGCGCGCCGACCTCGTGGCGATCATTGCCCCTGCCCGCGCAGAAGTTGGGGCAGTCGCACTACAACCTGGTGCTGCTTGCCCATCCGACCAACCCCGAGGTCATCTGGATGGGGGAGACGAGGCTCTGGCGCAGCACCGACGGCGGTCAGACGTGGCTTGTGCTCACCGAACCTGTCGCATCCACACCGGGGGTGCATGCCGATCAGCACGCGCTGGCGATGGATCCGCTCGGCGGCGGCCCGAGCGACGTCGCCCACATCGCACTGTGGGCGGGCAACGATGGCGGGGTGTGGCGCTCGACCGACGGCGGCGACACCTGGGGGCATCGCAACCGCGGACTGTCGACCGTCCAGTACTTCACCCTGGCGCAGCACCCCACGTCGGGGGCGGTCGTACTTGGCGGCGCGCAGGACAACGGCACCCAGCGCTATGTCGATTACCCCGCCTGGACGCTCTCCGCACTCGGCGACGGCTGCTACACCGCGATCGACCCGGCGCAACCCGCGACCTGGTACAGCGGCACCTTCGCGTTTGGCAAGCGTGACGATGGGTTCAACGGCATCGACCGCTCCGACAGCGCCGGCGAGCCGGGCTCATGGCGCTCGAAGGCGGGCAGCGGCTCGAACATGATCGGCCATCAGGACGACAGCCTCTTCTATGCGCCGTTCGTCCTCGAACCGGCATCGACTGGGAGCAGCCCCGTCTGGCTCGGCACCGACCGGCTCTATCGCAGCATCGACGGCGGCGATCACTGGACGCAGATCACCACGCAACTGCTCGCGCCGAGCGGCCAGACCGACCCGCAGGACGACCGCGGAGTCAGCGCGATCGCGATCACGCCCGGCCACCCCGATGTCGTCTACGTCGGCACGTCGGAGGGCAATCTCTGGCGGCTGGAGCGCACCGCGACCGATTGGCCGGCAACGCCGTTCGCCCCGATCGACCTGGCACCGGATCCACCGGCGGGAGGCGCCCCGCCGCCGCCACGAGCGGGCATCACCCCGCAGCTGCTCGCCGCCGGCGCGGCGTCGCGCAATGTCTGCTTCATCTCCGACATCGTCGTGCACCCCACCAACCCCTCGCGGGTGTTCGTGGTGGTGGGCACCAATCACATCGCCGGCCCCGGACCGTTCAATCCATTGACGTCGCGGCTGTTCCGCAGCGACGACCGCGGCGACACGTTTACGGCGATCGCGGTGCCATCGATCACGGTGGGGTCGGTGACCATCGATTCGCAGCACAATCCCATCAACACGGTGGTGATTGACCCGGACCACCCCGACCTCGTCTACGTCGGCTGTGACATCGGCGTTTTCCAGTACGACTCGGCGGCGGCGGCGATCACGGAGTGGCGCGCCGGCCTGCCCAACGCGCCGGTGTTCGACCTGGAGATCCACCGCGCCACGCGGATGCTGCGCGCCGCCACGCACGGCCGCGGTGTGTGGGAGACGATCCTTGACACGCCGGCCGGTGTAGCGGCCGCCGCCGACATCCGCCTGCGCGACACCGTCGTCGATCTCGGCACGGTGGAGCCGGTACCGGCCGCCGTCGACGATCCGGTTCACGCGGGGACTCAATTCAGCGCGACCGTCAGCCCGGATATTCTCATCGACACGCAGTCACCGCTCGGCGGCGGGTTTCACACGCCGAGCACCGTCGACTACACCGCGAGCGGCCCGCTCGATTACCTCGGCTTTGCCGCACTCGGCAGCGGCCTCGACCCGCACCGCGGGACGCAGGCGCGGGTGTACGTGCAGGTGCACAACCGCGGCCCCGGCAACGCCACCGCGGTGCGGGTCGGCCTGTACTACGCGGCAAAGACCTCGGGGTCGTTCGCAGCACTACCGGCGGACTTCTGGACGGCATTCCCGGGTGGTCCGCCAAGCGACACATCGGCGTGGAAGCCGATCGGCAGCATCGCCACCGTGCCCGTAGTCGCGCCGCTCAACCCTGCGGTCGTCGAGTTCGACTGGATACCCGACGATCACGCGCAAGGCAATGTGCGCCTGCTCGCGCTCATCACGTCCGCGGAGGACGCCATCAGCGCATCCGGGACCGACTCGACCGCGGCGGCACTGGGGAGCAAATACGTTGCGGTGCGCGATTTCGACCTGGGAACGTCCGCGTTCCCGTGGGGTTGGATCCTCGCCGGCATCGGCGTCGCCGCGGTCGGGGGAGTCGTGGCCTACGAGGAACTGCACCACTGACGGGCCTGCCCTGACCGAAGCGGGAGACGAGACTCGAACTCGCGACATCCAGCTTGGAAGTTATGCGATGTCATTTGTATTCAACATCGCGTCCAAACCGGTTTAGAGCGTTAGTTTTGAGCTTCTTTTTTTGGCCTTCTAGCTCGGCCTCGATCCATGTCGGACGACTACCCCAGACATGAGCCGCGACATCCTCGGATGACCTAGTGAGAAGGACGCTGGCGCTGGCGAGCCGCGCTACGCTAACCTGGGCCTCTACCTCATCTGCCGGCGCGCTCTAGCGACTTGGGCAGCAGCTTGTTTCCGATTTGCCACAGGAAGCCGGCTTCCGCCCCGATGGAGGATCCTCGGGGTGGGTGAGGCTCCGAGTTAGGGTTGGTAAACGGCGTCGGGCGGAGGCGTGAAGAGCACCGTAGCCCGCCTGACACCCGCCGGCGTTATCAGAGGACGGAGACGGCCGCGGTCACATCAGTCGCTTCGGAGGTACCGCCCAGCCGATCGAGCCAGACGGTGGCCCCCAGCCGTTCGAAGACGCGACGCGCCTCTGAGGCCAGCGACGCGGCTTTGGGCGAGCCACCGTTCGACCTCAGCCACTCCGCGTGCTCCAACTGCGTGACCGCGAGCCAGAAGACCATTCCGACCTGTCGGAAGAGCTGCTCAGCCTCCTCGAAGCCGGGTTCAACGGCGGACGCTTCGCCATTAGCAGTGGCGAGTCGTGCCCGAAATCGGCTGGCCTGGGCACCGAGATACCGCGACCGCTCGCCGGGGCGGAGGCCATCGACGAAGCCGAGCAATGTCTCCACTTTGGCCAGGTCGTTCAGGGCGAAAGCGGACTCACACGCTTCCTTGAACCCACACTTGACGTTCTGATGTCCGGGGCCGCCCATCTCGGCGGCGACGGTGATTGCCTCCTCGGCGTCTGCCTGTGCCTCGCTGTATCTGCCCTGGGCGCGCCGCAGGCAAGCGCGGCTCGCCAGATATGCCGTGTGCGCTTGCCAATCGTCCGACTCGGCAAGCTGGTCTGCCCAGGAGAAGAGCTTGTCGAACTCCGCAAGCTGTCCGCGGTGCACATACATCTCGCCGAACGACAACAGCGAGAGGCCGTCTGTGGGAGCACTGCGCACCTCGTCTTCCGAGATGGTCGCAGCGAGCTCGGCGGCTTCGTCCCATTCACCCACCAGCATCAGGTTGAAAGCAAGTTCGCCGATCGTGCTGCGCTCGTAGGAACGGTCCCCAATTTTTCGTGACAGCGTCAGCGCGCTCCGGTAATGGTCGAGCGCCTCCGTGTAGAGGTCCTTGTGGCACAGCAGGTCCGCAAGGTTGAAGCGAGCGCGAATCGTTGCCAGGGGAAGATCGTTGTCGAGCCCGAGCTTGAGCGCGTGCGCTAACAGGGCCATGGCCTCCTCGTCGTGCCGGCGTTGGGTTGCGAACATCGCCTTGACGTTCAACGCCTGCGAGAGGGTCTCAGGCAACCCCAACTTCTCGGCGATGTCGAGCGCGGTCTCGGTTCGTTCAGCTCCGGCCTTGGTATCGCCCTTGAAGTGCAGCAACGACCCGAGTCGCACAGCGAGGGTGGCCAGGTCCTCGTCCGGAGGATCGTTCGCCAAGACTTCGAAGGCGCGTTCCATGCGCTGCACAGCTTGGTCCAACTGCCCAGAGACGGATTCCACGATCCCCAGCCGCGACAGGGCGCGGGCAGCGGGATGCGCCATGTGCTCGCCCTCATACATCGCGATGGCCCGCTCGAGGTGCTCGATCGCGACCGCGTTGTTGCCTGCACTCCACGCCATCTGGCCGGCGCGCTCGTACATCTCTGCCTTCCGTCGTGCTTGGCCGAAAAGCTGTGCTGCTTGGTCGAAATATCGCTCCGCCTCCGCGTTTGCTGCCAAGGACGCGGCGCGCTCACCAGCGCGTGAAAGGACATCAGCGGCGCGCTCCTTCACCGCCTCGGCATCGGGGTCTTGCGGTGCGAGGTTGTACGCCTCCAGGTAATGCGACGCCACCACCTCGACCACATCGCTCTCCTCGCCCAACCAGAGGTTCTCGAACCATGCCGCGACGGCGAGGTGCTTCTCCTTGCGGTCGCGCTTTGACAGCGTTTCGTACGCAACCCGCTTGACCAGGTCCTGGAGGAAGCCGTACTGACCTCGCTCCGGTGAGCGGGGATCGGCCTGGAGAGACAGCATCTCCTTGTGCACCAACTCGCTGAGCATCGGCTGGAGCTCCTCTCCGGGCACGCCGCTGACCACCGCCAACGCGGGGAGCGTGAACATCTTGCCGAGGACCGCCGCGTCCTGCAGCACGCGTCGCGCTTCCGGCCGCAGCCCGTCGAGGCGCGCAGCGATGAGACCGTGGAGGCTCTGCGGAACAGCGAGATCCTCGACCGGCCCGGTCAGCCGGTACACACTTCCGGCGCGCTCCAGAAGACCGCGATCGAGCAGCATGCGCACCGTCTCGACGGCGTAGAGCGGCACGCCCTCGGCACGCTGCAGGATCTGCTCGCGCAGCTCGTCGGGGAGGCCGGGCACGAGGCCGTCGAGCAACTGCTCCATGGCCGACGCGCGCAACGGTTCGAGGAACACCGAGGTGAAATTGCGTTTGCCCGCACCCCAGGTGGGGTGACGGTCGACCAGCTCCGGGCGCGCTAGCGTGACCACGAACAGAGCGTGGTTGCGCGACCACTCCAGCAGGTACTCGATGAAGTCCAGCAGCGAGGTGTCGGCCCACTGCATGTCCTCGAAAAGCAGCACCGTCGGACGTTGGTCGGCGAGACGCTCGAAGAACAGCCGCCACGCACTGAAGAGGTCCTCACGTTCCTGCGTCGCGTGATCCTCGAGGGCCAGAAGCTGTGCCAGCCGCGGCTCCACCCAGCGTCGCTCCTCGGCGTCAGAGAGGTAGGTGACGAGACAGGCCTGCAGCTTCGTGCGGGCCGACGCCAACTCTTCGCCCTCGATGATGTTTGCCCGCATGCGCACCATCTCCGCGAGCGCCCAGTACGTCACGCCCTCGCCGTACGCCAGGCATCGCCCGCGATGGGTGTGGATAGTCTCCGCAATCCCGTCGATGTACTTGAAGAACTCCCAGGAGAGCCGCGTCTTGCCGATCCCAGCGATGCCCACCACGGACACAAGATGGGCCTTGCGCTCGTCGGCACTTGCGTGGAGGAGATCCTTGATCTGGCGAAGCTCGCGGTCGCGACCCACGAACGGCGCCTCCAGCCCCTCGGATTTGAGCGCGCCGCCACGAAAGGCCACCACCCGCAGGGCCCGCCACAGACGCACCGGTTCTGCTTTGCCCTTGAGCGTGTGCTCGCCGGTGTCCTCGTACACCACGGCGGCTTCCGTCGCGTCCCGCGTGGCGTCCCCGACGAGCACTGTCCCCGGCTGCGCCTCAGCCTGGATGCGCGACGTCGTATTGACCAGGTCGCCGGCGACCATGCCTTGCGAGGCGGCGCCGAGCGTGACCGCGGCCTCACCCGTCAAAACCCCCGCACGGGCCTGCAACCCGGGGGCGCCGACCTCCGTGCCCAGGGCCGCCACCGCGTCCATCAGGTCCAGCGCTGCGCGCACAGCGCGCTCAGCATCGTCCTCGTGGGCGACAGGCGCGCCCCACACCGCCATGACGGCGTCGCCGATGAACTTCTCGACCACGCCTCCGTAGCGCGTGACAAGCGCGCGGCAGGTTTCAAAGTAGGCGGTGAGCAGCTCACGTACCTCTTCGGCGTCACGCTTCTCCGAAAGCGGGGTGAAACCGACCAGGTCGGCGAACAGCACCGAGACCCTGCGGCGCTCTGCCGTGGCCAGGCCGCCGGTCGATAGCGGGTCCATGCCGATCGGGGCGGAGCCCGCCGTGGAAGCTCCGGGCGTGGCTACCGGGGTGCCACACTCGTTGCAGAACTTGGCGCCGGGTCGAAGCGGCGTGGCGCAGGTGGCGCAGGTGCGCACCATCGCGGCGCCGCACTGCGAGCAGAACTTGCTCCCTGCGGCGTTCTCGGCCCCACAGCTGGGACAGGCCATCGCTGAGGCTCCTCGGTACGGTTGTATTCGAGAGCGTACCCGGAAGTCTGGACCGGTGACAGCGGCTTGGGCCGAAGAGCCGGTTCGCGATCGCGGTGGCCTCCGCCGACATTGGCTGCGGCCCGCCGTGGACTGGAACGGGCCGCAAAACGACAGGGGTTCGTGGCGGGCTTACGCCCAATGCAGCCGGGCGCGACATGGGAGGTCAAGTTCACCCAGCCGGGGACGTATTCGTACCAGTGCGACTTTCACCCTGGAATGGTGGGAACGGTGACGGCCAGCTGACCGTCCCGTGCTGACATGGAGGCGCTGAACATGCCGATACAGACTGGGGCACCGCAGTCACGGCCTCACGGGCTGCAGGTGGCGGCACCACACCGTGAGGGCGGCGGCCAGACCGGTCCGTCCCACAATGACAAGCCGCGCGGTGTGATCGTCGATGTAGTGCAGGTTCAGGGGGATCATCCCCGTCTCCAGAAGGGCGGCGGCCTCGGCCGGGCCGTCCGGTGGACAGTTTTCCAGCCGAGGCCGGCGGCCACGAGCCGTGCGGCGGGCGCCCCTGCGGTCGCCAGGTAGTGCGCGACCGCTAGGCCCTAGGTGCCCACGCGGCCGGTGGTCGCCGTGAAGATGAAGCGGACGGGGAAACGGATCAGCTTGGTCAGGCGCCATCGGGCCGTCGGCCCGCAGACGACGGTCCGGCACAGGGGTAGCCCGGCAGTCGGGATTCACCCAGTCGACGAGACGCACGCTACGCATGCAAGTGCTTAGGTTGCTGCGATCCCGGACCCTGACCCCGTTCTTCGTTGCGGTTGTCGTCTCGCTAGTCGCGGTGGTTCCCGCGGTGTTGGGTGTGTCACCGATTCCCGTGTGGGCGCTCGGACTTATTGCGGCTGACCTGCCCTTTGTGGTGCGCTGCCGTCTCCTTTGCCTTCACGGTTGAGCGGAATGGCACTAGTGTCAGCGCGACGACTCGTCAGTACGGATCGCGGATCGTCGCGCTCGCGGTCGGTAATGGGCTGCTGCTCCTTTTGATCTTGGGCACGTGGGCGCACGTTGCGTGGCCAACGGTCACCAACTTTGTGGATGTGGTGCCCCACAAGGACGTGACTCTCTCTGAAGCGGGCGCACCGCCACGTTCGTC
Source organism: Candidatus Dormiibacterota bacterium (assembly GCA_036844485.1). GTDB lineage: Bacteria > Chloroflexota > Dormibacteria > Aeolococcales > Aeolococcaceae > Aeolococcus. The sequence goes on along the minus strand of DAIUFS010000019.1, from coordinate 6,693 downwards.
ATACAGCGCCACTATGCTCATCGGTGGTGAGCTGCAAAGCGCGTATTGCTATGTGACGGTCGACGGTAGCGTCTGGCTGGACTTTCACGATGGGTGGGCACCCCTGTCAGCCTTTCACTATCCCACGGGGCTGCAACAACGTCTCCCACAACATTGCGAGTGACTACACGGTTGGCCCTAGCCACCGCTGGCTAGGCGAACAGAGCGAAGCTGCGGCAGGGGCGAGGTCAAGCATTGGATCGCCGTGGATTTTCACCTTGGCTGGACGTGGCGGCCTCAGCTCACGCGCGTGGCGGATCGGGCGACTTCGGTGAGCTCCCACGAGCGGGCCCACAGACGACGAGCCAGGCAGGGGGTCCTGGGATGCCCTGGAGGGCTGCACCATCATCGGGTAGCCGCGGAAGTGACCGAAACCGTTGGGTCCAACGAACGACGTCCCCGGATGTCCTGCGTGGCGGGATACAGAGTCGTCAGCGCAACCGGCTCGACGTCCTGCGCCACGAGGCGACCGGCGACGGCGACGGCACCGCGGAAGCCGGTGAAGTGCTCACCAAGACTTGTCGTGGTGATTCCCGGGTCCGCCGGCACTGCTCACACGCTGCTGCCCTCTGCGGTCAGGCGGCGCTGAAGCTCGACGGTGAACAGCAGCGATGGCACTGTTGTTGCCGAACGCCTTGGTGGGCCACTAACCGGGCCGGCGCGTTTCACTGTCCACGGGGCGGTCCGGCTGCCCGCATCGGTCGCCGCCCCGGGGCGTGAATTAGCGCCCGGCCGACCGGGGGTGCAGTGGCGCTACCGTTGACGCCAGACCACCAGAGGCAACGGGAGCGGACATGAAGATAGGGATCATCGGCGCGGGGCACATCGGGGGCAACCTCGCCCGCCGCTTCGTTGAACTCGGCCACGAGGTGAAGATCGCCAATTCGCGCGGCCCCGAGACGCTCACCGAGGTCGCCGTGGAGACCGGGGCGACCGCCGTTCCCGTCCCGGAGGCGGTGCGCGACGTGGACGTTGTGGTCGTGACCATCCCCGAGAAGGCCGTCCCCAGCCTGCCCGCCGACCTCTTCGACGACGTGCCCGACGGCGTTGTCGTCGTGGACACGGGCAACTACTACCACCAGCGCGACGGCAGGCTCGAGGAGATCGAGAAGGGCACCACGGAGAGCCGCTGGGTGGCCGATCAACTTGGCCGTCCGGTCGTGAAGGCGTTCAACAACGTGTTCGCGGCGCACCTGCTCGAGCGCGGCCAGGCCGCGGGCAGCCCCGGGCGCATCGCTCTGCCGGTCGCGGGTGACGACGACGCGGCAAAGGCGGTGGTGATCCAGCTCGTCGACGAACTGGGCTTCGACGGCGTGGACGCTGGAAGCTTGGACGAATCGTGGCGGCAGCAGCCGGGCTCGCCGGTATACGGCACGGACCACGACGCAGAGGGAGTGCGCCGGGCACTGGCCGACGCGCCGAGGGAGCGAGGAGCAGACTTCCGCGCCCCCGCCGCCAACTCCGCCCCAGCCGCCTAGCTCTCCGGCTGCCGCAAAGCCCGGGCCAGGCCACCCTGAACGAGGTTGGCATCCCCACAGGTCCGTCGTCGTTGCTCATGCGCGTGAAGCGAACGCTGTCTCGCAGGCCCGGACACAAGGCCTGCGGTGCCACTGGGGACAGGGATAGGACGAGCGGACAGGCGCGGAACTAAAGGCAACCTGCCAGCCAGGCAGGTGGGGGAGCAGTCCGATGACGAAGTCCCGAGCCCGGTTTTCTTAGAGCGCTTTCGTTGCGATTAGGCTAAAAGGCTAACGCTCGAAACCGAACACGAAATCCACGAAAAGTGGGGCATGGAGCGGGAGAAGGGACTCGAACCCTCGACATCCAGCTTGGAAGGAATGGTGTCAAACAACCATTGACCCATAAGGACTTTCGCGCACGGATGACCGAAGACACCAAAACCTCGGGGTGCTCGATACGAGCTGAATAACCGCCCTGGCGCGGGAGGGGCGCCCCGTCCTGCGCCCTCCCTCCCCACTGTCGAGACCAATCCCATAGGAGCGCCTTCGTAGGCTAAAGCTATACCTCCTCGCCTTGGGGGCGGCTCAGCTGACGCGTCCCTGATGGCTGGCGCTGCGCCGATGGGCACGGCCGTTTCGAGCGGTGGATGCTGTGTACCTTGCCCGCCTGATCCGGCCCGTCTAGGCAGCCGCAGAGCGCGGTGGCGATAGGGTGGCGCCAGAGGGACTCGAACCCCTCGATTCCAGTTGCCCCGGATACCGCATTTCCAGTTCGTGTTGGGGGCGTCCACCCGCGTCCGCGGAGGTCCATCCCGAACTCACTGGCAGTCCGATTGACGCGCTACCGTCCACCGGAATCCGGCCTCGTCCGGCCCCGTGGGGGTCAACGTGGGGGTCAGAAAACGCCAGAGTTGACAGCAACCCATCGCCATAACCCTGAACTGAACAGCTGGGTCACGCCGGCGCGCCTGTCGGCGTGCTGCCAGCGCCGCATTGGTTGCCACGTACTACATGACCCACATTGCGGGCACAGATCGGACAGAAGCGAGCTCATGTCGCCCATTCTCGAGATTGGGCTGGCCGCAGACCTAGTTCCGAGCGCTTCCGGGTCCAGGTACGCGCAGTCCTGGTGCGCGGTCTGAGGAGCGAGGCGAGGATGTTTCCGGGTAAGCGGCGCCCCATCCCGGATCACGATCGCACCCGTCGTCGAAGCCTGCGATGCACAGACATGTAGGTCGCCCTCAATATCGGCTGTCAGGCCGTGGACGCGTCGGTGGCGATCCCACCGCGAGCCACATCACACCGCCCACGGCGAGAATGAGAACCAGGAGGACGATCAACCCGACAACCGTCACAGCGTATGGCGCCTCAGCCCGGGCAGCGTCAGCGACTCACCATGCCGCCGGGCCGAATCGCACCCGCTTCGCTCATCAGGGGTGAGGAGCCGTCTGCACGATGGCGAGCGGAGGGTTGTGCGGTCGCGCGGTCGCGGCATGCAGTTGGCTCATCGGCGGGGCGTCGACGTGCAAATCCTCGACCCGATTCTGGAGGTATTCCTCGGTGGCCCCTCGAGCGAGACGGTCGGCATCGCGAATGACCTGCAGCGCACTCGTTCGCACGGCCACCGCCTGCCCGATGAGGGTGTGACCGCGCTCTCGCAGCTCAGGCATGGCATCGAGCACCAGGCCGCCGTGGGGTTCTGTCTGCCAGAGCCGGAGCTCTCGATCCAGATCAGTGGCCAGGCGCTCCAATGGCGGTAGCAGATCACGCAGATGCCCGGGGACAGCGTCCCTCGCCCCTGGCTGGCGCAGCACCCGCTGGGTCTGCGCAAGGTCGTCGTGCAGCGCCAAGCGCATCCTCACGATCTCCCGTCGCGGACCGGTCGGCAGCACCAGCGCCCGCACCTGCAGCACGGCGCGCTCCCAGCGCCACTGCCCCCGATTGACGCGGCGCTTGATGAAACGCCAGGACCACCAGGCAGCTCCGCCGAGCACGAGCAGCCCCACCACGCCGCCGGCGACAGTGCCGGCGGAGACACCGGTGAAGAGATCTGCGGTCACTCCCAAAGAGCCAAGCACGGTCATGTTCTGTCCTCTACGGTGACTATGGATTGCAATGCCGAGCTGCACTCGCCTCCCGCGGTCAGGCGCGCGGAGCGGTCGGGGATGTTCATGCGCTCGCGGCCGTGTCGCCGGACTCCGACGGCATTGGGGGGAGGCGCTGGCGGGGCCTCCACGGCAGCGTCGGCGAGCCGGTCGGCGGCGGTGCGAAGCCCTGCGCGGGCGGCGTCGACCAGACGGTGGATTTCGGCCCGCTCCTTGAGGTCGCGCACTCGTTGGGCCCGCTGCGCCAAGTCGTCGAGCTGCTCCTCGTAGCCGCCGGTTGCTTCCCCCAGGCGAGCCTTGGCTCGCCGCAGGCCGGCCTTCGTGACCTTCTTGACCCGCGTTCGCACCGGCCCCGTGCGGCCACTCACCTCCTCGCGCCCGAGAACGTCACGGAACTGCACCCTCGCGCGATCGAGCATCGCGTCGAACTTTTCGATGCGGTTGTGGGCGGCAACGTAGCCGCGGATGGCCCTGAGCACCAGGTCGTTGATGCTCGTCTCCTCGACGAAGGCGAGCGTCCGCAAGGCCTCGTGCTGGGCCTCGGGCAACCGCAGGGTGATGGCGCGGATCTCGCCGCCTTCGTCAGCCATGGTGTGATGATACCACCGCATCATGGTTGTGTGGTGTACTCTGCCGGAGCTTCCAGCGGCTCCGCATAAGGGTTCACCCGACAATGCTTCTTGCGACCAGCTTCATCGATCGCTTCCTCGGCCAGTTCGGCTACGCGGCCGTCTTCGGGTTCGTGGGCATCGAGAGTCTCGGCATCCCTTTCCCGGGCGAGACCATGCTCATCTCCGCGGCGCTCTATGCCGGGGCGACCCACAACCTCAACATCGCCGGAGTCATCGTGGCGGCCGCCGCGGGAGCGATCGTCGGCGACAACATCGGCGTCGGAGTTGGACACTGGGGTGGGTATCGTCTGTTGCTCCGCTACGGCCACTACATCCGGCTCCACGAGGGCCGGTCAAGCTCGCGCGCTACCTGTTCCAGCAGCACGGCGGCAAGGTCGTCTTCTTCGGCCGCTTCGTATCGGTGCTGCGCACCTACGCCGCCTTTCTGGCCGGCACCGCACGGATGCCATGGTTGCGGTTCCTGGCGTTCAACGCTTCGGGCGGGATCATCTGGGCAACCGCGTACGGCGTCGGTGCGTACCTGGCCGGTGACCGCATCAACAAGCTCAGCAGGCCCGTGGACTAGACTGCACCCACACAAGAAGTTGGTTTCGTTGAATAGGAGGAGGGAAACGTGAGGGGAATGAGCGCAACGCGTTTTGTAGCACGACTCGCTCTTACGCTCGTAGTCTTGGTCGCTGGTCAACTCGCTTCGGCCGCTGATGCGGGGGCGGCTGCACCGCGCGACGTATTGGGAGGCTGGGCGACCTCGGCTCCCGCCATTACTGGAGCCCATCCAGCGGGCGTAAACGTTCAACTTCTTGCGGTTGAAACGGCGCAGTTCGGAGGCGATTTTGCCGGTACCACCCTGTTCACGGGAAAGTTCATTCTTGACCCGCAGGGAAACATTCGCGGGCACGCAACCGAGAAGTTCACCGGGACCGTCTCAGGCGTAGGCTCAGGGACCGTACTGTTCGAAGAGGAAGCGACCATTAGCGCGGCGGGTGTGGTTCACGTTGATGCCACGATCACTCACGGCTCAGGTGCCCTGGCGCACCTCAGTGGACGGCTTGTCTTTGATGGCACCTCCGCGGCTGACCTCTCGTCAGCGGGAACCTATACGGGCCAGATTCAGCCCTAGTCAGGTCTGTCCTGCCATCTCGGGCTCGGTGGGACTCAAGGCCGGCGGCGAAACCGGTAGGGCTCATATCCTGATCATCGCCGTCGCGTTTCTCAGCATCGTGCTCTCCTGGATTACCGTTCACACCGTCTTCACGTTGCGCTACGCCAGGCTGTACTACTCAGCCGGAGGCGGGATCGACTGGCACGCTCGCGATCTGCCCGATTTTGGGGACTTCGCCTACGTTGCTCTCACGCTAGGCATGACCTTCCAGGTCTCCGACACGGACATCATCTCCAAGCCGATTCGGAAGGCCGCCTTGCGCCACGCTGTGTTGTCGTATGTGTTCGGCGTGGTGATCCTGGCAACGACCATCAACGTCGTCGCCAGCCTCCTCGCCAAGTAGGAGTGGCGTGCTTCCCGCCACGCGGCGACCGGCGCCTTTAACTCAAAGCGTTGGCGCAGAATCCATCTGTGCCCAAGGCAGTTCGACCGCTTGAATCAGTCGGCGCGAGCGGGTCAACCCTGGCGCGCCACGCTGGCAACAGCCGTGCGGTGGAGGCCCTGGCCCGTGGAGGTCTCGCAGCTCGCGGCATCACCTACCTCATCATCGCGTCGATTGCGGCGCAGATTGCGGTCGGCAGGGCAGCCCAGAGCGCCGATCAGAACGGTGCGATCGAGGACGTCGCCGCCCAGCCTTTCGGCCGGTTTCTTCTGATCGCCCTGGCTCTGGGCTTTGCCGCCTATGCGCTGTGGCGCTGGTCCGTGGCGGCCGTCGGCAGTCCCGGTGCGGGAGCGAAGTCCACGGCCGAGAAGTCGGTTCGACGGCTGGGCGCGTTGGCGAGCGGGTTCGTCTACGCGGGTCTCTGCGTGACCACCGTTGTTGTGGTCGCTGGCCGATCGGCGTCCTCGAGCACCCAACAGCAGCAGAGCACGACCGCTAAGCTGCTCGGACTTCCCCTGGGGCATGCACTAGTGATCGCCATCGGTGTCGGCGTCGTCGTCGCCGGATGCGCGGTGATCTGGTTTGCGTGCGCCCGAAAATTTGAGAAGAACCTGGCCTCCGAGAAGATGGGACCGCGAACGCGCACCTGGGCCACAGGGCTGGGCGTAGCCGGTAACGGCGCGGTCGGGATCGTGCTCGTCCTGGTCGGCATCTTCCTCGTCCAGGCAGCCGCTGCCAACAATGCCAGCGCCTCCAAGGGTCTTGACCAGACGCTGCGCACCGTCGCCGCCGAACCGTTCGGCACGGCGCTACTGCTCGCCGTCGCCGTCGGGCTCGTCGCGTATGGTCTGTACTCGTTCGTCGAGGCGAGGTTTCGGCGCGTCTGACGTTCGACCGGCGAGCCCTGGATCCG
>DAIUFS010000018.1:10513-34548 GCA_036844485.1 Candidatus Dormiibacterota bacterium | reverse complement strand
TGCCTCTGACCACCTCGCACACCTGCGAGATCCTCGAGTTCTGCGAGGACAGCGACATCGAGGCCGGGTTGTACATCAAGAGCGCCTACTACCTCGAACCGGAGGCGGTCGGCGTCAAGCCCTTCTACCTGCTCAAGGCTGCGCTCGAGAAGACCGGCAAGGTCGCGGTCGGCAAGATCGCCTTCCGCGACCGCGAGCACCTCTGCCGTCTGGCGCTTCACGAGAAGGGATTGCTGCTCAACACCCTGCACTGGCCCGACGAGATCCGTGACGCCGGTGAGCTCTCGCTTCCCGAGGCCGATGCGCGCCCGGAGATCCACAAGCGCGAGCTCGACATGGCGGTGATGCTCGTCGACAACCTCAGCGCCGCCTTCGATCCGCAGCGCTACAAGGACGATTACCGCGAGGCGCTCATGGCTGTGGTCGAGTCCAAGGTCAACAACAAGCCGCTGGAGCGCTCCGCGCCGGACCGGCCGTCGAAGGTGACCGACCTGATGGCCGCCCTCAAGGCCTCCGTGGAGGCCGCCCAGAAGGGCGAGCGGGCCACGCCGCAGACCGGTGAGCGGGAGGCGGCCCGCCGACGCCAGACGGGAGATGGGGCACGGCGGCGCAAGGCCTCCTGAGCCCACCGTGAGCCCTCGCGCTCAGGCGCCAGGCGGCCGCCGCCTCGCGCTGGACATGCAACCAGGCCTGCCCATCGCCGTCCCCACCGCCGGGGTGCCGGTACGGCTGACGATGGAGGTGAGCACTCCCTGCTCGGCTCCCTTTGACGGCGACGAATGGCTGTTCAGCGTCGAATGGGCGGGATCGCGATGCCTGCTCGTGGCCGGCGGAGACGGGTCGGTCCGACTGCACGGCGAGAATGCCCCCCTCGACGATCGCTTCCCGGAGATCGTCGCCGCAGCCTCCTTCTGCGCGGAGCGGACGGCCATCCTCGACGGCACCATCTGCATCCTCGACGGTCAGGGACGGCCCAACCTCGGCGCCCTCTTCCGCCGAGTGGCTGCGGGCCAGTCCCGTCCCTCCGCCGTGTACCTGGTCACCGACCTTCTCCACCTCGACGGTGAATCCATGGCGGGGCGGCCTCTGTTGACCCGCCTGGCGGCCCTCGGCGAACTGATCCCGCCGGACTCGCGCATCCAGCTGCCCGATCACGTCGTCGGCCATGGCCGCGCCCTGGCGGCGGCCATATCGGGGCGAGGGTTGGCGGCGATGCTGGCGCGCCGCCAGGACTCGCGGTACCAGGCCGGCATGGCCTCCCCCGACCGCCTGCGCATCTCCCTCTCGGGCCGTCGCGACGCCGTGGTGGTGGGTTGGCGCAGCACCGCGTCGGGAGTGCGCGTGGTGCTCGGTGACTGGCTGCCAGGCAGGCTTGGCCTGGTGGGCACGGCCCTGGTCGGTGACCCGGCGGCCCGGCGCTGGCTGGCGGCCACCGCAGAGCCCACCACCGACATCGCCATCGAGGACCCCGACGCGGTTGGTCCCGGGGTGACCTGGGCGCGCCCGCGCCTCGTCGCCACCGTCGACCCCGAGCCTCGTGGTCCCGCTGGCGACGAGCTGCCCGAGTGGCAGGTGGTGGCCCTCCGCGACGACGTCGACCCGGTGTGGTGCATCCGCCGGACTCCCGTGGATCCACCGCCGGCGAGCGCCCACCATCCACTGCGCCCCTTCAGCCCGACGGTGCTCACCGCGCTCCCCATGGATCGCACTGCCTGAACACGGTGGTGGCAAAACTGTGCCATCATCCTCGCGACCCGGAACCAGGAGCTCCCCGCGACAGCGATCGGCCTGGCCGGATGTGCGAGTAGCGCGTCATGGCCATTCTCATGTGCCGCCCTGAGCTGTTCGGCATCGAGTACGAGATCAATCCCTGGATGCACATCGCCGTGGAGGTCGACCATCAGCGCGCCGTCGAGGAATGGGAGGCGCTCCACAGCCTCTACACGGAGCTGGGGGAGACGATCGAGGTGACCACCCCGGTGGCGGGCCTTCCCGACATGGTCTTCACAGCCAATGCGGCGGTGCTCTGGCGGAGACGCGCCGTGCTGAGCCGCTTTCACCACCCCGAGCGTGCCGGAGAGGAGCCGCACTGGCGAGCCACGCTCGAGCGGCTCGGATTCGCCGTCCACGACCTCCCAGAGGAGTTCTCCTTCGAGGGCGCCGGCGACGCCCTGTTCGTCGGCGATCACCTCTTCCAGGCCTGGGGCTTCCGCACCGACCTGGCCGCGCACGCGGAGGTCGCCCGCGTGCTCGACGTCGAGAGCACCTCGCTGCAGCTGGTCGACCCGCGCTTCTACCACCTCGACACATGCTTCTGTCCCCTGGACGACCACACTGCGCTGATCGCGCCGGAGGCCTTCACGCTAGAGTCGGTGGAGCTGGTGCGGGCCCTGGTCCCTCATCTCATCGAGGTGCCCCGAGACGTCGCCGAAGGCTTTGCCTGCAACGCCATGCCCCTGCACGGCCGGGTGATCAGTTCGACAGCGGTGGAGGCCTTGCGATCGCCTCTGGTTGAGGCGAGCTTCGACGTGGTCGGGCTGCCCATGGACGAATACATGAAGTCCGGGGGCGGAGTGCGCTGCCTCAGCTTGCCGCTCGATCCGGGGCTCAGCTAACCCCGAACCACAAGGGTTTCTTGATATCCACGCTGTGCCTTGTGTGAACAACCTGTGGACAAGTCGGGCTGTCAGTCCCTCTTCATGAGATCGGTGACGACCTTCTGGTACTGGCGGGTGTCGTCGTAAAGGCCGTTCCGGCCGATCGACGCATCGCCCTGGTAGTAGGCCGCGAGGGCGGCAGCGACGTCGCCGTTGTGGACAACCAGGAGGTGGTGGAGGAGGAGGCTCCCGGCGAGGACGTTGTCGGCGGCCACCCGGAGGTTGAGGCTCCTGCCGGCCAGGTAACGCGACACCCACTCGCCGGTATAGGGCTCGACCTGCATCAGGCCCACCGCCCCGGTCGGTGAGACCACCTCTTGGTGCCAGCCGCTCTCCATCCAGGCCACCGCCTTGACCAGCCTTGGATCCACCCCTACCTGGCTGGCGACATGGGCCAGGAGGGCATTGACGCGCGCGACCCGCCCGGGCACGTGGAGCACGACTCCGACGTGCAGGGGGGCGTTGACGTTGAGCCCGTTGTTGCGCGCCAGCGCGGTGAGGTCGAGCCCGTAGCGGCGCGCGATGCTGATCAGGGTGTCGCCGTGCACCACGGTGTGGGTCTCGGTGTCCTCAGCCGTCGTCGTGTATCGGGGCGTGCCCAGCTTGGAGTCGGGGATCTGAAGGAGCTGGCCGATGCGGATGAGGTTGGGGTCAGCCAGGTGGTTGGCCTCGGCCAGCGCGCTGACGCTGGTGCCGTGGCGCATGGCGATGGCGCTGAGGGTGTCTCCGGGGTGGACCACGTAGGTGCTGGCGACGACTCCGGCCGGCACGGCGGCGGCGGTGGCGCCCATGGCGGCAGCGGCAAGGCGTGTGCGGGACGGCATGGGAGGGTTCCCTGGTGAGACGTGGGCGGGGACGTGGAACCGAGTCCGCCGGAGCGGAGCCTGCTCAGGGTAGGTGTGACCCCCATAAAGGTCAAGGCGCTACGACAGATTCGCCGTGTGCTGCTGGAGGTGGCGCGACCGCGGTGGTACGCTGCGCGGGCCATGCCATTGCCGACACCTCGCAGGGTTGCGCTCTCGCTGCCCCTGCTCGCCGCCCTCTGCGGCGCGCTCATCGGCCTGGCCGCCTTCGCCGTCGTGGCCGCGTTGTGGCGGGTGGGCGCGAGCCACCTGGCCCTGCCCGCTGCCGAGGCCATCCTGCTGATCACCCTGGCCGGGGTGGCGACGGCCATCCTCGGCGCCCAGCCGGCACGACTCCGCCGCGCGCGCGTCCCCATCGGCCGTGCCGTGCCTCACGCGTGGTGGCCACCCCAGCACGACCCCGTCCCGCTGGTGGCGGCCTGTGCCGGCGCGCCCATCGCGGTGGGCGTCGGGGCCGCCATGTGGCTCTTCCACTGACGCAGTCGGAGACGCCGACCTAGCCGTCGGTTCTCTGCGCAACGGCGGTCACGCGCTCCAGAGCCCACCCCGCCGCGTCGCGCACCACCGGGTCGGGATCGAGGGTCGCGCGGCGCAGCGATGCAGCGGTCGAGGCCGCACCGGCGTTGCCCAGGGCCACCGCAGCATTTCGGGCCAGTCTGGCTCGCCCGGTGCGAGCCACCGGGGTGCCCGCGAATCGCTCTGCGAAACCGGCCTCGTCGAGCTCGAGCAACTCCACCAGGTCGGGCGTGGGGACGGGTCCATGACCCGATTGGTGATCGCTCTCTTCGAGAGGCGCGGGGGCGAGCCGATGGTTGATCGGGCAGGCCTCCTGGCAGAGGTCGCAGCCGAAGACCCAGGTCCCCATGAGCGACCGGAGTTGGACGGGGATGGGGCCGCGGTGCTCGATCGTCAGGTAGGAGATGCAGCGGCGGGCGTCGATCACTCCAGGGGCGACGATGGCGCCGGTTGGGCACGCGGGAAGACACGCGCTGCACGTGCCACACCCCTTCTTGGACGGGGCGTCGGCAGGCAGCGGCACGGAGAGAGCGATCTCGGCAAGCAGCACGTACGAGCCCGCCGCGGTGGTCAGGAGGGAGGCGTGCTTTCCGGTGAAGCCGATCCCGGCGCGCTCGGCGATGGCGCGGTCCATTGCCCAACCGTGATCCACGAATCGCTTGGAGCGGAGGTCGGGGACCCGCTCGGACAGCCAGGCGACCAGGTCGTCGCAGCCATCGGCGAGAACGTCATGGTAATCGGCGAGGGTCCCCGAGTCCGGCTCGGAGAGCATGGCGTAGGCGGCCATCCGGCCCCGGGGACGGTCCCCCGCTGCGTCGCCCGGCGCGCGCACCGGCCGGTACGGCCAGGCCAGGGCGATGATGCTCCGCGCCCAGGGGTAGCGAGGACCCAGGTCGGTGCTGGCCGAGACGCGCTCGGCGGTCATCCATGGCATGCCGTCCATTCGCCCGGCGGCGATGGACTCGAGCCCACGACGTCGAGCATCGGCAAACGGCTCCAGCCCGGTCACCCCGAGCGCGCACCAACCGCGCTGGAGCGCCCGCGCGCGCAGCTCCTCGCGAAGGGTCAGCCACCGGCTCACCCGATTCAGTATGGATGCGACGCCCGAGCGCAGAGCGACCGCTACCATTCCGCACGCGACCGCCCACTCCGCAGACCCCGGACACACGTGGAGACAGCAATGCCAGTGGCGATGCGCGGGGACGCACCCGCGGTGGCGATCGGCGGGGATGTGCTGGTGGTGACGGCGTTCACCGAGCTGCTCGGTCCGGCCGCCGTCGAGGTGGACTCGGCGATGGCGGGCGAGCTCGCGGCCATGATCTCGTCGGGCGAGATCCGGGGTCGCTTCGGCGAGGTGACAGTGCTGACGGCTCCAGCGGGAATCGCCGTCCGCCGAGTCGTCGTCCTCGGCCTCGGCGACCGGGCAGCGCTCGACTCATTTCGGCTGCACAACGCATACACCCTGGCCGGCATCGCGCTGCGCCGCCGGCGTCTCACCCGAGTGGTGCTCGCTGCCGACACCACCCTCGCGGGCGACGCCGTTGCCGATGTCGCCGCTCTGCTCCGCGCCATGGTCACCGGGATCCTGGTAGCCAATCACCAGGCGGGAATCAGCAAGACCGACCCGGACGTTGAGCCGCTCATCGACGAGGTGGTGGTCGGCGGAGCTGACAGCGAGGAGGCCTCCATTGATGCCGCCCTCGCCGACGCCGTGCTCCTCGCCGAATCGACGCTGAGGGTTAAACGCTGGGTGAGCGCGCCCGCCAACACCCTGACACCGACCCTCTTCGCCGCGGAGGTGAGCGAGTTGTGTGCCGGGACCTCCCTGCGTATCGAGGTGATGGACCGCGAAGCGCTCCAATCGGCGGGCGCCGGCGCGCTGCTTGGCATCGCCCGAGGCAGTGAGGAGCCGCCCGTGATGGTCATCGTCCGCCACCACGGCGGTGAGGTCGGCGGCCCGATGCTTGCGCTGGTGGGCAAGGGGATCACCTTCGACACCGGTGGCATCTCCATCAAACCCGCGCTGGGGATGGAGAGGATGAAGGCCGACATGGGTGGGGGCGCCGCGGTGCTGGCGGCGATGCATGCCATCGCGGCCCTGGAGGTGCCGTGCAACGTCGTCGGCATCGTTCCCACAACCGAGAACATGCCGGGCGGACGCGCGCTGAAGCCCGGCGACGTGGTCACCGCGCTCGACGGCACCACCATCGAGGTCGTCAACACCGACGCCGAGGGCCGTGTCGTGCTCGCCGACGGGCTGGGCATGGCGCGGCGGCTCAATGCCACGCACATCGTCGACGTGGCCACGCTCACCGGCGCCGCGGTGATCGCCCTTGGGCACGTCACCGCGGCACTGATGAGCACCGATCGGGCGCTTGCTGAGTTGGTCCAGCTCGCGGCGCACCAGGCCGGTGACCGCTTCGCCGAGCTGCCCTTGCACCCCGAGTACGACGCCTGCCTGGACAGCGATGTGGCCGACGTGCGCAACTGGGGAAACCGAGAGGCGGGCGCCATCTGTGGAGCGGTGTTCGTGCGCGCGTTCTCCGGCGGAATTCCCTGGGTGCATCTGGACATCGCCGGCACCGTGTGGAACGAACAGGGCAATCTCAAGGACATCCCCGCCGGGCCCAGCGGCGCGCCGGTGCGCACCCTGGTGTGGCTGGCCCGGCTCTTCGCTCGGGGGTGAGGGCGGAAGCGGGGCGGGAGACGGTCGCCGCTGACCTACGATGAGCGCATGACGGTGCCTCGTCTCCTGGCGATCATCGGGTCCGGCGAGACCGCGCCGACCATGACGTCGGTGCACTCGGAGCTGTTCCAGCGTGCCGGGGCCGAGGGCGAGAGGGCGGTGATGCTCGATACTCCCTTCGGTTTCCAGGAGAATGCGGACGACGTCGCGGCGCGCACTGTGGCGTACTTCCGTGACAGCGTGGGCCACCGCGTCGAGGTCGCCAGCTTCCGGGATGCACAGACGGCGACGCCCCTGGAGTACGAGCAGATGTGCGCGCAGGTGGCGCAGGCGGGATGGGTGTTTGCCGGACCGGGCAGCCCCACCTACGCGATCCGCCAATGGCGAGCGACGCGGGTTCCGGAGCTGCTCGCCGAGAAGCTTGCACGCGGTGGTGTGGTGGTGTTCTCCAGCGCGGCGGCCGTGGGACTCGGCGAAGTGGCGGTGCCCGTGTACGAGATCTACAAGGTCGGGCAGGCTCCGGAGTGGGTCGACGGCCTCGACCTGATGCGCCGCGCCGGGCTGCGCGCCGCGGTGATCCCTCACTACAACAACGCAGAGGGCGGCACCCATGACACCCGCTTCTGCTATCTGGGTGAGCGTCGCCTGGGCGTGCTCGAGGCCACCCTGCCCGACGGCTGCGGCATCCTCGGCGTCGACGAGCACACCGCGTGCATCATCGATGTCGAGCGCGGCTCCTTGACTGTTCGCGGTCGCGGTCGCGTCACCTGGAGGCGCGACGGTGTCGAGATGCAGTGGCGCGCTCCCGACGTCGTGTCCCTGGACGAGATGACGTCGGGCGAGCGCGGCGCGGCTGTCGAGGTTGGTCCGGTTGCGTCGGCGCAGACCCCACCGGACCTCGACGGCGAGGGCGCGAACCCCTTCATGGAGGAGGTGAGCAGCCAGCGTGACGCCGCTCTCAGAGCCCTCGCGGGTCGCGACCCGGATGGTGTGGCAGCGGCCATCCTCGCCATGGAGACCGCCCTCCACGAATGGTCGCGCGACACCCTGCAGTCAGACGACCCGGATCGCGCTCGCGAGGCGCTCCGAGAGCTGGTGGTGCGCCTCGCCGAGCTGGCGCGCGGTGGTGCTGTCGACCCGCGCGAGCGCGCGGCACCGTTCGTCGACGCCATGCTCGGATTGCGCGATCGGGCGCGCGCTGACGGACGGTTTGGCGACGCCGACGCCCTGCGCGATGCACTGGTTGCCACGGGCGTGGCGGTGCACGACACCCCGCAGGGCTCGACATGGGAGCTCGAGTCGGCACCCCCCGGCTGACTGTCTCAGCGAGCTGGGAGGAGGCCGACCTCAGCCGCGCGCCGAGCCGACAGGTACGTGGCTCTGTGAGTGCGCCTCCACCGCACGCTCAGCACCGGCGGCCTCGACATCAGGGATGCGTACCACCGACCGCCGCCCGCGCGGGTCGCGGAGAATCACCGCCGCGGCAACGGCGGCGGCGACCACACACCCGGCTGCGACCACGAATCCCATGTGATAGCCGCCAGTCAGGGCGGCGTCCATCGAGGACCCGCCGGCCAGCATCCCACCGGTGCGCGCGCTGGAGACGCTGGCGATGACGGCGACACCCACCGCTGCTCCCATCTGCAGTGCCACGTTGGCCACACCCGACGCCAGACCGGAGTCGCCTGGTTGCACACCGCTCATCGCCAGCAGCACGCTGGGCATGAACACCAGGCCGGCGCCGATCCCCATGAGCATCATCGCGGGGAGCACGTTGACGATATAGCTGGCGTCGACCGGCGCGCGGCTCCACAGCAGCAGGCCGGCGGCGACGAGCACCAGCCCGGGCAGGAGCGTGGCCTTGGCGCCGATCCGTGCCACCAGGCGCGCGGTGAGAAACAGCGAGAACAGGGCGACGCAGAGATTCATCGGCAGAAACGCGACGCCTGCGCCCACCGGCGTGTAGCCGAGCACGTGCTGCAGGTAGAGCGCGCCCAGGAAGAAGGAGCCGAAGAGTCCGACGGGGAAGAGCGCGCGTACGAAGGTGGCGCCGGCCACGTTGCGCGACCGGAAGAAGCGGAGCGGCACCAGCGGGTGGCGGACCCGTGATTCGACGAGGACGAAGATCGCGCTGAGCAGGATCGCAAGGGCGCCCATGCCGATCGTGCTCGGCGACGCCCAACCGCTGGTGCCGCCTTGCAGGATGGTGTAGACGGCCAGCGCCGGTGCGGCCGTGATCAGGACCGCGCCCCACACGTCCACGCCGCCGCGCACCCCGATTCCCACGTGCGTCGGGATCAGCCGCGCGCCCAGGATCAGGGTGGCGACACCGATGGGCAGGTTGATGAAGAAGATCCAGTGCCAGCTGAGCGCTTCGGTGAGCGCCCCGCCGACGAGGAGCCCGATCGCGCCACCCGCAGAGGCGACGAAGGCGTAGAGGCTCATCGCCCGGGCGGTGTCCCGCGCCTGGTCGAAGAGCGTGACCAGGATGCCTAGCACCATCGAGGCCATGACGGCTGCGCCCACCCCCTGGAGGAAGCGCGCCGCGGTCAGCATCTCCTGGGTCGGAGCCAGCCCGCAGAGCATCGAGGCAGCCGTGAATAGAGCAACTCCGACCAGGAAGAGGCGTCTGCGCCCGAGGAGATCGCCGAGGCGGCCGGCGAGCAGGAGAAGCCCTCCGAAGCTGATCAGGTAGGCGTTGATGACCCACGCCAGGGAGGACTGGCTGGAGTGCAGGTCGCGCTGGATCGACGGCAGGGCGACGTTCACAACCGTGGCGTCGAGGACGATCATCAGCTGCCCGACGCAGAGCACCACCAGGGCGATCCACCGGCGGCGGAGCGAGGCCAGGTCCGCGGTTTGGCCACCGACGGACCGTGGCGCCGCGCCGGCGCTCCCGGCGTCGACGAGCCTACGTCGCCCGCGAACGCGAGCCGTCCAGGCCAGGGCCCGGTCGCCGCGCTGCGGTCGATCGGTTCGGGGCGCCGTCCGGCGGCGGCCCCGGCGCACATCCAGACGGACTCTCACGCGCACCTCAGCTGGAGAGCGCCGTCCTGCGCGTCGGTTTCCATTGCCTCTGGGACGATCTCGTCGGGGGCGCGCCAGGCCCGCGCGCGGCGGTCAAAGTGAAGATGGCTGAACAGCTCGTCCGGAAATGCCACGATGCTGTCGCGGCCTCCCGGCGCGCTGAGCTGGACTTCGCTGCGGTTGGCGGTTTCGCTCATCTCAGGTCCTCCGTTGTGCTATCGTTCGACCTGGATCGTACAACATTAGTTCGATAGGTGTCAAACAATGGGCTGGGTAACGGAGCTTCCCGAGGGGCACTCCTACGACAACAGCCAGCTGGCGTCCCATCCGGTCGCGGGGATCACCGAGCTCCTCCAGGCGCTCGCCGACCCCGTGCGCCTCAGCCTGGTTCGGGACCTCGCCACGTCCACCGAGCCGCGCCCCTGCGGCAGCCTGATTCAGTCGGTGACGAAGTCGACGCTGAGCCACCACTTCCGGGTGCTCCGCGAAGCCGGGATCATCGAGATGCGAGTCGAGGGCACGCGCAAGCTGACCAGCCTGCGCCGCGCCGAGCTCGAGGAGGCCTGTCCGGGGTTGCTCGACAGCGTGCTACGAGCCCCGGTCACCGAGACCGCGGCGGTCAGCTGAGGACGGCCAGGGGGTTCTTGCTCAGGCAGCCAGGGTGGGGCGCAGGGCGTCCTGCGCGATGCGCTCCAGCTCGGAATCCCGCCCCTGCCACATCATCGCCAGCATTTGCGCGTCGCCGCGGAGCGACCAGAACGGGTGACCGAAGGACGCGGGGTTGTTCTTCTCGATGACGAAGTGGCTGAACCAGGCCATCCCGTAGGAGATGACCGGGAAGCCGGCGAGCAGCGCGGGACGGCGGATGGCCAGGCCGGTAAGCGCCGTGGCCGCGCCGAGGTGGGTGCCGGCGAAGTGGAACCAGCGCGTCGCCCGCTTGCTGTGCTGGCCGACGTACCAGGGGAAGAACTCCTCGAAGTCGCTGAACTGGCGCGCCATCCTGATCCCTCCGTGTTGCGGTTCTAGGGTACGACGCCTGTCGCCCCGCACGCTCTTCACTGGCTCAGGTGGCGCCCACCGTCCCGCTGAGCACCGGGCCGATCACCGTGCCGCCCTGCTGCGGGCTGAGCGACACCTGAGTGCTGCCCCGATGGGTCAGGGTGAACACCAGCGTGACGCTGATCGTCTCCTGGCCGATCAGCTGTCCGCCGCACACCCGGTTGGCGGTGGCGTTGACCTGGTCGAGGCCCTGGAAGTTGGCGGACACGAGCGTGGCGCCGCTGCCGCTCAGGCCGACGCACACCGGGTAGATGACGCTGTCGCCGACGTTGTCGACGGCCACATCCATGTGCACCTGGTGGCCGGCGACCACGGAGTTGGGCAGCTGGCCGGCGATCTCCGCCTGCGGGGCCCCGCCGTTGCTGAAGAGCGGCAGCACCACCGCGACGAAGGCGACTGCGACGGCCACCCCGATGACCGCCAGGCGCGCCCCGCGGGGCATGCCCACCACAGCATGGCCGGCGGCGCGCGCAGCCCTGCCGACGGCTGGGCCCGGACCGCTCACACGCGCACGGTCAGATGGTGGTCGGGGGGCGGTACTCACCGAATACGTCGCGTAGGGTCCCGCAGATCTCTCCGAGGGTGGCATCGGCGCGCACTGCGTCGAGGATTACGGGCATGAGCTCGCCCTCACCCGTGGCCGCAGTGCGCAACCTGCGCAGCGCGTCAGCTCCCGCCGCCTCATTGCGCCGCTCGCGATGGGCCCGCAGGCGCTCCAGCTGGGACGTCACCGCGCGCTCGTCGGTGCGGAAGATGACCGGCGGCTGTGCCTCCTCAGTCTCGGTGTGGCGGTTGACACCCACGACCACCTTCTCCCCTGACACCACCGCGAGCTCGGTGCCATAGGCCTCCTCCTGGATCTGCTCCTGCATCCATCCCGACTCGATGCACGCCACCGCCCCGCCACGCTCGTCGACGTCGGTGAGCAGCGCGCTGGCGCGGCGGTCCAGCTCGTCGGTCAGCCACTCCACGAAGTACGAGCCGCCGAGCGGATCCACCGTGCTGGTGACGCCGATCTCCTCGCCGATGATCTGCTGGGTTCGTACCGCGATGCGCTGCGCCTTCTCGGTGGGGATCGAGAGCGCTTCGTCGTAGCACGACAGCGCCATCGACTGCACTCCGCCGAGAGCGGCGGCGAGGGCCTGGATGGCGGCGCGCACGATGTTGTTCTCGGGCTGCTGCGCGGTCAGTGTGGAACCGCCGGTCTGCGTGTGGGTGCGAAGCATCAGAGACCGCGGATCGGTGGCACCGAAGCGCTCGCCCATGACCCGCGCCCAGACGCGCCGGAGAGCGCGGTATTTGGCGATCTCCTCGAAGAAATCGGTGTGGGTGTTGAAGATCCAGGACAGCTTGGGGGCGAAGTCGTCGACGTCGACGCCACGTTCCACAACTGCGGCGACGTACTCGCAGGCGTTGGCGATGGCGAAGGCCATCTCCTGCGGCGCGGTGCTACCCGCCTCGCGGATGTGGTAGCCGCTCAGCGAGATGGCGTTGAACTTGGGCGCGTGGCGCGCGCAGTGCGCGATCAGGTCCGCCGCCAGTCGCAGCGAGGCGCGCGGAGGATAGATGTACGTGCCTCGGGCGACGTACTCCTTGAGCACGTCGTTCTGCGCGGTGCCCATGACCGCGTTCGCGGACATCCCCTGCCGCTCGGCGGCAACCATGTACATGGCCACCAGCACCGGCGCGGGCGCGTTGATGGTCATCGAGGTGCTGACCGCGTCCAGGGGGATGGCCGCGAAGAGATCGTCCATGTCGGCCACCGAGTCGATGGCCACGCCCACCTGTGCCACCTCACCGGCGGCCCGCGGGTCGTCGCTGTCGAGGCCCATCTGTGTGGGCAGATCGAAGGCGACGGACAACCCCTTCTGGCCATTGGCGAGGAGGAAGCGGAATCGAGCGTTGGCGTCGCTCGCGGTGCCGTATCCCGCGTACTGGCGGATGCTCCAGAGCCGCTCGCGGTACATGGTGGTCTGGATGCCGCGGGTGAAGGGTGGCTCGCCGGGGAAGCCCTCCCCGGACGCCTGGTCGTGGGACTCGAGCTGGGCGGGCCCGTACAGCGGGGCCACCTCGATGCCGCTGCCCGTGGTGAACGTGTCCTTCCGCTGGGGGCGCTCCAGCGCCCGCCGGAGCGCTCGCTCCTCCCAGCGCCGCTGTTCGGCGCTGTAGTCGCGCCCGGAGAGGGCACCGCCAGGCGTCGCCGCGCTCTCGGAGATCACGCGGCCAGCATACTTCGAGCTGCCGAGGCCATCGCGACGGTGCGGGCGGCTCAGCGCTTGCGCACCAGGAGTGCCTGGTGAGCGGCGCCGATGCGCGCGCCGCTGTCGTACAGCGCGGTCGAAGCCAGACCCACACCCTTCGGGCCGAGCCTGGTGCGGGCGTCCAGGCACACCCAGTCGCCCTCGAGCTCACGAAAGAGGTGGACGGTGAGCTCCGTGTTGATGAAGGTGTGGGTGGCCACGGGCAGCTCCATGCTCACCCCGTTGCCGGAGTCGGCGGCCGCGAGCACGCGCACCAGTGCTGAGGGTCGCTCGCCCAGGACGAGCTCACCCTTCATGCGCATCCACACCGTGGCCGGTCCGGGCGTGAGGAAGTCACCGGCTGCCACGCGCGACTCGATTGCCGAGAAATAGCTGGGCCCGCTCCAGGGATCGAAGTCCGCCATCTCCGGGCAGTCCTGCGGTCCGGCAAACGGTGGTGCCTCGACGTCGGATTGCTCAACCCCAGTGTCCTCACGCCGGATCCGCCAGGCACGGGCCAGGGCGATCTCGCCGTCGTCGTCGCTCAGGACGGCCTCGGCGAGCTGGACGCGACGACCCGGCCGCACCAGGCGTGCAGCCACCCTCAGCATGTGCAGCGGGACGGCGCGAACCAGCTCAGCGGACAACCGCGCCACCATGAAGTCCTCGCCTGAGTCGAGATTCTCGATGCTGCGACCCAGCAGCGCCGCCGGCGGCCCGGCGTGCTGGTAGCGCGCATCCCATGGTCCGCGGGTCCAGTCGGTGGAGCGGAAACCGTCGCCCTCAGGCACGTAGAAGGACATGCTCATCCCGCACCGATTCTCTCCGCCCCGACGGTGGGTCCGCTGTCCCGCCGGCCTGCCAGACTGGCGCGGACATGGCCGTGGACATCACCGACGAACGCGTCGCGGCCGCCGCCGAGAAGCTGCACCAGGGCGGGTGGAGCTTCTCCGCGCGCCAGCTGTACTACGCCGTCTGCGCCGAGGCGGAGACGGAGCCGGTCCGGATCGCCTCCGGTGAGGTGGGCCTGGGGGTGCTGCTCATCCTCATCGGTGCCATCACCGGTCAGCGAGTGCTTCTCGAGATCCTCGGGATCATCGGCCTGGTGCTGGTGATCGTCGGCGCGGTCACCCGCGTCCAGGAGAAGCGCCCGCCCCCTCTGGTCCGGCTGCTGGCCATCTCCGCGCCCGACTTCGAACGCCGCTTCCTCTCTGGCGATCACCAGTACCCCGGGCTTCTCAGCGCGGCGCCCGAGCCGGCGCCGCTGACGGATGGCACCCTGGTGGTCTGCGACCGAGCCGACACCGCTGCTGTCCTCCTCGCCAACCGAGCGCGCATCGGTGACATCGCGGTGCTCACTGCGGCCGACCTGGTGGGCGATCTCTCCTCACGGCGGGTGGTGGCGCTCCACGACTGCGACCCGGCCGGCTGCGCACTCGTCGCCGAGCTCCGCGATCGCAACGCCGACGTGGTCGACGCGGGGATCAACCCCCGCGAGCTGCCCGGCCGCAGGCTGCAACTGCTCGAAGGAGCACCGGCGCGCCTTCCGCGCGATCTGTCGGGTCATTTCGACGCAGCCGAGACGGACTGGTTGCTGTCGGGGCGCCGGCTGGAGTGCGCCACCGAGACTCCCGAACAGCTGGCCCAGCGCGTCCAGGCCGCGCTGACGGGCGGCTAGAACTCCACCTGTTGCGGGTCTCGCGCACCGACCAGGATGGCCATGTTGCCGACCGGGTGACGGTTCTCGTACATCAGCTGGTGAGCCTCACCGACGTCGTCGAAGGCGAATGTGCGCTGTAGGCAGGGGTCCACCTTGCCGGAGGCGACCAGCTCGTTCAGCGCCGTCGCCTGCTCGTCGTTGGCGAAGTGCGAGCCCTGGAGCCGCTTGCTGCGCATCCACAGGTAGCGGAGGTCGACCGCCGCGTGATAGCCGGTCGTCCCGGCACAGATCACCACCATGCCGGCGTTGTCGCAGACGAAGATGGAGGTGGGGATGGTTGCCTCACCAGGATGCTCGAAGACGATTCGCGGGTTGCGCTTGGCGCCGACCACCTCCCAGATCGCCTTGCCGAAAGCGCGCGCACCCGTCGCCCACTCGCCGTATGCGTCGTTGTCGCGCCAATCGGGGGGCAGGCCCCAATGGTCGAAGCCCTTACGGTCGATGTAGCCGGCGGCGCCGAGGCTCACGCAGAACTGGCCACGCTCCTCGCCCGAAGCCACCGCCACCGAGATGCCCCCGCGCGCGCGCACGATCTGGATCGCCTGGCATCCCAGCCCACCGGGGCCGCCCCACACCAGGACAACGTCGTTCTCGCGTACGGTGTGCGGCTCCCAACCGCAGAGCATGCGATACGCGGTGGCGCCCACCAGCATGTACGCGGCCGCCGCCGCCCAGCTCAGCCGAGGCGGCTTGGGGAGCAGCTGATGCGCCTGCACCAGGGTGAACTGGGCGAAGCTGCCCCAGTTGCTCTCATACCCCCAGATCCGCGCGCTCGGCGCAGTGATGGGATCGCCACCGGCCGTGATGAACGGATCGTCGGCATCCCACTGCCCGCAGTGCACCACAACCTCGTCGCCGACGCGCACGTTGTCGACGCCCTCACCGACCGCGTACACGACCCCGGAGGCGTCGCTGCCGCCGACGTGGAAGTCCTCCGCCGCGCCGGCCCTCCTGCGCGCGGCGATGACGTCGACCGGGCTGCCGAGCGCGGCCCACACGTTGTTGTAGTTGACGCCGGCCGCCATCACGTAGATGAGCGCCTCGCCGGGGCCGGGGCTGGGCGTGGGGAGCTCCTCGACCGCGAAGGCGTCCCGCGGATCGCCGTATCGCGCCTGTCGGATGACCTGCGCGAGCATGGTGGCCGGCACCTCGCCGACCACTGGATGCTTGGTCAGGCGGTGGCTGTCGGTGCCCGGCCGCGCCGCGTCTGTGCGCACCTCGGTCATCACTTCGCCTCCGTCAGGGACTGCCTGCTGGACAGGCACCTTACACGGGCGGACCGGCGAGGGCGTCATCACTCATCGCCGGGGAGGCGTCGGTGGTGCGGCCCCGATAGCGCCACACCTCGGGGAAGGCGACGGCCGCGATGCAGAGCCCGAGGATGCAGAGCACGCCGCCCGACACTACCGACAGTCGCGCCGACGTCACTCCGGCAACGACGCCGGCCTCGAGGTCGCCGAGAAAGGGACCGCCGACCACGACCATGTAGTACGTGACGGTGAGCCGGCCGCGTAATTCGTCGGGCGTCAGTGACTGCATGATGGTGTTGCGGCACACGGCGCTGACCGAGTCCGCGGCGCCGGCCACGGCCAGCAGCAGCAGCCCCAGCCACAGCGCACTGGCGAAGCCGAAGGCGATGATCGCCAGTCCCCACAGGGCGATCGAGAGCACCACGACGCGGCCCAGCCGGGTCGATCGCGACAACCAGCCACTGCTGAGCGCGGCGAGCACAGCACCGACGCCGGGTGCCGCGTAGAGGTAGCCGAGACCCTGAGCGTTGGTGTTGTACGTGGTGGCGGCGAGCACCGGGAACACCGCGCGGGGCAGTCCGAAGATCATGGCGCTGAGATCCATGGCATAGCCGCCGAGGATCACCGGTTGGCGCCGAATGAACGCAAAGCCCCGCTTCAGCGCCGCCAGCGCGGGTTCGCGCCGCGTGAAGTGCGGCGGCTGCGGTGGCAGCAACCAGATCGCCAGCAGCGCTGCCACGAAGCTGGCGACGTCGACCAGGTAGGCGCCGGCAAGACCCAGGTGGGCGATCACCAATCCACCGAGCGCCGGGCCCGCGATGAGTGTGGTCTGGAACATCGCGATGTTGATGGAGATCGCCCCCGCAAGTCGTTCCCGGGAGACGAGGTTGGGGAGGATCGCTGTCCGCGTCGGCGAATCGAGGGCGGACACCGCACCCGCGATCGCCACCACGATGAAGAGGAAGGCGACCGATGGGTGCCTGAGAGCTCCGATCAGCAGTGCCAGAGAGCACAGCCCCAGCAACGCCTGGGTGACCAGGAGCAGGCGGCGGCGGTCGACACGATCGGCCACACCACCGGCCGCGAGCGACACGCTGATCAACGGCACGACCTGTGCCAGCCCGAGCAGCCCGACGAGGGCTGGGGACCTGGTCAGGATGTACACCTGATACGGCACCGCGACCACAGTGATCTGGCGTCCGATCAACGAGACCAGCTGCCCGGCGGTGAGCCTGCGGAACGGCTTGGATTCCCGCAGCGCGCCGATGTCGACGGCGACGCCGGTCAGAGCTACGGACAGGCGGCGTCCCGCGGTTGGCATCGCGACAGGATATCCGTGTCGCCCCGGCGGTCATGATTGGCGATGTGCCGATACCCCGAGTCGTCGTTCTGGCTGGAGGGGTCGGCGCCGCTCGGTTCTTGCGGGGGGTGGTTGCAGCGCTCCCGGAGAGAGAGCTCACCATCATCGGCAATGTTGGTGACGACCTGGAGGTCGCGGGCCTGCATGTCTCGCCGGATCTCGACACGGTTCTCTACACCCTCACCGACAACATCGATGACACACGCGGCTGGGGGGTGCGGGACGACAGCACTCGAGCGTTGGAGCGAGCGCGGTCGCTCGGCGCCGACGCCTGGTTCGGGCTTGGCGACCTCGACATCGGGCTGCATATGGCGCGAACCCACTGGCTGCAGCAGGGTCATGATCTGAGCGCGGTGACCGCGCGCCTCGCCAATGCTCTCGGCTTCCGTGACCGCCTCCTGCCCTGCACCAACGATCGGCTGCGCACCACCATCACGACCGCCGAGGGAGTGATCGACTTCCAGACGTACTATGTCCGGCACGCCCACCGCGACCATGTTCTCGGTATCAGTGTCGACGGTGCCGAGGATGCGCGTCCCGCGCCCGGCGTCCTCGAGGCGATGGCGACCGCCGATGGCATTCTCATCGCACCGTCCAACCCACTCATCTCCATTGCCCCGATTCTTGCCGTCCCGGCAATCAGAAAGGCCTTGCGAGGCCGCAAGGTCAGGTGCGCCGCCATCAGTCCGATCGTCGGCGGTCATGCTCTGCGCGGCCCGGCGGCAGACATGATGAGCGCGCTGGGACACGACGCCTCTCCCGTTGGAGTCGCGAACATCTATCGTGGACTCATCGATGCGATGGTCATCGACGACGTGGACGCGGATCGAGCCGGCGACCTCCGCAGCGACGGCATCGAGCCGCTCGTCACCGATACGATCATGCGCGACGATGCGGCCAAGCAGCACCTCGCTGTGATCGCGCTCGAGGCGGTCGGGATCCCGGTGGAGCGGTGACCATCGAGATCATCCCGGTCAAGGTCGAGGGGGAGATCACCGCGTCCGACGACCTGGCGAGGCTGGTCCTGGGCAGCGCTCCATCGCTGCAGGACGGTGACGTCATCGTGGTGACTCACAAGGCGGTGAGCAAGGCCGAAGGACGGGTTGTCGACCTCGAGACGGTGGAACCCTCACCGCGCGCCCGCGATCTTGCCGGGAGCCACTCGGACCCACGCCTCGTCGAGCTAATCCTTCGGGAGAGCCGCGAGGTCCTGCGCCAGCGCGGTCCGCTCTTCGTTGTCGAGACCGACCGCGGTCTTGTGTGCGCCAACGCCGGGATCGATCGGTCGAACGCACCTCGCCCCAACTCCGTCGTGCTCCTACCCCGCGACCCCGATGGCTCGGCGGAGGCGCTCCGCACTCAGCTGGAGGCCAGCGCGGGCCGGCGGCTGGCCGTGATCGTGGCCGATACGATGGGGCGGGCCTGGCGAGAGGGGATAGTCGGAACGGCCATCGGCGCCAGCGGCCTGACGCCCCTGCTCGAACTGTTCGGCCAGGTCGACCCCAACGGCTACGTGCTCGCCACCACCGCGGTTGCCGTCGCCGACGAGCTCGCCGCTGCAGCTGACCTGGTGCTGGGGAAACTCGAGCGCGTCCCGGCGGCGGTCATCCGCGGCTATGCCGTTGGCGGGGAGGGCAGCGCACAGATGCTCATCCGCGATCGCGCCCAGGACCTGTTTCGGTGAGGCGGGGGACGACGCCCGCGTCCCAAGCGTCCTCGATCGTGTCGACGTCGAGGGCGAGGCCGGGAATATCGACGACGACGCATTCCAGGCCAAGCTCGCGGCTGGCGGCCTGGTGCGCTTCTGAGCTCCGGGTGTGGCCGAACATGGGCTCGAGAACGCGAGGAGGTGTCACCAGCAGCGCGTTGGTTCCGAGGTCTCGCGCTCGCGCCACCACCACACCACGTCGAGGAGCAGCCTCAGCGATAGCCAGCAACTCCGATACGGTGATCAACGGGAGGTCACCGGCCAGGTACAGGACTGCGGCCGGCACCTCGACGGAAAGGAGGGCGTGCACAAGGCCCTCATTCCAGGGCAGCCCGCCATCGGAGATGGCTGCAACCCCGAGGGATGTCGCCAGCGCCGGGCCCTCCGGCTCCGAGGTTGCCAGGGCGACCGGTCCGAGCTCCGCGGCTCGCGCCACCGCCGTCACGTGGGTCAGCATTGCGAGCATGAGATCGCGACGCTGCGCCGGCGACAGCTGGGGCATGAGGCGCTGCTTCGCGACTGACAACCGCTTGAGACCGATCAGCGTCTGAATGGACATTGTCTGCATGGTAGGAACATCGATGCGCACACCCGCCGGAGCGATCAATGATGCCGCCAGGTGCACCGATGCTTGACATTGCCACGGAGGTCGGGCTGATCGGCGGTACCGGGAAGCTGGGCAAGGCGCTGGCGGCGCGATTCGCCAGAGCCGGGCACTCTGTTGTGATCGGGTCTCGCGTCGCCTCCAGAGCGGTGGAGGTCGCAGCCGCGATCGAGCAGCAGCTCGGGTCCTTCCCAGGAAAAATTCGTGGTGCTCCGAACACGGACGCGGCGGCGGTTGGAGGCGTCGTGGTCATCGCCATTCCATACGAGGGTTTGCGGGACGTTGTCGCCGAGCTGGCGACGCCCACCGCCGGGAGCATCGTGGTCAGCTCTGTGGTGCCGGTGCGTTTTGTTAAGGGTGAGGGACCCAGCCACATCGACGTGCCCGAGGGATCCGCGTGCGAGGAGATTGCTGCGCTGCTGCCGGAGGCCCGAGTGATCGGCGCTCTGCAGACACTCAGCTTCGTGACGCTGAGGAACCTGGACAGCGACATCGGTAGCGACATCATCCTCACCGGCGACGACGCGGTCGCCAAGTCCACTGTCGCCGCACTCCTGACCTCTCTGGCGGGCGTGAGGATGATAGATGGCGGCGCGCTGCGCAATTCACGGTACGTCGAGCAGATCACCGTCCTCCTGCTGGCGATCAACACTCGCTACGGTCGCCACACCGGCATCCGCATCACCGATCTCCCCGACGAGCTGGTCATGGACTGGGGACGCTGAGCGCGCCCGGCCATCGAGGCACAGTGACGGTGCTCAGGTGGTGATGGCCTCGACGATCTCGGAGCGCAGACCCGGGTACTTGGCGAGAAAGTCGCGCCGCTCCGCGCGCAGCCGCTCGACGATGGTGACGTACTCGTCGAGGCAACCCGTGCGCTCGTAGAGGCGGCGCGGCTGGAGGATCTCGATGTCGTCGATGCCCGGCAGCGAGGTGGCCACCTCGTAACCGAAGTCGGGGTCGGTCTGCCACGTGATGGTGCCTTCGGCGATGGCCTTGACCACCGCGCTCGAGTACGGGATGGAGACCTTCTTGCTGCTCTCGTTGTCCGGAGGACCTCCGACGCGACCGGTGTTGAGCAGGAACACCTCGAAGCCGCAGCTGTCGAGCAGTTCCAGGAAGCGGTTGCCCTGCTGCTCATGGCGCAACGGGAAGAAGGGGTTGGTGCCGGGCACGCGCAGGAACTTGCCCGCTTCCTCCTTGCCCCCAGCCGAGGTGCCCTGCGTCTCGCCGAGCATGAAGTAGGCGGCCGCCTGCTCGCGGTTGAGGCGGGCCACGGCGGGAATGATGTTCTCGTTGCGGTTGAGGATGAGCAGCTGGTTGACCCGCTTCACGTCGCGAGCGTCGCGGTGCCAGCCCAGCGCGTCCATGCGGAACACGGCGCGTCCGTTCTGCGTGTACGCGGTGTCGAAGAAGTCCACCTTGCCGTCGGGGGTCATCGACACGTTCTCGAGGTAGGCCTCAGGTTTGCAGACTGCTCCATGGATGGTGGGCTCGTCCTTGGGGTCGAGGCCGAAGGTCTTTGCGAAGCAGCCGTTCTCCGTGGCCACGATATGGCCGCCCGGGTACAGCGCGACGAAGTCGTCCTGGACGGGCTTGGACTCGTTCTGGCGGGTGAAGGTGGTGGTTGTCTTGCCGGTGCCGGAGAGACCGACGATCAGCATCGACTGCTCGCCACGGGCGGTGGGGATGACCTTGCACCCGGCGTGCAGCGAGAGGCCAGCGCGGTCGTACGTGAGCTTGTTCCACATCCGCAGGCCGCCCTTCTTGGACTCTCCGAAATAGTCGCTGTTGAGCACCCGGGTCGTGCCTCCGTCGAGATCGACGGCGATGAGCCGGTTGTCCGGGTAGCCAGGCGCCTCGAGGGATGGTGTGTAGATGACGGTCAGCAGCGGGTCCCAGTCCTCTCCGCCCTTGCCCTCGTGGTCGAAGTACAGCCAGCGCTGCATCCCGGCGATGTTGGCGAAGGCCGCCTCGATGTAGAGACGGGCGCGGACGCGGTGCTCGGGATCATTGCCGATGTAGCCGTCGATGACCACCATGTCGCGATCGCGGATGTGCTCCTCCTGGAGCCTGGCGATGTGGCGACCCACCTCGCGCGAGAGCGTCTGGTCGGTGTGCTCCTCCGGAGCATCGGTGACGATGTAGGTGCTGCTCTTGCTGCGCGACACCACCCTGGTCTGGACGTTGTAGTTGTCGAACTCGGTCAACATGGCATTGGGCATCCTGGCGGTGAGCTCGCGCAGCTCATCAGGACCTGGATTCCAGCGAATCGACGCCGCGGGTGGCAGCGTGACACGCCGGGATTTGAGAACGTCGGTCATGACTCCTCCAGTCCCCCTGACCTCGCATCGCATCCAGTCGCAGCGTGCGACCGACGCCGGCCAAGTTGTTAACGAGTGGCCAGCATATCAGAGCGGTTCCGGGCCTTCCCCGAGGCGTATCTACGGCGCCGCGGCAGTCTCTCGGGGTTGTACGCTCCGCGTATGGCACAGACCGCCGCTCCCGCATCGGCCGACAGCGTCGACCGTCTCGAGGCCTCCTGGATCTGGTTCAACGGGCGGGTGTGCCGGTATGGCGAGGCCAAGGTGGGGCTTCTCACCCACGGGCTCAACTACGGGACGGGCGTTTTCGAGGGCATCCGCGCGTACTGGAACGCGGAACGGGAGCAGCTCTACACGCTGCGCATGGCCGAGCACTTCGACCGGATGCGCGTCAACTCCCGAATCCTCCAGATGGAGGTTCCCCTGTCCACGCCCGAGCTGTGCGCCGTCACCCACGACCTGCTCCGCCGCAATCGCTATCGCGAGGACGTCTACGTGCGGCCGATCATCTTCAAGTCCGCGGAGATCATCGGCGTGAAGCTGCACGACGTGCCCGAGAGCTTCGGGATCTGCACCAGCCCGATGGGCAACTACGTCGGCACCTCGGGGATCCGCTGCCTGGTGAGCTCGTGGCGCCGCATCGACGACACCATGATTCCGGCGCGCACCAAGTGCACAGGCGGCTACGTCAACAGCGCACTGGCCAAGTCCGAAGCCCTCCAGGCCGGCTTCGACGAGGCCATCCTCCTGACCATGGACGGGCACGTTGCCGAGGGCAGCGCCGAGAACATCTTCATCGTCCGCCAGGGCGTCCTCTACACCCCCCCTCCGAGCGACAACATCCTCGAGGGGATCACCCGCCAGGGCCTCATGCACCTGGCGCGCGAGGAGATGGGCCTCGATGTGGTGGAGCGCTCAGTCGACCGCACCGAGCTCTACATGGCGGACGAGGTGTTCATGTGCGGGACCGGCGCGCAGGTGGCGCCGGTGATCGAGATCGACCGGCGCCGCATCGGCGACGGCGAGCCCGGCCCCGTCACCATGCGGATCCAGGACATCTACAAAAGCGTGGTCAGCGGCAGCAACGACAAGTACGCTGAGTGGCTCTCGCCGGTCTACGGATAGACAGGGGGCGGGCAGATCCCGCCTCACCCCCACCCCCGGCGCGCCTCGCGCGCCGCTGTCGCTCCGCGACGGAATTGCACCTACTGGATCAGCGCGACCGCGCGAGCACCCGCGAGACGGAGAAGGGAGCGGACCCTCCGGCGGGGGTCGTCGCCGAGCTGGTCGAGGGCGATGGTGGCGCTGAACAGCTCCGCATCCCCGTCCACAGTCCCGCACACAGCGACGCACGGCACCCCGGCGCGCTCCGCCCGGGCCGCCACCTCCGCGGGGGCCTTGCCGGTACCCGTCTGACGGTCCAGCCGGCCCTCACCGGTGATGACCAGCGCTGCCCCCGACATGGCCGCGTCGAGGCCGACCTGGTCGCACACCAGGGCGGCCCCTCCGACCAGGCCGGCGCCGAGCGCCGCCAACGCAAAGCCGGCACCGCCCGCCGCTCCCGCTCCGGGCCGACTGGCCAGCCCTGGCATGCCGGCGGCACCCTCGACGAGGTCGGCGAGGTGCTCCAGCCCGGCATCGAGCAGCCCGACCTGAGCGGCGTCGGCCCCCTTCTGCTGGGCGAAGACCCGGGCCGCACCCTGCGGACCGAAGAGGGGGCTGCGCACGTCGACGGCGACCTCCAGGGACGCGTGGCGGAGGCGACCATCCACGGAGGAGAGGTCGATCCGGGCGATGCTGACCAGAGCGCCACCACCGGGTCCGACCGCGCGGCCGTGTCCATCGAGGAGCCGCGCCCCGAGAGCCGCCAGGATCCCGGCGCCTCCGTCCGTCGAGGCGCTGCCGCCGACGCCGACGACGATCCGGCGGGCACCGCCGTCGAGAGCGGCGGCGATGAGCTCGCCGGCGCCGCGGCTGGTGGCGACGGCCGACAAGTCATCGACAACGCTGCTGTTTACGCT
>DAIUFS010000018.1:0-10503 GCA_036844485.1 Candidatus Dormiibacterota bacterium | reverse complement strand
GCGGATCTCGGCGGGAGCCGAGGAGCCGCAGCCCCGCCGCCTCGGCCATCTCGACGATGGCGAGGTCCCGGCCGATCCAGCCGAGGCGGGCGAGGCGGCGCCGTCCCAGCGGGCCGGTGATGGGCACCTCTTGCACGCGGGCCGACGCACCGGCGGCGGCGAGGAGGACGTCGAGAGTGCCGTCGCCCCCGTCGGCGACGGGGACGCGGCGCGCAGCCCAGCCGGCGTCGGCGACGCCGCGAGCCAGCGCGTCCGCCGCCGCCGCTGCCGAGAGCGTGCCCTTGAACGCGTTGGGCGCGCAGACCGCCAGCGGCGGATCTGCACCACCGCGGCTCCGCACCGTGCTAGGCCGGCACCACCGCCTGCCGAGCGTCGGCACCGAGCGCCGAGCTCTGATAGGCGTCGCGACAGAGCGCGCAGGTTTCCAGATGCTCGAAAGCATCGCGCTGGTCGGCGGCATCGAGCTGGCCACCGGTCATCAGGAATGTCAGCTCGGCGCAGCCGGTGCGCTCCTCCGGAGGGCTCTCCAGGCGAAGGTATTCGGCCTTGAACCGCTTGCGGGCGCGGTGGAGGAGGGTCTCGACGGCGGCCTCACTGGTGCCCATGAAACGCGCGATCGAGGCGTACGAGAGGCCCTGGCGCTCGCGCAGGGTCAGCACCATGCGCTGCCGCTCCGGCAGCTTTTTGGCGACGTCCCAGACCAGCTGGCGCAGGCTGCTCATCTCCAGGGCGTCCTCAGGGTGCCCCGATCGATCGCGGTCGACGACCTTCAACATCGCCTCCTCAGGGTCCCCACCGCGCTGGTCGAGGTGGAGGGCGCGGCGATTGCGGCGGCGCAGCTCGTCCTGGCAGATGTTGACAGCGATGCGGTGCACCCAGGCACCGAAGTTGAGGGTCCGATCGACGCGGCGAGCGCCCGGATGACCCGGAAGAACGTCTCCTGGACGAGATCCTCTGCCACGGCCTCGTCACCGACGTAGCGGAGGCAGACCGCCCTGACGGGCGCGTGATAGCGCTGGAAGAGGATATCGAAGGCCCTCACGTCACCGGCCAGGTACGCGGTGATCAGAATCAGATCGTCGGAAGCGGGCATCCCTCCCTCGCCGGGTTCCGTGATCGTGCCCCCTCCTCTGGCAGGAGGCCTCCATTGCCCCGATCGACGCAAGTATACAGCCGCCTCGGGACCCCCTCCGCTGCCAGACAGGATGCAAGGTTTGCCCGATCCGAACGTCTACACAAGGACGGGGCGCCAGATCAGGCACGCGGCAACGGTCGACTGGGGCGTCGGAAGGGGACAGAGGTGCCGGCTCGGCGACGCGCGGACAATGGCGGCGGCCGCCGGGTGGTGATCCGCTTTGCCGACCACGAGGTCGCCGAGGGCACGGCTCCCGAAATCGACCTCGACCGGACCGATTTCGACTTCACCTTCGACCTCCCCAGCGACAGCGCCCAGGCGGCGATCGTGCTGTACGCGCTGCCATACCACGCGCTCAAGGCGGTGTTCTCGCTGCGCACCTGGGACACGAGGCCGCCGCAGGTCAAGAGCGAGAACGGCCGCCGCGCCGCCCCGCGGCAGGAGGCTCCGCTCATCGACCTGCTCAGCGAGATTCGCGGGTTGCGCGGCCTCCGCCATCACGGGCAGATCAGCGCTGGGGAGTACGAGCGTCGCCGCGGCCAGGTGCTGAAGAGGATCTGAGCGCCAGCGGCTCAGGCGGGCGGCGCCTGAGGTGGGGGAGCTCCGGCCGCCTCCTCATCGGTCAGCGTGATGCGCAGGCGCAGCATCAGCGAGCCGAACGACTTGCCGAGCGGATCGCTCCGCAGCGAGCGGGCGGCGCCTCCACCGAGGGCCTCGTGGAGGACGAAGTTCAGCGCCCTCACCTTGGGCACCTCGAAGCGCTCCACCCGGCCGCGTACGAACCGGCCGAAGTGGGCGCGGACGCGGTCCGGAGTGACCTCACGGAGGATCGCCGCGTAGAGCTCGTTTGAGGAAGCGAACACGGCCACGTTGGCGAGGTCGCCCTTGTCCCCGCACCGGGCGCGCGCGATGTCGCCGAGGCGGACCTCACGGCTCATCCCGCCGCCTCGACGTCCACCGCGACGGCCTCTTCGATGCGCTGGCGCGGCACCAGCGTTGGCCAGACGCCGAGGAGCGACCGCGGCGGCTGAGGCGTCGACCCGCCGCCGATGAAGGGCGGCCCGTTGAGGGCCAGCGGGGTCGCCAGCCGTGGGAAGCGGCCCGCCTCAGCTTCGGTGGCGAACCTGCCGGCGACGCGCAGGGTCACCTCGTTGGCGTCGGCGGCGCCTTTCAGGTCGGCGGCATCACCGTGCAGCGAGTCCAGCCCGATGAACTCCGTCACCTGCTCGAGCGGAACCAGCCCAGCGCGCTCGGCGAGCCGCTCGACCAGCAGCGCGGCATGGCGGGCCTTGGCGAGCGCATGAGGCCAGGAATAGGCGATCGTGGCGGCGCCCAGCCAGCCGTCGAGGTAGCCCAGGATCGCCTTGAGCTGCTCCGGTCGTGGGCTGCCGTGCACCTCGCTGACCGCGACGGTGTCGGTGCCCGCGCCCGCGAGACGAACTGTGGTGAAGTCGGCGACGACGTCGGGGTTGAGATAGCGCCGGGGGTCGAGCACCTCGTAGAGGAGTTGCTCGGCGACGGTGTCCACGCTCACCCGCCCACCCGTGCCGGCAGGCTTGGTGAGCAGCGCGGAGCCATCCTCAGCGACCTCGCACACCGGATAGCCGATGCGGTCGAGGTCGGGGATGTTCCACCAGTCACCGCTGAAGTTGCCCCCGGTCGCCTGCCCGGAGCACTCCATGAGATGGCCGAGCACGACCCCTGTGGCGAGCCGGTCCCAGTCCTCCCAGCCCCAGCCCAGCTCGCGCACCATCGGCGCCACGAAAAGCGACGCGTCGGCGACCCGTCCGGTGACGACCACGTCGGCACCTCGCTCCAGGGCCTCGACGATGGGGCGGGCACCGAGATAGGCGACGCCGAAGACGACGCGGTCGCGAATCGTGGCCAGGTCGGCACCGGTGTCCATGTTGCGCAGGTCCACGCCGCCGTCGCGGAGCTCATCGATGCGCGGGCCGATGTCGTCGCCCCTGACGGTCGCCACCCGCAGGTCCTGCATGCCCAGCTCGGTGGCCACCCCGCGTACGGCGGCGGCCGCGGCACCTGGGTTGACGCCGCCGGCGTTGGTGATGATCCGGATGCCCTGGTCGCGCGCCACCGGCAGCAGGGCGCGGAGGAAGACGGGAAGGTCGCGGGCGAACCCCTGGTTGGGATCACGTAGGTGGTCGCGCTGGAGGATCGCCATGGTGAGCTCTGCGAGCGCGTCGCAGCAGATGTAGGAGACCTCGCCACGCTCCGCGACCGCGACGGCGCCGTCGGGACTGTCGCCGTAGAAGCCCTGGCCGGCGCCGATGCGGACAGTCTTCACCGCAGCGACCTAGACAAACTTGTGACCCCCCACAGAAGAGCCATGCCCGCAACTGTCGCCGCGGCCGGCCATGGCGAATCATGTTCGCGAGCCTCGGGGAGCAGGTCGGACGCGCCGATGTACAGAAAGACTCCCACAAAGCTGCCGAGGATGTAGGGCAGGACCCCGCTGGGGATGGGGGCGACGACCGCTGTGGTCGCCCCCAGCAGAGGGGTGATCGCATCCACCAGCAGCCAGCGCAAGGCGCTGCGCAGCGAGTGTCCATGGGCGAGCACAACGGTGACCGTGTTGAGCCCGTCCGCGAAATCGTGAGCGAGCACGGCGATGCCGATGGCCACGCCGAGGGTGAGGTTGGTCTTGAAGCCCACTCCGATCGCGAGCCCATCCAGGAAGCTGTGGAACGACAGTCCGGCGGCGGCGACCACGCCGACCTGCTTGGCGGGCTGGCCGTGCTGGTGGCCGTGACCCGGACCCCCATGCAGGGCGGTGCCGCGTTCGAGCAGGAAGAAGACCAGGAAGCCGGCCGCGACAAAGAGCATGGCATGGGAGATCTCGATGCCCGCGACCTGGCTGCGCGCGATCAGCTCCGGGAACACATCGAAGAGGGCGACGCCCAGCACCGCACCCGAGCTGAAGCCGAGCAGCAGGTGCAGGCGGTCGCGGACGCGGACCGCCGCCAGCCCCCCCAGCGAGGTGGAGAAGAAGGTGAGGGTGGCCACCAGGATCCCGAGCATCGGAAGAGCCTAACTGATACTGGGTATCGTTTGGTAAGACGAACGAGACCGGCCTGCCCGCCTACTGACCGGAACGACAGCGGGCGCAGGTGCCGTAGAAGTCGAGCGAATCGTGGTCCAGGGTGAAGTCATGGCGACGACGCATCGAGTTGATGAGCGCGTCGACCTCGGCATCGTCGATGTCCGTCGTGCTGCCGCAGCCCCGGCACACCAGATGGTGGTGATGCACCGGTTCGCATGACGTGTACAGGTAGACGTGACCCTCGCCCTCGAACCTCTGGGCGAGACCCCTCTCGACGAGGAGATCGAGAGTGCGGAACACGGTGGCGCGGCCCAGGTGAGGGTGGGCGCGGCGCAGGGCATCGAAGAGCTCGACCGCGCCGACGGTCCGACCCGCGTCGTGCAGCGCCTGGGCAACCAGCCGCCGCTGCGCGGTGAGCCGTCGTGGTGCGGCGACTGCCGTTGGCGCCGGAACGCTCATGTCAGCCCCGCGCGCGGGCGATCCAGAGGTCGGGCGATCGAAGCTCGGCCGGCGTGGGCATCATCTCCGGGCCCTCCCAGACGCGGTTGAGCAGGCTCACCCCGCCGGCCGCCGCAGCGGCGTCGCAGAATCGCTCACCCACCTCGTACTGGCGCATCTTCATGTTGATGCCGGTGATGGCCAGAACAGCGCGCTCCACGACGGTGCGCTGGGCACGGCGGCGCGCGAAGGCCTCCTCCAGCTCATCGAAGTGGTCGAGGTGGCGGCGCCCGACGCGGTGCATCACGAAGTTGGCGTAGCCCTCGAGCACGCTCATCACCGCCTGGAGCCGGGCAATTCCGCGGAGCTGGGTGCGCACCGCCTCAGGCAGGCGCTCGATCAGCTGACGCGCGTTGGGCGGCTTGCCCTTGCCGTCGCCGGTGGCGTGCGCGAGGCTGCTGCGGATCATCGACTCCATCATCCCCACCAGGTGTTCACGGAGCCACGGGTGCTCGCCGAACTGCCACGCGTGGGTGAGCTCGTGGAGGATCAGCCAGCGTCGCAACGGCTCCACCGGGGCGGCGGCGGCGCGCGAGAAGGTGGCCAGGTTGGGCTCGACCAGGTACAGCGCGGGGGTGGCGCCGGCGGGCGGTTGACCGATGCTGAGCACCGGGTCGTACTGGCCGAGAACGCGCTGCGACATGATCCCGAAGAGGACTCCGACATAGCGGTTCATGACGCCGCGGCTGAGCGCCGTGGCCCTCGACTCGCCGAGCGTGCTGCGCATCTCCTCGACGGGAACCAGGAGGCGGCGGGCGATGTCGATGTTGACATCGACGAAACCATGCCGATCGAGGACCTCGAAGCGGGGGAAGTGCACCAGCGGGCGTTCGCAGACCTCGACCATCAGCGGGGCGAGGCCGGCGGCGATGCGGTCGCACTCGCCGGCGATGCCCGCTGCCGTGGCCGCGTCGACCGCAGCGGCGCCCGAGCCGCTGCGGTCGTAGGCGGTGCGGCGGACGGCCTCCCAATCGAGCAGGCGCGGTTCGCTGACCGTGCGCGGGCGGAGCAGTGCCCGGGCGGACACCACCGCTCCTGCTCCGACCGCGCCCACGGCCAGCGCGTTGCGTAGCGTGGGCATCCGGGGCATCAACTGATGATAGGTGGGGCCCTCACATCGCCGACCCGGAGCGGCCGTCGATGAAGACAGGCTGTGCCGGCGGACCCTCCAACCAGTAGGCGTCGAGGCGCTCCTGGGTCCAGCCGCGCTCGCGCAGGAAGGGCTCGTCGAGGAGCTGGCGACCGGTGAGCTCCCGTGGCTCGGTGGCGACGATCTCCACGAGCGCATCGCTGAGG
Organism: Candidatus Dormiibacterota bacterium; assembly: GCA_036844485.1. Lineage (GTDB taxonomy): Bacteria > Chloroflexota > Dormibacteria > Aeolococcales > Aeolococcaceae > Aeolococcus. The sequence continues at coordinate 4,513 of DAIUFS010000018.1, read as the reverse complement.
ATGTCGGGAGAGCGCCACTGGCTGCGATCCCCGACGCTGTAGTTGATGGTCGCCAGGCTCTCGATGAGCGTCACCGGCCAGAGCGAGTTGCAGGCCACGTTGTCGTTCCTATGCTCGGCGGCGAAGCCGACGGCCAGCCGGGTCATCCCCATCTTGGTGGTCATGTAGGCGACGTAGCCGGGATTGGGCTCAGTGCCGATCGGGGGTGAGCACATGACGATGTGTCCCCAGCCATTGCGGATCATGTGCGGGAGAGCCTGCTGGGCGCACAGGAAAGCGCCGCGGACGTTGACCTCCCACATCAGGTCGTAGCGCTTCAGCGGGGTCTCCAGGAGCGGCTTCCACCACAGGGCGCCGGCATTGTTGACGAGGATGTCGACCCGCCCGTACTCGTCCACGGTGCGTTCCACCATGGCGACCACGTCCTCCTCCTTGCGGACGTCGAGGTGGACGGCGAGGGCGCGCCCGCCCGTGGCGGTGATCTCCTCGGCGACGCTGTGGATGGTGCCGGGAAGCTTCTCCGTGGAATGCTCGGACTTGCCCGTGACCACGACCACCGCGCCCTCGCGGGCAAGCCGCAAAGCCATGGCCCTGCCGATCCCGCGCGACGACCCGGTGACCACAGCGACTCGGCCCTCGAGGGCAGGTGGGGAGATCATCGACGGCATCCTAGCTGTCGCGGCGGATGGCAATCGCACACCGTGCACGGCGCACCCACTGGCTAGGATGCGGTGGCGATGGCGTCGTTCGACCTCGAAGAGGCATCTGTGCACGAGGCCGCACGCGCGATCCGCGACGGAACCATCTCCGCCGCCGAGCTGACTGCAGCCTATCTCGGTCGCATCGAGCGCGTGGATCGCGGCCAGGCCGGGCTTGGCTCGGTCCTGGAGGTCAACCCGGAGGCGATGGACATCGCCGCCGCGCTCGACCGCGAGCTCGCCGGCACCGGCCCTCGGGGTCCTCTCCACGGAATCCCCGTTCTGCTCAAGGACAACATCGACACCGCCGACTCGATGCACACCTCGGCGGGGTCGCTGGCTCTCATCGGCAGCCGGCCGCAACGTGATGCGCCGTGCGTGCGACGCCTGCGGGCCGCCGGCGTGGTGATCCTGGGCAAGGCAAACCTCAGCGAATGGGCCAACTTCCGCTCGACGAGCTCCACCAGCGGCTGGAGCGCGCGCGGCGGGCAGACCCGAAATCCGTATGTGCTGGATCGAACCCCGTGTGGTTCGAGCTCGGGATCCGCAGCCGCCGTCTCGGCAAATCTGATGATGGCCGCCCTGGGAACCGAGACCGACGGCTCGATCGTCTGCCCGTCGTCGGTATGCGGAGTGGTCGGCATCAAGCCGACGCTGGGACTGGTCAGCCAGTCAGGCGTGATCCCCATCGCGCACAGCCAGGACGTGGTGGGTGTCCATGGCCGCACCGTCGCCGCCGCCGCCGCCGTTCTCGAGGCGATCGTCGAGGCCGGTGGCGGCGGATCGGTGGCGCGGCAATACGTTGCGGCGTTGGGGCCGGAGGCACTGCGAGATGCACGGATCGGCGTGCTCCGCCAGCACTTCTGCGGCTATTCGCCAGCAGCCGACGCGCTGTTCGCCGAGGCGCTGCGTGCGCTGGCGGCGTGCGGTGCGACGCTCCACGATCCCGCTCTCCTGCCGTCCGCCGGGGAGCTGACCACATCGACAGCCGAGCTGACGGTGCTCCACCACGAGTTCCATGCTGACCTCGACGCATACCTGGCCAGCCGCGCCGATCCCAATGTGCGCAGCCTCGAGGACGTGATCGCCTTCAACCTCGCTCACGCCGACGAAGAGATGCCGCACTTCGGCCAGGAACACATGGAGGCGGCCGTGGAGAAGGGCGGTCTCGACGACCCCGACTATGTCGCCGCGCGTGCCGAGTGCCTCCGCCTGAGCAGGACCGAGGGCCTCGACGCCGTTCTCGACGGCCACCATCTCGACGCGGTGGTGTCGTTGACCGGCGGTCCGGCGTGGCCGCTCGACGAATCGGACGACGATCACGACACCGGCGCGTCCGCGCTTGCGGCGATGGCCGGCTACCCGGCGGTGACCGTGCCGATGGGCATGGTCGCCGATCAGCTCCCGGTGGGCATCACCTTCACTGGCCGGGCCTTCGCTGAGGCGGCCCTTCTGGGCCTGGCGTTCGCGTTCGAGCAGGCCACCCGGGCCCGCCGCTCGCCACGCTTGCTCTCCACGCTGACGAAAGGGTGATCGCTTCAGGTTGAGACACGCAACCGCGTCACCCAGGCGTCCAGCCTGCCGCGGCCCCTCGGATGGCGTCAAACGTAGCCTTTTGCTAGCGTAAAGTGTTATAACGCTAAGGGGCGGAAATACCCACCGCATGTAGGAGGCCAGACACCATGGGTCTAGGAGTCGGAATTCTGTTGATCGCGGTCGGCGCCGTGCTCGCTTTTGCGGTCAACGTCGACACGTCGGGGTCGGGGGTCAATCTGCACACGATCGGCCTCATCCTGTTGATCGTCGGATGCCTCGGGACCGTGTTGTCCATGTTCTTCTGGTCCTCGTGGGGAGGCCTTGGCGGCCGTCGCAGCAGCACGACGGTCACTCCCGGCGCGACAGTTGCTCCCGGCACGACGACCACGACCGTCGACCAGCCGTAAGCACAGGCGAACCCTTCAAGGGGAGCGGGCCGGCCGGCGCCGGCCCGCTTCAGTGCGTCGAGCGGGGATCTGAGGCGAGGAGCGCGGCGGGTCACAGTCCCCGGTACGATCGCCGGGTGGTGCGCCAGACCATGAACCCCGCCTCGTCCAACCCGGTCTCTCATCCAGCTGTACGCGATTCGCTGGCGGCTCTGGGCGTCGACTACGAAACCGTGGCCTGCGATCCAGCCCTCGCCGACACCGCCGCATTCTGCGCGGCGTACGGTTTCGACCCGGAGGATTCCGCCAACTGCATCCTCGTCGCCTCCCGCCGCCCGGCGGGCCAGCACCTCGCCACGCTTGTGCTGGCGACTACACGACTCGACGTCAATGGACGCTGCTGCGAGCTGATGGGGGTGCGCAGGGCCAGCTTTGCGCCGCCCGAGCAGACCGCCGAGTTGACGGGCATGGAGATCGGCGGAGTGACGCCATTCGGTCTGCCAGACCGACTCATCCCGGTGCGCGTCGATGCCGCAGTGCTCTCACGCCAGCGCGTGGTGGTCGGCGGCGGTGACCGCTCGGTCAAGCTCGTGGTGGCGCCCGGCGTCTTCTCGCGAGCGCCCCTTTTTCAGGTCGTCGAAGGGCTCGCCGCGCGACCGGTGGAAGACAGCGCTGGGCAGCCGCCGCCCATCAGTTGAGCAGGACGTCGACGTCGTAGGCGGCGATCGCCGGATGGCCGGTGACGATGGTCGAGCCGTCCACCTGAGCCTGGGCAACCAGGTGGACCGCCGAGCTCCGTGGCCTCAGATTTCCGGGTCGGGCTGGCGCTCGGCACCCCCGCCTGCTAGCACTCTGATGACGAGAGTGCTAAGATGTGGCGACCAAACCGAACAGGTTTTCAGTGTGCTTTGAACCCGCCCACGACGAGGCGGGAGGAGGGTTTTGAATGGCCAAGCAGTTGCTCTTCGACGCGGAAGCCCGCGACGAGATGCGCAAGGGCGTTGACCGCGTCGCCAACGCAGTCAAGATCACGATCGGTCCCAAAGGCCGCAACGTCGTGCTCGACAAGAAATTCGGGTCTCCGACGATCACCAACGACGGCGTCACCATCGCCAAGGAGATCGAGCTGGAGGAGCCCTTCCAGAACATGGGTGCCCAGCTGGTCAAGGAGGTCGCCTCCAAGACCAACGACATCGCCGGCGACGGCACCACCACAGCCACCGTCCTGGCCCAGGCGCTCATCAATGCCGGCCTCCAGAACGTCGCTGCTGGGGCCAACCCCATTCAGCTGAAGAAGGGCATCGAGCTCGCCGTCGAGGCTGTCGTCGCGGCCATCAAAGAGCAGTCGGTGCCCATCGGCGACCGCGAGAAGATCGCCCAGGTCGCCGCCATCTCCGCTGCGGATCCCGCCATCGGCGAGATCGTCGCCGACGCCATGGAGAAGGTCGGCAAGGACGGCGTCATCACCGTCGAGGAGAGCAAGGGCCTGGAGACAGAGCTCGAGCTGGTCGAGGGCATGCAGTTCGACAAGGGCTACATCTCCCCGTACATGGTCACCAACCCCCAGCGCATGGAGGCGGTCCTCGAGGATCCCTACATCCTCATCACCGATCGCAAGATCTCCGCGATCGCCGACCTGCTCCCCATCCTCGAGAAGGTGGTGCAGAGCGGCAAGCCGCTGCTGGTGGTCGCCGAGGACGTCGAGGGCGAGGCGCTGGCCACCCTCATCGTCAACAAGCTGCGCGGCACCTTCAACGCGGTCGCCGTCAAGGCCCCGGGCTTCGGTGACCGCCGCAAGGCCATGCTCCAGGACATCGCCATCCTCACCGGTGCGCAGGTCATCAGCGAGGAGGTCGGCCTCAAGCTCGACTCCGCGCAGCTCACCTCGCTCGG
>DAIUFS010000017.1:2120-35485 GCA_036844485.1 Candidatus Dormiibacterota bacterium | reverse complement strand
CTGGAGCCGGCAAAGAGTGCTTCGAAGGGTGCTGGGACGGTGCTCGGCATCGGCAGCAGTCACCCTACCCCAGAATCGCGGCGCGTGGACGATCCGCCGGTCCGAAGGCCCATGGCTCGCTCAGCTGGCAACGGTGCGAAAGGAATCGATGGTGGTGGCGACGTCGAGGTCGGCAGCCGCACCCGCCTCGGCCAGGGAGATGGCACTCTCGCGGCGGAGCTCGACGCCGATCAACCGATGACAGCTCACCAGCACATCGAAGTCGGCATCGCTCATGGGACGCACCGCCATCACCCCTCGCATCACGACGCGATCGCGGGTCACCCGAAATCCGAGGCCGGCAAGCTTGCGACCCGACACAGCGAGGTCGCTGAACCCCGGACACCACGCCCCCTCCACCCGCTCGACGGTGGCGACCACGGAGAAGGACGCCAGGGCGGCGGCGAACCAGCGATGCAGCGAGTGGAGCATCCAGTCGAGCGGCATCGGCTGCCCGGGCGGCGGTGAGCCGATCGCACACAGGCCCAGCCAGGCGTCGCCGCCGACGACGAAGGTGCCTCCCGCCGGGCTGGTGACCACCGCGGCGACGCCGGGCAACTGCCGAACCGCGTCGACGAGGTGGCTGTCTCGCGCCAGGCCCGCGCCGATAGCGACACGACGGACGGTGCTGCGCAGTTGCAGAGCGATGGTCCCGACCGGCGGCGTGAGGTGCCAGGGTATCTCAGGCGGATCGTCGATGGCACGTTCGGCGGTGACCTCCGCGACCGACACCGGTGACAGCATGAGCCGCTCCAGGATGGCTGCGGGCGGCGGCGTCTGCGGGGTGGTGTCCACGTATCGAGACTAGCAGCGGCTCGGCGCCCATCGTCCCCGCCGTGCGCGCATCAGCCGAGCTCATGCTCACGGTCGCGCGTGCGCGCCTCCTGGTTGACCGCCCGCGCCGTTGCGGTTGGGGCCGAGCTCTGTCGCGGCAGTACCAGGGATGTCTTCAGCGCGGCGCAGAGACCCGCTCCTGACGGGGTGCCGAGACCGGTGGCCGGGTCCCAGCCGGGAGCCGCCGCGTAGGCGCCGTTGTCGCCGCTGGTGACGTCCGTGAAGCCCACCGCACGGGCTCCATACAGAGCCGGCAGGACATTGCCGAGGCGGTGACCCGTTGCGGCGCTGACCACGGCGAACAGGGCACTCCAGAGAGGAGCCACCGCCGAGGTCCCACCGACCACCGTATCCGTGCCGCGATGGTGGATGACATACCCCGTGCGGGGATCGGCGTTGCCGGCCACGTCGGGAACGCCACGCCCCTCCCTGCCATCGTTGGCGGACAGCGGACGCAGTCCCGCGCCAGATTGATACCGCGGCACGGCAAAGTGTTCGCTGACCCCGCCCCCGGTGGCGCCGTCGCCGCTTCTCAACTCGTTCCATGCCTCTTCGCTGAGCCTGCGGCCGCCCTCGGCGACCAGGCGCGTGCCGCCACAGCCGACCGCGTGAGGGGCGGAGGCGGGATGGTCGGCGTGCTGGCGCCCGTCCCGTCGCGCATCCGTCGAGCCGTTGTCGCCGGCGGCGACGCTGTGCACCGTGCCGCGCACCGCGCCCATCTGGAAAGCGCGGTCCATGGCCTCCATCGCCGCGGGAGTCCAGCGATCCTCAGACGCTCCCCAGCTGGTCGACACAGCTGCGTAGTCGCGCCCGTCGGTGGCAAACGACGCCTCGAGGTCGGTGAAGCCGCGGTCGGTGTTGGGCGCGTACTTGATGACGATGAGCACATCCGCTTGGGGCGCGCAGTGGGCGAGGACACCGGCGATCACCTGCCAGTCGAGCGCGACCTCCGTGTCTGGACCGAAGGGATTGGACACCGGGCCCCACCCATGCACAGCCTCCTCGACGATGCGCACGCGCGGGTGCCGAGCGGCCAGCGCCGACAGGTCGGGGCGGTATACGGCTCCCCCGAGCTCGGCGATGCCAACAGTGATGCTGTTCCCCGCTCCGCCCTCGGGGAGCACGGGGAAGTCATAGACGCGCGCCAGCTGCTCCGGGCTGTAGACGTACGAAGCGCTCTGCCCCCGGGGAAGCACGGAGAGACGCGGCCGCGCCACCGGGCGGTCGCTCAGGCCGAGCGCGGCGGTGACCACCGCCTCGAGATCTGCGGGCACGCTCAACTCCTCACGATGATCCCGGTACTGTGTGATGGCGCCCGTGGCCGTGTCACGCGCGCGGCAGCTCTCCAACGTGACCTCGAAGGCTCGAGCGAGCGCGCCCAGCGACCCACTGACGTCGAGGGTGGTGCCGGAGCCGGTGCGACGCACGCGCAGTCCCGCCTGGTTCGCCCAGTGCGTGACAGCGGCGACGTCGGCGGCGTGTGCGCGGTGATCGTGGATCAGCTCCGCGGCGCTGGGGTAGCGGCGCGACTGCACGGGTGTGTGATGCTGGCGCGCCAGCGCGACGGCGAGGGTGTCGGCGCGCGGCGACTCGCGCAGGTGCACCGTGACGGTCGCCGGCGCAGCGAGCTCCCCGTGGGTCAGTGGTCGTGCGGTGAAGAGGTCGGGGACACGTGGACGGACCCGAGCGCTCCCGGCAAGTCGAACGGTGGCGGCCATGGTGACCCTCGCAAACAGTGCCGCCACATCACGGCGGCGCGGAAAAAGCCGCCGATGCTGACACGGCTCCGCAGCCGTTGTGGGTCGGTCCGCGCCGACTGACGCGAGCGAGCCCCGTTTGTCCACCGCGTGTCCGCGCGGCAGACCGCCGTCAGTGGATGGCGCGAGCCGCCTCCAGGGCCTCGATGGCGGCAGGGTTCTCCAGCGAGGAGAGATCGCCGGGGTCATTGCCCAGGTACACGGCGCGCACGATTCGGCGGATCACCTTGGCGTTGCGCGTCTTGGGCAGCTCGGCGATCACCAGCACGGCCTTGGGCCGGAGCGCCTTGCCCATCTCGGCGCTGACTCGGTCGGAGAGCGCAGCCCGCAACTCGACGCTGTCGTCGACGCCTGGTTTGAGGACCACGAAGCACACCAGCGCCTCCCCCTTGACTGCATCGGGGATCCCGACCGCGGCGGCCTCGGCGACACCGGGGTCAGCGACCAGCGCCGACTCCACCTCGGCGGGGCCGAGACGCTTGCCCGCTAGCTTGATCGTGTCATCGCTCCGACCGCGGATGTACCAGAGACCGTCCTCGGCAATCTGCGCCCAGTCGCCGTGCACCCAGACGTCCGGCCAGCGCGACCAGTACGTCTCGAGATAGCGCTCCCGGTCATGCCAGAAGCCGCGCGTCATCCCCGGCCACGGGGAGCGCACTACCAGCTCCCCCACCTGGCCGCGAACGCTGTTGCCATTCTCGTCAAGAACATCGGCGTCCATGCCCGGACAGGGACCGGCGAAGGCACACGGATTGAGGGGGGTGAGCATGTTGCCCGCGACGATGCCGCCACTCACCTCGGTGCCGCCACTGTAGTTGATGATGGGACAGCGACCGCCCCCGATGTGGTCGAGAAACCATTGCCAGGGATCGACATTCCACGGTTCACCGCTGGATCCGAGGACGCGCAGGGAAGAGAGATCGTGGGCGTGTGCGGGCTCATCGCCGTGGCGCATCAGAGCGCGCACCACAGTGGGGGCCACACCGAGAACCGTGACCCGGTGCCGCGACACCACCGACCACAGCCGGTCGGGGCCGGGGTGATCGGGAACGCCCTCGAAGAGCACCAGGCTGGCTCCGATGCTCAGCGTGCCGCAGATCGCCCAGGGTCCCATCATCCAGCCGATGTCGGTGAACCAGAGCAGCCGGTCGTCCGGGCCCACGTCGAAGCAGTGGGCCATGTCCTGGGTGGCTTTGATGGGAAAACCGCCCTGCACGTGCACTGTACCCTTGGGCCGGCCCGTGGTGCCGCTTGTATAGATAAGCATGAAGGTGTCGCCGGCGCTGCTATCCGTGGTCTCAGCAGTTGCCGGCTGCGTCGCGGTGAGCTCGTCGTACCAGACATCCCGGTGAGGCTGCATGCGCACGGCCACTGTGCCCAGCCGACGCACCACGATGACGTGCCGGAGCGAGGGCGTCTGCTCGGCGACCTCGTCGGCGACCGGCTTCATGGGCACCGGCGACCCGCGTCGCGGGAATCCGTCAGCGATGACCAGAACCTTGGCCTCGCAGTCCTGGAGGCGGGCGACGATGGCTCCCGCCCCGTAGCCGCTGAACAGCGGGATGACCATCGCTCCGACCTTGGAGCAGGCGAGGAAGACGGCCACCGTCTCGGGAATCATCGGCAGGCAGAGGCCGACCCCGTCGCCCGGTCCGATGCCGAGCTCGCGGAGCCCATTGGCGCATCGAGCCGTCTGCGCGGCGAGCTCGCCGTAGCTCCACACTCGCTCGGCGCCGTCATCACCCTCCCACACCACGGCGTCGCGGTCGGGCTGGATTCGCGCCCACCTATCGGCGGCGTTGGTGGCCAGGTTGAGGCGTCCGCCGCTCCACCAGCGCGTGAAAGGCAGGCCCTCGCTGGTGTCGCGCATGCGGGTGGGACGCTGTTCCCAGCTGATGCCGATGTCGTCGATGGTTGCCGACCAGAACCGCTCGGGATCGCGCTGCGCCAGACCGTTCAGCGCCTCCATGTCGTCGACGCCCAGCTTGGTCATGAATGAACGCAGGCGGCTGCGTTCGACCTGGTCGGCGGTCGGCCTCCAGGCGTAGCTGCGCGTCGTCGGAGTCCCGCTGGCGCTCACGCTGCGAACCATAGGCCGCGCCCCCGTGGTCAGGTTGCGTTACAGCTCCCAGGCCAGGCAGCCCACAGCGGCGACGCCGGCGGGTACCAGGTACCCGCGCGGAAACGTCGCGCAGGGATTGACCGGGACCCCTCCGGCGTCCACCTCGAAATGAAGATGCGGCCCAGTGCTGTTGCCGGTGCTGCCCACCCATCCGATCAGCTCGGCGGCGGTGACCTGCTCACCGTCGGACACCCTGACGGCGCTGAGGTGTCCGAACAGATAGACAACCGGCGGCGTCGACGGTGTCAGGGGTGTCAGCAGGACGTGGAGTCCGAAGCCGACCGAGGAGGTCACCACCTGCACCACCCCGGCGGCCACCGCAAATACCGGGACGCCGGTGGGGGCGGCCAGGTCGATGCCTGTGTGGAAGTGCACGAAGTCGGGGTGGGCCTCGTCGGGCGGGCACGTATAGCCGTGCGGCGGCGACGGCTCCGTGGCCACACTGGTGCAACCGAACCCCTGGCTGACGGTGAAACTGCCGGCCGGCAGCGGTTGGGCTGCGCCGATGACGGTTCCGGTGGCGGCGTCGACCTGATTGGCGCTGCCGTTGCCGGAACTGGGCAGAAGGCCCGTCACCAGGGAGAAGACAACGAACACCGGGAGTGCCACCAGTGCGATCGCGGCGCCGCAGCCGCAGCCCATCAGGCGGCGCAGGTTGCCCGGGCCGAGCACCTGCGCCGCCACGAGCCCACCGGGCATCACCACGTCCCCGCCGGCTGAGCCGTTGGCGATCGCGGCCCAGCCCTGGTGTCCGCCAGAGCCATGATCGCCGGCCCGGGGATGACGCTGATCACCGCCCGTTCGGCACCCGCGAGGAGCACGCCGCGCCCCGGCACGGATGGGCAGATGGCGGCAACCTCCTCGTCACGAAGTTTGAAGACCTCGCGGACCTCCTCGACGACCGCCTCCTCTGTGCCCAGCACCAGCTTGGACGACGAGGTCGCGGCCAGCGTGCGGCCGAGGTCGGTGCGCACGAAATCTTCGACTCGCTGCGACAGCATCCACACCCCCGCACCGTGCTTCCGCGCCTGCCGCACGAGCTGGCCGAGCACCTCGCCGGCGTCGGGATCGGAGGTGATCCGGTGGGCCTCGTCGACGACCACGATGATGCGGCCGCGCCCTCTCTCGAGCGCCTCGAGGATGGCAGTGAGCAGCACTGCCAGCGCGGGCGTGAGGTCCGCGCCGTAGGTCATGGCGAAGGACTTGAGACCGATGGCGATGGGACGGCTCCCCACCGCGAAGGTCGAGGGCCGATCGAAGACGGCAGCTCGCCGTCCCTGCGTGAAACGGCGCAGCCGGGCGATGATGACCCGGCAGCGGTCGCGCTCCCGTTCAGTGAGCGCGCATGCCAGCGCGTGGCCCTCCAGGTGCTCGACCGCGTCATGCATCAGAGCCGGTGCGGACTCACCGCGGCGGCCGGTGAAGAAGTCGACGAGCTCGCCATGCAGCCACCCCTGGTCCTCATCGGGGAGCCGCCGAATCGGCCGGCCGTCGCGAACGCCGCGCTCGTCACCGGCCATCACGGAGAGGATGGGCAGCACCAGTCCGGCGGCTGCGTCAGGTGACAATCCAGACGCGGCTCCAAGAGGGTTCAGTGCCTCGGTGCCCAGCTCCAGGTAGCGCCCGCCCACCGCCTGCATCACCCCGCGGTACTCGGAGTCCGGGTCGATGACGACCGCCGCGACACCCTCCATGACATGACGCACCAGCAGCGTCTTGGCCGCCACCGACTTACCCGCACCGGAACTTCCCACCACCACCAGGTTGTGGTTGGGCTGGCTCCAGACCGAGAAGTGAGCGGGCGTGCCGTTGAGGACGTTGACACCGACGAGCGGTGCGGTGATGTCGGCGAACGGAGTGCCCAGGCACGGCAGCATGCGCGAGGCGACGGAGTCGGAGGTGAGCACCAGGCTCCGCCGCAGTGGGGCGCACCCCGGCGCCAGAGCCAGCGCCGGCAGGAAGCCGGGTCCACCCACCTCGGTGATGCGAAAGCCGTGCGCGGCTAGCACTGCGCCGAGGCGTTCGGCAGCCTGGAGTGCGCTGTCGCGTTCACTGTGCGCCACCGACACGGTGAGCGCGACCCGACAGGGCACGATGTCGCGCTGGGCGAGCGCCGCCACCACCTCCGTGGTGTCCTGGAGAGCGACCTGCGCCTCCACCGGATCGGCACCGCGCCGTGCGGCGTATTGCAGCATCGAGGAGCGCCGGTGCAGGTGCCTCTGAGCCACCGCCGGCGCCACCGGGAGCACGTGCAGGCTGGCCGTTCCATAGGCATGCGCGCGGGTCATCGCGTCCACCACCGCACCGACCTCGATGGTGGCGGGCAGGCGCGTGGCCGTCATCACCACGTGATGCCTCTCACCGATGTGGAGAGCGCTGCTTCCGACCATCGCGCGGGCAGCGCCCAGGACCGTGTGAGTGAGCAGGGCGGCGATGTCGTCACGGTCGGCGACACGCACCGCGACGCCAAAACCCGGGGCCAGGCGCAGAGCCGACTGAAGAGCACGCTCCGCGTCCTCGGCTGAGGCGGGGGGAGGGTGAGCCGACCGCCACGGCGTGACCAGGTGGGGCATGCCGTCGTCGCCGGCCGATGCCGGCGCCAGGACCACGAAGTGGAGCAGGCCCAGTGTGGTCTCCGCTAGCGTGCCCGCGAGCGCGCGCTCGATCTCGCGCAGGGGTGTTCGTGGCCAGCCGGTCACGCGACGGTCGAAGGCGTCGCCGACGCGATTGGCGTCGTGGTGCGTCATCAGGGTGAGGAACTGGGCCGGGCAGTCCGCCGATCTCACCCAGCCGACCACCGCGTCACACCAGTCGAGGTAGGCATCACTCGAGACGCTGACTGGGGGGCCGTCGAGAACCAGGATGGCGCGATGGCCGCCCGGCTCGAGCCGGAGCAGACCCGCGCCGGCCGCGGACGTCGACGGGATCGCGGCCAGCCCACGCCACCTCCCGGGCGAGCGCCGCTGGGCGCCGACTGGCCGTTCGCGGCAGACGTGGATGGAACCCTCCACATCACGGACAAGGGCGCGCGCCGTGCGTCCTCGTGCCACCACCGACGGCAGCAACCGCCACGCGTGGCGGTAGGCGAGGTGAGTGCCGATCCACACTCCCTGCCGCTCGGGCAGCCCGAAGGCGGCTGCCGTCGCCAGCACGAAGCCGGCCCCTGCCGTTCCCCACAATCCAGGGAGGTGAGCCGCCAGCAGCGCGTACGCGGCCGGGCTCACCACTGCCGCCAGGATCACCGAGCGCACCGGGAGCACGGCCGGTCCCAGCGGCACCCGGAGCTGGGCATCGACGTTGAGCGGGACCCGGATGGTGCGCTGCCTGCCGATCACAGCGGTACCGGCGGCCGGCCCAGGATGGGGGCGAGGTCGGGCGCCTCGTTGTGGAGCAGGCTTGCCAGTGTCGCTCCGGCGACTGCCCCGCCGACCTGTGGGTTATCGGCCAGACTCCTGGTGTACTCGGCCACGCGCTGCGCGTCCGGGGGCTGGGATGAGTCGAGGTGCCGGGTGGCCTCGACAACCACGCGGCAACCGGCGTCTCCCGCGGCGAACCGGCCGATGGCAGCCCCCACCACATGGTTGAACACTCCCCGCATGCCCGGCTCACCGAGCACCGCTGCCACCCCTGCGTGCCGGGTGAAATCGGCCACGCCGGCGGCTTCGATGGCGGCGTCAACCTCGGGGCTCTCCCCGGCCATCGCAGCGGCGTGTCCCGCAGCCGCCGCAGCCACGACCACCCCGGTCTCACTGAGAGGCCGCCCGCCTCCCGACGCGGTGGTGGAGCGCCGCGACGGCCGGCTCAGGGTGTCGATCGCTCCCCCCGACCTGGGCTCGCGGCCACCTATCCTCATCAGCGCGGACGCATCCGCCGCAGCGTTGGGGAGTGCCATGAGGGTGGTTGACACGGCCGTCGCCGCGCCCGTGATTCCGCCGTGGCTGAAACTGCGCCACGCGAGCCCGTGGACCGCCTTGCCGGTCATCCACACGCCGCCGAGCACGGCGAAGCAGGCGAGCAGCGTGCGCACCACCGCCTCCACCGCGCCCCCGGGGGTCAGGCCGCCCTGGTTCCCGCCCAAAAAGAAGAGAGCGACCCCGGAGGTCAGCGATCCGCAGACGGCCAGGATGACCGGCAGGAGCATCGCCGAGGTGAACAGGTCGAGCCACCACTGCACGAACCGATTGCGGTGGTCGTACACGGCCAATCCCACGAAGAGAGGTGCCGAGGCGACGGCGAAGACCAGCTGGACGATGCGCAGCAGGTACAGCGACAGGATGTACACGAAGGCGAACGCCACCAGCAGGATGGGAATCGCCACCAGGAAGTCGCCGATGCCGGCGAGCCCGAAGCCTGTCGCTGCGAGGTTGCCCACCACGCTGCCAAGGTCGAGGTTGGTGGTGAAGGCCGACGCCACCGCGCCGCCCGCGGCCGCAGCGATCCGCCCGGAGGCATTGGTGCTCAGGCGGATAACGTTGAGAAGCAGTGAGTTGTCGGGCGTGGGGGCGACGAGCAGGCCACCCGCCACCAGCGCCCGGGCCACGTTGTCGACGACGAGGTGCAGGGCGTCGGCCCGTTGGTCGAAAACGCCGCGTACCACCCGGACGACAGCGCAGGTCATGGCGATGAAGACGCCCGATACCGAGAACGCGCTGTAGAGCCGCGGCCAGCTCTGCGCCAGGGTCACGTTGGCCGGCTTCAGCTGGTCGATGAGCTTGGGGCAGGCCGGCTGGCTCCAGTCCGCTTGGCAGGCGTCCCAGCCGGGATCACCGGGGCGCTGGGGAACGGGCGCGCCGAGTGTGTGGTGATACAGCCATCGGAACGGGTTCTGAACGATCTCGAGCGTCTGCGAGACGGCGCTCGACGCGCCCGCGAAGAAGTTGCAAACACCATCGGGGAGGACGCCGAACGGACCGCAGGAGGAGAGCAGCACATGCACCTGAAGGTCGGCCGGCGCAAGCGGTGTCAGCACCGCGCTGCCGGCTCGCACCGTGCCCTGGCCACCATGCCGGCAAGCTAGGCTCCGGGAGCGGACCGGCCGCGGACAAACGGCGGTTCGGTTGCGGTCAGAGACCGATGTCGCCGGGCTGCGCGCGGCGCCGGGAGTGACGGGCGACCAGTCGCTCAACGCTCTGGTGGTGGGACGGGCGCCGTCCGCTGTCGCCGCCGGTCTCGACCTGGGGGGAACGGCGCGGCGAGGTGAGCGGCGCCACGCTGTCGAACTTCCGCAGCCGCAGCTCCCTGACGATGAGCTCGGTCACAGCGCAGACGCTGCGCGCCCCCACCGGACGGATGGCGGACATCGTCGACAGTGACACCGGTCGTCCCCGCGCTGTCCGCTGAGGCGAAGCAGGGTGCGTGGTGACGCGCTGCAACACACTGACGCTGGGGAGGTAACTCTGATGATCATCCTCACGCTGCTTGTTCATCTGCTCGGGGATGTGCAGGTCGATCCCAGTCGTGACACCCTGCACGTGTGGGACACAGTTGCCAGCCCGCTGCTCACCGCCGGTGAGTACCTGATCCCGGCGGGCGTGGCGTTCTCCAGCCTGCACAAGGTGATGCAGCACCAGGAGTCGGGGTCGGGCTTTCTCGTGGACATGCTCGTGAAGGGCGGCGGCGCGGTGCTGGTCATCCAGCTGGTGAAGTCATTCCTGCACGTCTAGTCCAACCCCCTTCGCATCGAGGTTGGTGAGGGCGGGGATCCGCCCGGCCTGTCAGTCGACGCGCAGATCCTCGCCCCGGAAATCGAGGTCACGAAGCGCCGGTGCGCCGCCGCGCTGAGGGGCGGCGGCGCCGAAGCGGTCGCGCAGCGAGTCGAGTGCGCTATCCAGTCGCGTGTCCCGCGGGGCCTCGGAGGCGTCGAAGAGATCGAGCTGGGCGGCGTCGATGATCCCGCTGACGCCCATACCGAGGAGGCGAACCGCCGCCCCGCTCCAGAGGCCGTCGAGGAGTCGCAGCGCCGCCCGGGCCAGCTCGAGATCCCCGTTCTGCGGGGTGGGCCAGGTCGCCTGCCTGCTGAGGGTGGTGAAGTCCGAGTAGCGCAGCTTCAACGTCGCCGTCCGCGCCGTCCAGCCGCCGTGCCGGAGCTGGCGGCCGACGTCGGCTGCGCAGGCCCGCAGAAGGCGCTCGAGCTGCTGGCGCGAGGTCACGTCGACGGCGAACGTCTCCTCGCGCGAGATGCTCTTGGGCCGGTCGGGGAGCGTCACCTCGCTGAGATCGATGCCGCGGGCGCGCTCGGTCAGACTGGTGGCGGCGTGGTCGCCGAGCCGGCGCCTCAACGTGTCCAATGGCAGCGCCGCGAGCTCGCCAAGGGTGCCGATCCCCAAACCGGCGAGGGCACGCTCCGTCGCCGGCCCCAGGCCGGGCAGCCGCCGTAGCGCCAGCGGTGCCAGAAAGCCGGCCTCGGTGCCGGGCGGGACGATCACCATGCCCCGCGGTTTCTCGAGGTCGGATGCCACCTTGGCGACCAGCTTGGTGGTGGCCACCCCGCAGGAGGCGTCGAGCTGGCACTCGGAGACGATGCGGTCGCGGAGATCGAGCGCCATCTGCTCCGGCGTGCCCAGCAGGGCGATCGAGCCGGTCACGTCGAGGTATGCCTCGTCGAGAGAGAGAGGCTCCACCAGCGGCGTCAGCTGCCGTGCCAGCGCGAAGACCTCGCGTGACGCCCGTCGGTAGGCGGCGAAGTCCACGGGCAGGATCACCGCATGCGGGCAGAGCCGTCGCGCGCGGGCCAGAGGCATGGCGGAGTGGACACCGAAGCGCCGTGCCTCATACGAGGCAGCGCTCACCACGCCGCGCGTGTACTCCTCACCGCCGCCCCCCACGATGATGGCGCGGCCGCGGAGCTCGGGGCGGCGCAGTTGCTCAACGGAGGCGTAGAAGGCGTCGAGGTCGACGTGGATGATGGCGCGTGGCCAGTGCACAGTCCAAGTATCGGCCGCACGGTGCCGTTGTTGAAGAGCCCGCGGGGTCAGCCGACCGGGGTGGGCTGTGCCGCGGCTCCGCTGCGCCACTCCCGCAGATCCTCGTCACGCAGGTACCCCGCGGCGATCATCAGCTCGACATAGGACACCCCAAGATGTGGCGCGGCGCGCCGCAGCACCCAGGGTGGTGGGTTCTCCTTGTTCTTGTTGACCGCCTGGTAGAAATAGATCTGGTTGAGGTCACAGAGCAAGGCGAGGCGGTGCAGAGAGATGCCGCGCTCGTGGCACCTGTCCTTGAGGTAGTCGCGAAAGTCCACCAGGGCGGTGCCTCGACAAATCCATGGACGAACTGCGGCGCCCGGCGAGTATAAGCGCGCTCAGTTTTCCCACCCAACAATCGTTACAACTGCGCCGCGAAGAGGAGTGCGGGCAGCTCGCTGAGTGACCGGATCACCGCATCTGGGCCGCCCTGCTGCGGCTCACGGACCATGGATTGGTCGCGTGCCAGCAGCACGGTGCGCATCCCTGCACCCGCCGCCCCAGCGATGTCCTCGCGCATGCGGTCGCCGACGTACACGGTGTGTGCAGCGCGGACACCGAGCGCGTCGAGAGCGGCCTCGAAGAGTTGTGGAGACGGCTTGCGCCACCCCACCTCGCCGGAGAAAACGGCGGAATCGATGACCGCGCCGAGCCCGACGTGGCGGAGCTGATCGTGCATGCTCGCGGGCCGCCACGCCGCGTTCGAGCACAGCCCGATGCGCAGACCGGCGCTGCGCAGCTCGTGCAGGGCGGCGAAGGCATCGGGGTAAACGCGGACCGCGCCCCACCAGGCCTCCTGCACCAGGGTGCTGCAGCGGTCACGCACACCCGCCTCGAGATTCAGGCCCATATCCGCGAAGGCGCGATTCTCGAGGGCTGCGACATCGATCTCCTCGAGAGCGCCACTGGCCTCGTGGGCGGCCACCGCGGCCTCCACCCGATCGTGAACGGCCCAGCGGAGGACGGCGGCCTGGGGGCGGGGATGGCCGGCTGCCTCGATGCAGTCGGCAATGGCCTCCTGGGCCGCCGCGATCGCCTCGCCGGACGGCTCGAAGTGCACCAGAGTCAGGCCGTAGTCGAAGAGCACGGCATGGACAGGGCCGCCCCCGAGGCCGGTCGCGGGCTCTGTCTGGGCACCGGAGCGCGGCCGCGACGACATCGTCAGCCGGTGTTCGGGCGCTCTCCGCCTCGCCCGCGGCGGCCTCGTCGACGCCGGCCACCCGAGCCGGGGGCACGCGCCTGGCCTGCCGCCGGCCCGTCCTGACGGGGTGGCCCGGCCCCGGCTGGGCCGGGGGCCCTCGGGGAACCGCCCTCGCCACCGCCGCGCCCGCGGCGCGAACGGCGTCGCCCACCCTGGGAACGGTCCGCCGCGGCAGGGGCCGGCTCAACCGGTTGGCCGGTCTGGCCGCCGCCACCGCCGCGCCGCCGGCGGCGCCGCCGGCTGGTGCCCTCGCCGGCAGTGCCGGGCTGCCCCGGAGTACGCCCGAACCGATCGAAGAAGGCGAGCGCGGGATGGCGGGTTCGCGGCAGCGAGGCGCGCGCCTGGGGATCCGCCGCAACCCGTGCCTCGAGCTCGACCAGCAGCTCGTCGAGTGGGCGCTTGTTCCGGCCCACCGGGGCTGCCGTCTCCGCCCACGGCTGCAGCTTGGCGGTGCCCGAGTCGGGAACGCTGGTGTCGACTCGGCCGGGCACCTGGTCGAGCACGCTCTCGATGGCCCGCGCCACCAGGCGGTCGGGGTCGTCAGCCATCGGCGGAGCTCAGAGCGATGCCGGCCAGGGCGAGGCCGGCGAGCGTCTTGAGATCGACCTCGCCGCGGCCGGCGAGGCGGGCCAGCTCGGGGGCGTCGAACAGCGCGACATCGAGCAGCTCGTCCGCGTCGGGGGCACTGTCGCCGGAGGTGAGCCCGCGGGCGGCGTAGAACCAGATCTCCTCGCCCGAATAGCCCGGGCTCACCGGCCCGTGGCCTAGCTCACGCCACTCGGTGGCGCCGTAGCCGGTCTCCTCGGTCAGCTCACGGCGGGCGGTCGCCGCCGGCTGCTCACCCTTCTCGCGCGTCCCCGCCGGCAACTCCCAGAGGGCCCTGCCGACGGCATGGCGCCATTGCCGCACCAGGACCACCCGGTCGCTGTCGTCCGAGGCGACCACCGTGACCGCCCCCGGGTGTTCGACGACCTCGCGGCCGGCCTCTCGACCTCCAGGGAGGCGCACGGTGTCCTCGAAGACGTGGAGCAGCTTGCCTTCGTATACGGTGCGCCGGCGCAGCGGCTCCTCACGGAGATGCGGATCCAAGGAGCTCACCGGGGGATTGTTCCGCATCGGCGGCCATCGGCGATGCGGAACAATCCCGATCAGCGGGACGTCAGGCGCAGCTCCACTGGTGAGCCTGTCCGTGGGCGAGCATCTTGGCAGCGATGTTGGACTGATCCGCGGCGCTCCAGATGTTGGTTCCCCCGTTGGCCGTGAAGGTCGACTGCAGGAACTGGAAGAGGCCGAGGTACGGGCCGCTGGGGTTGACCGCATTGGTGCGAAGACCGGATTCGCAGCGCGCGATGCTGACCATCGAGCTGCCCGACACTCCCCAGCGGGCGGCGGCCGCCTCGATGATGCCGATCACGCTGGTGGGACTGGCCGGCGGCCCGGCGCTCACCGCGATTTTCGGGCGGGGAGTGGCTGCAGGCTTGACGACCGGCGGAGCTGGGGTGGCCGTGGGGGGCGCCGTTGGATCCCCCTTCCGAGGCTCCTGCATCTGGGGGTCGGTCAGCGGCACAACATAGCTGACCGCAGTCGCGTTGGCATTGGTCTGCGCGACCGGGTGGGTCACCGACGCCAGGACGAACGCAAGAATTGGGCTGATGATGAGAGTGGCCAGGCCCAGGACCACTCCTCGGGAACGTCGAGGCAACCGCAAATAAACTCTCCTGTGTTTGGCAGCGGCGGAGTCCTGGTTCCAGTGAATCCCGCCACGGAGCGCCTGGGTCTGATCCACCGCAGCTGTGGGGCGGTGGGCCGCAGCCCGGGGGCCCGGATCCGATGACCCTTGACTCCCGGATGATCAAATGCGATGCGGCAACGGCGGCGACGCGGGGCACCCTACCACACCGTACCCCAGCGCACACAAGCCGCCCACACGGTGGGGCCGGCCGGCCCCACCGTGATCCAGCCGCTCAGTTCGATGTGGTCGCTCCCACCTGGCAGGTTGCCGGGGCGGCGTTGACGATCACCGGCACCTCCAGGTTGAGGGAGCCACCAGCCTGGGGCCAGAGGAGCTGGCGCGATCCCCCTCCGATGATCCTGCCGGCAGCGTTGGAGCAGGACGCGAAGAGGTCGACCTGCTCGTTCTGGAGGAGATCAGAGCCGCCCACGGTGATGGGCACGTCCCACTGGCCGTGGCCGACGCAGCCCCTGGTGCAGGTGAACGCCGACGTGCTTGTGGTCGGTGCCGCACCCGGGAGTGCCCCCCAGGTTCCCGGGGCGACCGTGACCGTGACGCCGTCAGCCGTGTAGCACGGGTAGTCGGTGCACTGGTACGAGGTCACCACCAGGGTCTCGTCCGGGTAGAGGGTGATGGCGGGGGAATCGAGGGAGCTGATCGCCCTGCCGCCCCTGGTGAGGGTGAAGTGGACGATCACCCCGCTGACGCCTGTGTGAGCCGCGACGTTGTGGAGGACGGCCACAGGCACCGCCACCAGCTGCCAGGTCCCCACCCCGGTCGCGGTGACGTCGATGCGCTGCACATCCGGCGCGATCGACGGGGTCGGGCTGGGCGTGGCAGGGGTGGGTGAGGTCCTCGGTGTGGGCGTCGGCGTCCGCGTCGCGGTGCTGCCGCAGCCAGCCAGCAGGAGGGACGCACAGCCCCAGATCGCAGTTCGTCGCATCGCCTCATGGTATTGGCCGCGGACGGCGCGGCCGCGCGCCGCTGATGGCAGAATCGACATCCACGTCAATGTGGGAGGCCGCAATGCCGTTCACCGCCGAGCACGACGCCCTGCGCGAGACCGTCCGCGACTTCGTTACCCGCGAACTGCGCCCGCACGCCGACGAGTGGGAGGCGGCCGAGTACTTCCCTGACACAGTGTTCCCGCGGATGGGTGAGCTCGGTTTGCTCGGCCTCCGATACCCCGAGGAATACGGCGGCCAGGGCGGTGACTACTGGAGCGCCATCGTGCTCGCCGAGGAGATGGCCCGGTGCGGCTCGGGCGGGGTCGGGATGGCGGTCTCGGTGCAGGCGGAGATGGCCACACCGCCGATCTTCAAGTTCGGCACCGAGGAGCAGAAGCAGCGCTACCTTGTGCCCGCCATCCGCGGCGAGAAGGTCGCGGCCCTGGGCATCACCGAGCCCGACAGCGGCAGCGACGTTGCCGGCGTGCGCACCCGCGCCGTCCGGCACAACGGCGGGTGGCGCATCAACGGCAGCAAGCTGTTCATCACCAACGGGGTGCGCTGCGACTTCATCGTGCTGGTGGTGCGCACCGGCACCCAGGAGGACGGCGCCAAGGGCATCACCCTCTTCCTGGTCGACCGACACACGCCCGGCTTCGAGGTCAGCCGCAAGCTGAAGAAGCTGGGCATGCACTCCAGCGACACCGCCGAGCTCTCCTTCCACGACGTCGATGTGCCGGAGTCGGCGGTTCTCGGAGAGATCGGCCAGGGCTTCTACCACCTCATGTGGGAGCTGCAGGGCGAGCGACTCATCGGCAGCGCGGGAAGCATCGCGGGTGCGGAGGTGATGTTCGAGGAGACCCTGCGCTGGTGCAAGGAGCGAGAGGCCTTCGGGCGGCCCATCGCCAGGTTCCAGGTGAACCGCCACAAGCTGGTCGACCTCTACACCGACATCTGCATCGCCAAGAACTACGTCTACTCAGTGGCCGAGCGCTGGAACAACGGCGAGTACCCGGTCGCCGAGATCTCCATGGCCAAGCTGTTCGTGGGCCAGGTCACCTCGCGCGTCGCCGACACCTGCCTGCAGCTGCACGGCGGCTTCGGCTACATGGCCGAGGCGCACGTCTCGCGGTACTTCAGAGACTCACGCCTGATCCGCATCGGCGCCGGCACCGACGAGGTGATGAAGGAGATCATCGCCAAGACGGCGCTCGGGCTCTGACTACAATCGCGCCGAGCCGTCAGCGGACCAGGGGGGGTAACCACAGTGGAGGAGAAGATCATCGGCACGACCATGCCGGTCCTCGAGCTGACCCTCAACCCCGGAGAGGCGATCTTCGCGGAGTCGGGCGAGCTCTCCTGGATGACCTCGAGCATCCAGATGCAGACCTCGACGCAGTACGGCGGCGGCGGCGGTCTCGGCGGTGTGTTCAAGCGCGCCGTCGGCGGCGGGTCGCTGTTCATGACCGAGTACTCCGCGCAGGGATCCCCAGGGATGGTGGCGTTCGCCGCCAAGCTGCCGGGTCAGATCTTCCCGCTCGATGTCAGGCCCGAGCCGGGCTTCCAGTTCCTCGGTCACCGCCACGCCTTCGTGGCGGGCACGCAGGGCGTGCTCGTCTCGATGGGATTCCAGCAGAAGCTCGGCGCCGGCGCCTTCGGCGGCGACGGCTTCCGCCTGCAGAGGATCGGCGGCCCGCGAGACTGCCAAGCAGTGGCAGGAGGCGTATCCGCTCTCCGCCTGCAGCAATCACCCCTTCGCCAGTGAGGCCGAACCGTGTGGCTGCGACCTCGCACCGCGGCGCGGTAAGCCTAAGCCGGCGCCGCCCTATGAACCACCGCCTGGCGTGTATTGACCTGCAGGCGGACATACGCGGACCGTTGCTCGCTTAAGTGGGTAAGAGACATGTATGAGCAACGAAGCAACCGGCTTTACGCCGGCCGAGGTGGCGAGCTACTTCAATGTCGATGAGCGCACCGTAAGGCGCTGGGTGCTCGCCGGCCACATCCCCGGTGTCGGATCTTTCGAGGCAACGCAACACGGCGGCCCAGGCGGAAGAGTCTTTATTCACCGCCAGGCGCTGATTAATTTGATCGAGACCGCACTCGGTCGCCCCTGGGCAGTTCAGGAGGCGAAGGAGTACGCCGCCGCGGAGCGCGAGAACCAGCGTCTCTCGGCCCAGCATGCCGCTGGGGTTCGCGCGGAGGCGCTCGCCCTCAAAGAGGCGGACAGCCGTCACCGCGCAATTGGCGCACCATCGGGAGTGATGGTGGCATGACGAACGCAGTTAGCGAAGCACTGGAGACCAGGAGACTCCTGCATGAGGCGGAGATGGAACGCGCGCGTGCGGATCGCTCGCGCGAGCGCGAGATCGCTGCTGCAGAATTTGAAATGCGGTCAAGCGGCATAGGGCGCAGCAACCAGTGGACCAAGGAAGAGTGGGACGCGCGCAGTACCGCTGCCATCGAGCGCGAGTGGCGCAGCTACTTGGAAACCGGCGTAGCCGGCGACCTCCTCATCCGCGGCGATCCACTCAGCGAGACAGAGCAACGCGACCTGGGCCTCACCGGCGCCGCCGGAGGTTTCCTCGTTCCCGCGAGAATGGCCGATGCGCTGGTGCGCGCCGAGATCTTCAACTCGAGCATGCTGGCGAACGTAACCGTGCTCCACACCGAAGACGGCAGGCCGATCAGCCGGCCGAGCATCGCCGACCAGGCGACGCTGGCCGCCATCCCGGGGGAGAACACCACGGTAGGCGCCTCGGTTGACTTCACTGTCACGAATAACTCCGTGCTAAATGCGTTCCAATATGCCGCTCGGGTCAAGGCTTCCTGGCAGATGGATCAGGATGCTCGGCCTGGCGCGAACGGCGGATTCGATCTCTCCGACGCGCTGGCCGACGTCATCGGCGCCCGGATCGGCTCAGTGTTGCAGCGCGACCTGACCGTGGGAGTCGGAACGACGGCGCCGAGCGGGCTCTTCGATCCGACGGTCGGCGCCGCGGTAGGCTTCACGATGGCCACCGGCTCGACGACAACCTTCGCATCTGGTGTGCTTGGCTTCGCCGCAATGCGAGCACTGCGCGACTTCGTGAACGCAGTCTACTGGCCAACGGCTGCGTGGATGATGAACACTGCCACTGCCAGCCTCGTTCAGGGCCTGCTGGACACCAACGGCCATCCGTTCTTCCGGCCCGATCAAGCCTGCACACCGCTAGGCTTCCCGATCCTGATTAACGATTCGGTGCCGGCGCTCTCGGCGAACGCGCTGGTGATGAGCTTCGGCTCGCTGAGTCGCGGCTACACTGCACGCCTTACGCCGCAATCGGTGACTGTGCTCCGTGAAAGATTCGCTGACCTTGCCCAGACCGGATACGTGGGCCATGTCAAGTGTGATGGAAAAGTCAGCGGTGACCTCGGTGCCGTGAAGCTCCTCAAGATGGCAGCCTCATGATCCGCGACAGCAGGATCACGACGGTCGCGCAGGCCCTGGCCAAGCTCAACGGTCCACCGTCTGCCGGCACCAGCAACCCAATCACACCATCGCCGACCCGGACACCGGCCCCCAAGTCGTTCGCACGCACGGTGCTCGCCGCCGATAAGGCGGTCCGTTCCAACCGTCGCTGATGGCTGCCGTCCAGGCCACCGCGCGCCGCTCTGCCGCGGCGAAGGCGTACTGGAATAGCCCAGCTGGGATGCTACGTCGCTGCGCCAAGCCACGCGTCGTTCGTGGGCCGGTTGATCCCGAGGTGATGCGGGCCAGGAGATCGGAATCGTCGTCGAAAGCCGCGGCACGGCGAATGGCGGAACCGAAGCACCGAGCGCCGCGCACCGCGCGATCCTGCTCGCCGCTGCCTCCATGGTCGTGGCGGCGTAGCCTCGGGATCTCAACAGCTGCCGGGCAGGGCTACCGGCGACCGCAGTGCGCTCCCTAGGCTGCGGCGGCACCAGCACGCCGGTGAGACCCTGCGCCCCGCCTCGGTAACCACCCACCTCGGGAACGACGCCGAGCCGAGCGCCATCTCACGGGCTCGTTGGACCCACCACCTAGGCGGCGTACCGGGCCACCTCCTCGACGATGCGACTCCCCGCGCCCGGCGCGGTCCCGGCAGTGTCTACCGAAACTCCTCCAGCTTCAGCGCTCGCCAGAGATCGGGCACCACGAGGCGCGGGGCGTGCAGGCCGACGAAGAGGTCACGCATCAGGCCGTTGGCGGCGCCATCGATAACCGCCATGCGCGCGAAGGCGCCGCTGTCCACCATCTGGCGCTGCACCCATTCCCGGTCCACGTCGACGCCGAGCTTGTCGCGGTAATGGCCCTCGGCCGAGTAGCCCATCTCCAGGAAGCAGACCCGCACAGTCTTGGCGAACAGCCACTGCAGGCAGTCGATCCCGTGCTGGGCCGAGGAGCGCTGCACCATCAGCCACTGGAACACGCTGAATGCCGAGGTCACGTCGAACCGCTGCTGCTGCGTGTCACGCAGGTAGTCGTGGCAATCCGCGACGGTGTAGCGGACGGTGTCGCGGGCGACGAAGGACGACAGCAGCCGCGCCACCTCGATGTCCCCCTCGACCACGTCGACCCCCTCGCTGCGCAACCAGAGCAGGGCCGCCTGCCGGCAGAAGTACCCGGTGTTGCTGCCGACGTCGAGGTACGAGTAGAACGCCGGTGTGCGTTCGCGCGGGTCGCGCCGGTAGACGCCGACGGCCTCGAGCACCAGCGTCATGAGGTCGAAGCGCACCTCGGAGTCCGGCCGCAGCACCTCCCAACCGGCGCACTCGGAGAGCCCGACGGGCTGATAGATGATCCTCTGCCCAGGATGCGGCGCCTGCTCCTCGAGGCGGCGAACGATCTCCGCGCGAGCAGAGGTGACCAACTTCTCGTCGCATCCCGCGCACACCGATACTGTCGCGTCGCTGTCGGGGGCGAGGTACGAGGTGGTGGCATCGCGGAGGCCGCAGCGCTCGCAGGGCATGGTCAGCCGCTCCTCGACAACACGATCCCCGAGCGCCTCCACCTGCTCGTCGATCGGGTTGGTGAGCAGGATCTCGACGCCCCTCCCTGCCGCCTCGAGCCACGCGGGGACGATCTCGGCGCCGAAGTACTGCGCCTCATCGAACGTGGCCAGCGCACCCGCGGGCAGGCGCCGCAGCATCATGGCGCACGCCCGCGGCGACACCACGTGGTCGAGCGGGGCGACCAGGCCCGGCACGCGGCAGGGCAGCACACGGTGTACCGTGAACTCCTCGCGGGTCATGATCAGCGAGTGGCTAGAGCAGACGACGTTCGCCGTCATCCGGCCGTCCGCGCGCGCCTGGTTCACACGCTCGACGAGTCGGCGCGTCTTCCCCGCTCCTGATGGTCCCGTCAGCGCCGTGATCGGCCTCGAGCGGTCGTCGCCGGCGAACACGCGGCGCAGACGCCGGGCGCCGACGACCGCGATACCGAGGCCCAAGTGCCACATTGGTCTCGTAGGGTACGCGTCAGACCCGCACCGCTGTCGCCCTGCCCTGCGCGAGGCCACCGCAGATCCCGGCCGCGCCGTACCGGCCTCCGCGGCGGCGGAGCTCGTAGATCAGCGTCATCAGGATGCGTGCGCCGCTGGCGCCGATGGGAGCGACTCCATCGAAGTCAGGACGCCCCAGGGTCTCCGTCAGACCCAGGTCGATTCAGTACTCCGATCCGGAGAAACGCAGGCATACATGGCGACGTAGCCAAGTGGTAAGGCAGAGGTCTGCAAACCTCCATCGTGGGTTCGATTCCCAACGTCGCCTCGCTGTCTTGTCTCAGGACATCGTGGACACATGTCTCACGTCATCGTGGACAAGTTTAGGTGAGGTTCCCGCATAGAGCTGAGACGGGCAGGGCTACCGTGGGGGGATGGCCCGAAGAGCACAGCATGCGTACGACCCGAAGCGCCGGCCGCGCCGGCATCACTATCAAGAAGGGCCTGGGTTTCTGTTCGTGGCGACCCAGGGTGGACGCCCGCCGCACACACTGAGTGGGAGATGGATCGGTTGCGCGACGAGCTTGCCAGCTGGGGGGTTGCCGCTCGCGTGAGGTTGAGTCCGCCATCGCACCCCGATGTCTCAGATAATTCGACTCACCGCCAAGGACATTCACATGAACATCTTTCGCTCCCACAAGAAATTCGCAGGGTGGGTCGCGGCCCTCGCCATCATCCCGGTTGGCGCGTTCGCGTTCTTCGCACTGGTCGGCGGTGGCTCCGGAACCGGCAACGTCGAGACAGGCGCCCAGGGTGGATTTTCCTGGACGATCGGCATTCACCTGCTGACTCCATCGATGGCGGTCGACGGTTCCGGCAACGTCAAGGTTGCCGGCGTGCCGAAGATCGGTTGTCTCGGCAGCTGGTTTTCGCAGTCTGTGACTGACGCCGGCGGCCTCGCCCCTGTCTACCCGGTCACGGTTGCGGCCGGACAGAACACCCCAAACTTCCGGGTGAATACCGTGCTCATCGATAGCGGCACAGACCAGAGCGCGTGCGCCTCTACGGTTCCGCAGATCGTAGCCACGGCGAGCTAGCTCTAAACCCTCTCGCCAGCGCGGCGGGAGGGTTCTTCGATTTGTGTCGGGATGTCTCAGGTTGCTGTGAGCTTCACCACCGTCAAGGGGATCAAGAACAAGATCTTCGGCGGCGACGGCATCTTCCTGGCCCAGCTGATCGGCCCCGGCCGCGTCTGGCTGCAGTCGCTGCCGCTGGCCCGCCTGGCTCACGCGCTCGGCGAGTACACGGTCGCGCAGGGCGCCGAGGCCGGCGTCGCGGGCGGAGTTGTCGGCGGCCTGCTGAGGAACATCGGCGGCTGAGCGGCAGAGCTACCCGGGGGTCAACCCTCGGAGGAGAGCGGCGCCAGCAGCGAGACGCCGCGCAGGCGGAACAGTGCGTCGACGTTCTCCAGCCACTCGCGGCGCTCGACGGCGCGGGCGTGCAGCTGCTGGATGTACTCGTACGTGGAGGCGTCCCTGTGCATCGAAGCAAAGGGTGGCGCGGCCGGCGCGTCAGCGGGGTCGAGCAGGCCGCGTTCGACGAACTCCTCGCAGGCCACCACTGTCGCGGCGACCAGGTCGTTGACGGCGTCAGCGTGGTCCATCTTGGCGTTGAGGACGGCGATGGCGTCGCGCCCATCGGGACCGGGAGGCCGGCGCAGGCTGATCGACTCGACGTAGTCGCCGAGCCCGGCGAGCTGCTCGATCCCCGGCTGCGGGGAGTCGGGGATGACGCGATGGCCCTCAGCGCCGACGGTGAACCAGTCCGCCTGGTGCTTCGCGGGGCGGCGATGGAACAGCGGCACCCGTCTCTCCCCTACGCGTGCGCCGGGGCCACGAATTCGCTGCGCACGAAGAGCGCGTGCACGCTCAGCCCGCGCGCTTCGATCGCCTCACGCCCGCCCTCTTCGCGGTCGACGACGGCCAGGGCTTCGACGATCTCCACCGGCTGGTCACGCAGTGCGTCGACAGCCTGCAACAGCGACCCACCGGTGGTGATGACGTCATCCACAACCATGACCCGGTCGCCGGCGCGCAGCGGTGGGCCTTCGATGAGCTTGCCGGTGCCGTGGTCTTTGGCGTCCTTGCGGACGATGAACGCACGCAGCGGCGCGTCCTGTCCAGAGAGCGCGGCCACCCCGGCGGCAATCGGGTCAGCCCCGAGGGTGAGTCCGCCGATGGCGTCGATGTGCAGGTCGCGGCAGCGGTCAAGGATCAACCGCGAGACCAGGTACAGGCCTCGGCCCTCCAGCGTCACCTGCTTGCCGTTGAAGTAGAAGTCGCTGCACCGTCCACTGGCGAGCATGAAGTCGCCGAAGGTGAATGCGCGCTCCGTCAGGAGACGGTGCAGCTCGCGGCGGAGGGCGTCGAGCGACTCGGTCACCTCGCTCTCCGACTCACGCTGTCGGGGTCGCCGGTGGCGCCGGTGCCTCGACAGGGGGTGACGGCGCTGCCTCACGCAGAGACTCGGTCCAGCGCAGCACCGGGTGGCGGGCCGCGCCCACCTCGTCGACGCGTTCCACGGGGGTGTTGTACGGCGCGTTCTGCACGAACGTGAGGTCGGCCGCCGCCTCGGCGACGATGGCGGCGCAGACGTCGGCGAGCAGGTCGAGGCTCTGACGCGACTCCGTCTCGGTGGGCTCGAACATCATGGCCTCGGGGACGGTGGTGGGGAAATACACGGTGGGTGCGTAGATTCCGTAGTCGAGCAGGCGCTTGGCGACGTCCATGGCGCGCAATCCCTCGACCCGTCCGCCCCTGGTGGTGCAGACGAACTCGTGCATGGACGGCGAGTCGACAGCCTGCGGGAAGAGATCGCGCAGCCGTGCCTGCAGGTAGCGCGCGTTGAGGACCGCATCACGGGCGACGTCGGCGATGCCGTCGCCGTACGCGGAGATATACGCGAACGCGCGCACCAGCATGCCGAAGTTGCCGTAGTAGGAACGCACCTTGCCGATGCTGCGCGGCCGGTTGTCATCGAGTCGGTATTCATCGCCGTCCCGCTCGACTGTGGGGGTGGGCAGGAACGGGACCAAGCGTTCGGCAACGCCGACCGGGCCGGCGCCGGGGCCGCCGCCTCCGTGGGGAGTGGAGAAGGTCTTGTGGAGGTTGAGATGCACGACGTCGAAGCCCATGTCGCCAGGGCGCGCCATCCCCACCAGCGCGTTGAGGTTGGCGCCGTCGTAGTACAGCAGCGCGCCCACATCATGAGCCAGCCGGGCGATCTCCAGGATGTCCTTCTCGAACACCCCGAGCGTGTTGGGATTGGTCATCATCACCGCTGCGACGTGCTCGTCGAGGTGAGCTGCGAAATCAGCGACGTCGACGGTGCCGTCGGCGTTGCTGCGGACGGTCACCACCTCCAGCCCGCATGCCGCCGCCGATGCCGGGTTGGTGCCGTGGGCGCTGTCGGGGATGAGCACCCGGGTGCGATCGACGTCGCCGCGGTCCGCGTGGTAGGCCTGGATCATGCGCAGCCCGGTCCACTCACCGTGGGCACCGGCGGCCGGCTGCAATGACATGCGGGCCATGCCGGTGATCGACGCCAGCATCCGCTCGAGGCGCCACATCAGCTCCAGTGCGCCCTGCACATCGGCCTGGTCCTGGTAGGGATGCAGGTCGGCAAAGCCGGTGAGGCCGGCCAGCTGCTCGTCGACGACGGGGTTGTACTTCATGGTGCAGCTGCCCAACGGGTAGGTGCCGTGGTGCAGGTGGTGGTTGCGTCGCGCCAGGCGGCCGACGTGGCGCGCCAGCACCGGCTCAGACACTGCGGGGACGGCGGGCGGCGCCGTGCGGAGGTGCCCTGCCGGGACGAGCGAATCGAGCGCGGCGGCCGGGACGCCGGCGGCGGTGATGCGCGGGCCTCCCGTGTAGTCGTCACTGAGCTCGAACACCAGTGACTCCGCCCCCGCCCAGCCGGCCTCCACCGCACGGTTCGGTCGCGTAGGCGCGATCACGGTGCCGGCCGGCGGCGGCGCCACCCGGCCATTGCCGGCACTGCCGTCCGCGCTCGCCGAAGCCGCTGTAAGGTCGGCTTCGCTCACACCGCCACCTCGCGGCGAGTCCCGGCCAGGGCGCTGGTGTCGAGCGCCTCGAGCGCGCGGACGTAGCGGTTCAGCGCAGCCGGCGAGGTCATCTCCGTGCAGCACACCAGCAGCTGATCGGCACGCTCGGGGTCGACGCGTCCCAGCGGCAGACCGGCGACGATGCCCTGCCGGCGCAGGGCTGCGGCCAGCTCGGCCGCGTCCCCAGGGCAGCGGAGAACGAACTCCCATAGGAAGGGTTGCGGGTTGGCGAGAGAGAAACCTGGAACGCCGCTCAGCTTGTCGGCGAGGTGATGGGCGCGTTGCGCGCTCACCGTGGCGACCTCGCGCATCCCGCCTGCCCCCATGTGCGCCATGTACACGGTGGCGGCGAGAGCGATGAGAGCGTGGTTGGTGCAGATGTTCGAGGTGGCGTGCTCGCGGCGGATGTGCTGCTCGCGGGTCTGCAGCGTCAGCGTGTATGCACGCCGGCCGGAGTGGTCGCTGGTGATGCCGACCAGGCGTCCGGGCATGCGCCGCACCAGCGATTGGCGGACCGCCATGTAGCCGACGTGCGGTCCTCCGAAGGAGGCGGGCACGCCCAGCGGCTGACCGTCGCCGACACAGACGTCGAAGCCGGCCTCGCCAGGTGGGACGAGCACCGCGCAGGCCAGCGGGTCGGCGCTGCAGAGCGCCAGACCTCCGGCCGCGTGGGCAGCCTCGGCGAGTCCCCCAAGCGTTTCCAGCGATCCCAGGAATGTCGGCTGCTGGACCAGCAGGCCGGCGTGGCGCTCGTCCAGCACCGCGCGCACGTCGTCGAGGTGGGTGACATCGTCTCGCGCAGCGATCACATCCACGGAGACGGCTCGGCCGGCGGCGAACGTGCGCAGCACGCGCAGCGTCTCGGGATGCACCGCTGCGCTGACCGCGATGCGGTCGCGGCCAGTGGCCTGCACCGCCAGCATCATCGCCTCCGCGGCAGCGGTGGCTCCGTCGTAGAGCGAGGCGTTGGCGACGTCCAGGCCGGTGAGCGCGCAGATCATCGACTGAAACTCGAAGATGGTCTGGAGCGTGCCCTGGGAGGCCTCAGCCTGGTAGGGGGTGTACGCCGTGTAGAACTCGGGCCGTCCGATGGTGCCGCGGACGATCGCCGGGACGAAACGCCTGTACACACCCGCCCCGAGGAAGTTGTCCAGGCCGCTGAGGGGGTGGTTGCGTCCCGCCAGCCCCTCCACCTCGGCGACCAGATCCTGTTCGGCGAGAGGCGGCGGTAGCTCAAGGACGGGATGGCGCAGCGAGTCCGGGAGGGCGGCGAAGAGATCGCTCACATCCGCGGCGCCGACCACCTCGAGCATGGCCCTCCGATCGGCGTCGCGATTGGGCAGGTAGGCCATCCCTGCAAGTATGAGGAGCCGCCCGGGAGTGTCGTCGCGGCCACCGGCAGGGCTTGAGAAGTCCGGACAGCGGGTAAACTGGATCCGTGGCAACCAAACGACCGACGGTGAGCATCGACGACGTCGTCGCTGCGATCGAGACGGCCAGGGACAAGGTGATGAGTGACGAGGTCAAGAGCCTGGTCAAACTTGGCCTGCCCAAGAACGTCGCCAACAAGATGGTCGCCGAGCGCTACCGGCAGCGCAGCGAGGGCGAAGAGGGCGAGGGCGAGGCTCCGGGAGCCTGGCCTGATATGAGCTGAGGCCAGCTTCTACCGGGCGCCCGTGGACCCCGCGCCCCGCCGGCCTCGCACCAACCAGGCCACCACGATGGCGATCACGACAACCGCCAGGACGATGGCGGCGGTGCCGATCGGACCCGAGATGCGGTCGTAGTTGGCCCCGATGGCGTATCCGCCTGCCGCCAGCGCGATGCACCAGGGGAGCGCCCCGATGAAGGTCAGCAGCGCGAACGGCACCAGGTTCACGCGGGCCAGGCCTGCCGGGAAGGAGATGTAGGTGCGCACCACCGGCAGCACACGACCGATCAGCACGGCGGTGAGCCCGTGACGCTCGAACCAGCGGTCTGCCAGATCGAGGTGCTCTGAGGTGATGCCCACCCGGCGGCCGGGACCGAGCAGCAGGGGCCGACCGAATTGAGCGGCCAGCCCGTAGGCGACGAGCGAGCCGGCCACGTTGCCGAGCGTGCCGGCGAGGATAGCCCCCACCAGGTTGATGTGGCCCTGGGCGGCCAGAAACCCCGCGAACGGCATGATCACCTCGCTGGGAAACGGCACGCCGCAACTCTCGGCCGCCATCAGCACGAAGACCAGCACGATCCCGCCGCTGGTGATCCAATGGGTGATGAAGTTGCTCACGGGCGCGCATTCTGAAGGCCAGAGCCTCGTGCATGCATCGCGCTTTCTGTAGTCTGCGGTCATGACCCGCCCGTCGCGAATCGAGGCGTGGCCGCGCGCTTTCGATCCTCGGGTCGAGCTCGACTGGAGTGACCCGGCGGTGAGCCGCCGCCTCCTTCATGAGCACCTTGATCAAACCCACGACGGTGCCAGCCGGCGGCTTGGGACGGTCGACATACACGTCCGCCGGCTGCTGCGATTGCTTCCTCGCCCTCCCGCGCACGTGCTCGACGCCGCCAGCGGTCCCGGCCTGTACAGCGTCCGCCTGGCGCGTGCGGGACTCCGGGTCACCGCGCTGGATGCTGGTCCGGCGGTGATCGCGCACGCTCGTCGGCTGGCCCGCGACCATGGGGTGTCGGAGAGGGTGACAGCCCAGATGGGCGACCTTCGCGCCCTCAGCGACAAAGGCCGGTTCGATGCGGCGGTGCTCATCTACCACGTGCTCGAGGCCTTTCCTCGCCGCCAGCAGACCGGGGTTCTCCGGCGTCTCGGAGTGGCGTTGCGAGACGGGGCGCCGCTCATCGTTGAGATGCGTCTGCGGCCAGAGCAACCCGATGGGCGGATCAGCAGCTGGGAGGTGGTCGGCAGCTCGCTGCTCTCCGATCGCCGCCACCTGCTGCTCGTGGAGACGGTGTACGACCGGGCTCGTCACACCTACCTGCTCCGCGAGACGGCGGTGTTCGACGACGGCAGCACGGCAGCGCAGCAGACCAGCAGCGCGCTCACCCCTCTCCATGGCATCCCCTCGCTCTTCGCGCGGGCCGGGCTGAGGGTCGACGCCATCCACGACGGGTGGAGTCGATTCCGCGCGACGTCGCTCAGCGAGACGGTGCTCGTGGTGGCGCGGCGGCGGGATGCCCTCTGAGCTAGCCGGCTCCCCCACTCCGGCGGCGTCGGCGGAGCAGGATGCCCGCCGCCAGGCCGAGATCAACCGCTCCCAGAGCCACGAACCAGACCCAGGGAAGCGCCCCGCCGGCCGGTCCCGCCACCCCCCCGATGGCGGGAACAACGAGAGGAACCGGCCCGAGCACGGTGGGCTGGGAGGGCATCGGCACCAGCGGAAGCACCAGCACAGGGGCGTGGCGGATGATCGGGGATCCGCCAGCCGGCCTGGGGTTTTGGGCGGCGGCTGATGACGCCACGGTCGCCGGACCAGCAACGCCGGCGCCGCTCGACGAGGGAGCGTTCGGCGCCGCGGCGGCGATTGTCACGGGCTCGGCCGGCGCCGCCGCCGGTGACGCCGCGCTGGAGCGATGTACGGCCGAGCTTCGCGAGATGGCGCTTGGCCCGGGGCCGGCCGTCGCCGAGTGCTCGGACTGCGCGGACCGAGAGGCATCGCACCCCGAGACCCCGCCGTCGTCCCGATTCTCTGAGGGCGACGAACATTCGCTGTCGTCGGGGCCGTGCTCGGAGTGGTTCTTGGTGAGCTCGACAGCCGGCGCGCCACCCATGTGCGAGGGAATGGAGACGGACGCTGCGGGGATGGCGTGGTGGGCGCTGACCGGCGATGGCAGCAGCGCGGCCACTCCCAGAATCACCGCGGCACCGACAGCTATGCAGCGTCGCAGGGTGGCGGCATCCTTCACTGTCGTCTCCATCCGGTCCATCGCCCCGAGTCCCCAGTCTCAACAGTACACCTCTCTGCACCGTGACCTGGGTCCGGGCGAGTGGGGCCACGGCGGCCTACCATTCACCGGGCTGCAGCGATCTCGACGGGAGCTTCAATCCATGCCGATGCCCGCCCCCGACCGCATCCGCACCGTCGCCGTCGTCGGCCACAGCCACGACGGTAAGACAACGCTCTGCGAAGCTCTGCTCCACGTCGCCGGGGCGACTCCACGCATGGGCGCCACCGACCAGGGGACGTCCATCCTCGACCACGAGCCCGAGGAACAGCGGCGCTCGATGAGCATCGGCGCCGCTCTCGCTCATCTCGACTGGGACGGCCATCGCGTGAATCTCATCGACGTCCCGGGGTTCCAGGACTTTGCGGGGGAGCTCGCTGCCGCCCTGGCCGCCGCCGACGCCGTCGTGCTGGTGGTGGGCGCGAGTGGCAGCGTGCCGGTGGGCGCCGAGCTGGCCTGGGAGATGGTCGCGGCACGGGGCCTTCCCGCGCTGATCGTGGTCAACAAGATGGACAAGGAGAATGCCGCGTACGAGGCCACGGTGGACGCTCTCCGCGAGGCTTTTGACCGCAAGCCCGTCGCCGTGGCGGTGCCCATTGGCAGCGCCGGCGATTTCACCGGGTACGTCGACCTCGTCAACGACACGGCGCACCGGTTCGCGCCCGGCGGCCCGGCCGTCGATGCCGAGCTGCCCGAATCGATGCGTGCCGAGGTGGAGCGCGCCCACGGTGCGCTGGTCGACGCTGCCGCGGAGACCGATGACGAGCTCATCGAGAAGTACCTCGGCGGGACTGAGCTGAGCGATGACGAGGTGCGCGGGGCGCTCCACACCGCCGCTCTCCGCGGCACGCTGATCCCGATCGTTTGCGCGGGCGCCGCCGACGAGCGCGGTGCCGCTCTGGTGCTCGATGCCATCGTCCGCTACCTGCCGGGACCCGCGGAGCAGGTGCACCGCGGCCGCGATGCCAAGGGAGAGGAGGTGGAGATTGCCTGCGATCCCAGCGGGCCCCTGCTCGCGCACGTCTTCAAGACCACCGTGGACAGCTTCGGCAAGGTGTCGTACTTCAAGGTGCTGCGCGGCACAGTGCGGGCCGACACCCATCCCTACGACGCGCAGCAGGACGTCGAGGAGCGCTTTGCTCAGCTCGCCCGTCCGATGGGCAAGTCCCTGGTCACCGCCCCCGAGGTGGGCGCTGGAGACATCGGCGCGGTCACCAAGCTGGCTCACGCACGAACTGGCGACGCCCTCTGCGTGCGCGGGCAGGTGGTGACGCTGCCGGCGATGGCCATCCCCACCCCGGCGTACAGCGCAGCGATCAGTGCCAGGAGCAAGGGCGACGAGGACAAGATCATGTCCTCGCTGGCGCGACTCGCCGAGGAGGACCCGGCGTTCTCAGTGGACCGCGACCCCGCCACGGGCGAGGTCATTGTTCACGGGCTCGGCGACGTGCACCTCGACGTGGCCCTGGAGCGGATCAAGCGCAAGTTCGGCGTCGACGCCGTGCTTGCCCCTCCGCGCATCGCCTATCGCGAGACCATCAGCGGCACCGCCCGCGTCGCGCACAAGTACAAGAAGCAGAGCGGTGGGGCCGGACTGTACGGCGACTGCACGATCGAGATCGAACCGCTGCCGCGCGGCGGCGGTTTCGTCTGGGAGGACAAGATCTTCGGGGGCTCGATCCCCCAGCAGTTCCGACCGTCGGTGGAGAAGGGCGTGCGCCAGACCATGGAGCAGGGGGCAGTCAGCGGCCATCCCATCGTCGATGTCAAGGTTCGCCTCGTCGACGGCTCAACACATCCGGTCGACGGCAAGGACATCGCCTTCCAGATCGCCGGCTCGATGGCCATGCGCGAGGCCATGCAGAAGGCAAGCCCGGTCCTGCTCGAACCCATCATGGATGTGCGGGTGGTGGTCCCCGAGCGATTCATGGGTGACGTCATGGGACTGCTCAACGGCAAGCGCGGGCGGGTGGCGGGTATGAACCCGCTCGGCGACGGTCGGGCCGAGGTCAGCGCGCAGGTTCCGCAGGCGGAGATGCACAGCTTCCCGACCGAGCTTCGTGCCCTGACCCAGGGCCGGGGCCGCTACACCATGGCCGCGGCTCAATACCAGGAGGTGCCGGCGCACGTGGCCCAGGCAATCATCGCGGCGCATTCCAAGGAGCACGTCACCGCCGGGGCGTAGCCGAGCCGCAGGGCTCTCCCGGGGGGGCATTTTGAATTCGGCTCCAATTCGGAGGGGTCTGGGCTAGAATGCGGCGACTTGAGCGCGGAGGGCCTCGCCCGCCGAACTCGCAACGACCCTGGATAGGAGAGGACACAATGGCCGTCTCCGGCTACTGCCTCAAGTGCAAATCGCCCAGAGATATCAAAGATGCTCAGGCGATCACGATGAAGAACGGCAAACCCGCAACCACCGGCACGTGTCCAGTCTGCGGCACCAAGATCTTCAAGATCGGCAAGGCGACCTGATCACCAGCTGAAGCACCAGGCCGCCGCCGCCCGCCGTGGGCGCGGCGGCCTCCTTGTAGCAGCCGGTCAGACGGTCAGCGACTCCCTGACCCCTTCGACGTCGAGCTGCCGCGAGTAGACGATCAGCTCGTCGCTGGCCTGGATGATCTCCTCGGGGCGCGGCACCACGGGCTCGCCACCGCGGACGATGCACACCAGCAGGTCTCCCGCCGGGAGGGTGATATCGCTCACCCGCTTGCCGACGAGCTTGGACATGTCGGGCAGCTTGACGTCCATCAGGTTGGCGCCCGACGCCTTGACGGCGATACCCCTGACCACGCCTGAGCCGCTGATCTCAGCCTCGATCAGGCCCATGAGCAGCTCTGTGGCGCTGACCGGGACGTCGATGCCCAGGGCTGTGAAGACATGGACGTTGACGGGGTTGTTGACCCGAGCGATGGTTCGGATCACCCCGAACTTCCCCTTGGCCAGCTGACAAGCCACGAGATTGTCCTCGTCGTCCCCCGTGCAGGCGATCATCACCCCGGCTCGCTCGATCCCGGTGGTGGAGAGGAAGGCCATCTCGTCGCCGTCCCCGACCATCACGCTGACCGTGCCCATCTGATGCTCGATCCACTCCGCACGGGCGGGATCCTTCTCGACCAGAGTAACCTCGTAATCGCGCTCGATGAGGTGGCGCGCCAGATAGAAGCCGACCTTGCCGCCGCCGATGATGACGATGTAGGGGCGGTCGCTGCCATCCATCGCGTCGCTCATCGCTGGGCGTGTGCCAGCCCCCGATGCTGCGCAGGGTAGGCGGGGTTCTCGCCGGTGGTGAGAAAGGTGTTGATCATGGAGCTGACGATGGTCGTGGAGCAGATTGTCTCCAGGCCAAACTCCTCTCGGTAGGTCTGCTCGCGAATGGGGTCGTAGATCCTGGTGATCACCCGCGGCACGTTGAAGACAACCTTGGCCACCTGCGCGGCCATGATGTTGCGGTTGTCACCGTTGGTGACCGAGGCGAAGCAGTCGGCCTCCTCGATGCCGGCTCGACGCAGCACGGACTCGTCGATTCCGGTGCCCACAACCATGCTTCCCCCAAAGGAGTCTCCGAGACGGCTGAAGGCCGCGACACGCTCGTCGATGATGGTGACGGCGTGGCCGGCGGTGTCCAGCTCCCGCGCCAAGGCCGAGCCGACGCGCCCGCAACCGACGATGACGACCTTCACTGCACACTCCCGGTCTGGCTGGCTGGCCTGGGGCGCATTCTACGTGGCAGGGGTGCCGTGGCTCGTCGCCCGACGGTCCATCGGGTAGCATCCAGCCGCCATGGTCGGATTCATTCCTCAACGCATCCTGGTCCCGGTCAGCGGCGCTCACACCGACGCTGAGGCGGTCCGCCTGGGCTGCCGGCTGGCGCGGCGAGGCAGAGCCAAGGTGATGGTGGTGACCGTCCTCGAGATCCGGCGCAGCCTGGCCCTCGGCACTGTGCAGGACGTGGAGATGGATCGCGCCGAGAAGATCCTCAACGATGCCGAGAAGATGGCTCACGAAATGGAGACTGAGGTCGAGACCGAGCTGCTCCAGGCGCGCGACGCCGGACCGGCCATCGTCGAGGAGATCGCTCACTGGAAAGCGGACATGGTGGCCATCGGCATGCCCTTCCGCATCCGCTTCGGGGAATTCCACATGGGCAAGACCGCGCCCTACGTGCTGCGCCACGCCGCCTGCCGGGTGCTGCTCTTCAGGGAGCCGCCGGCGGAGTAGCCCACGCGGCTACTCCGCCGGCGGGTTTGACGGGGGAGGGGCAGATCCCCTCC
>DAIUFS010000017.1:0-2110 GCA_036844485.1 Candidatus Dormiibacterota bacterium | reverse complement strand
GCAGTCGCACGTGATCGCTGCGCATGACTTTGTGAAGCTCCATCGGGATGCGCTGGTGGCTCAGTAGGTTTCAGGGAACGACTGATGTCGCAGTGAGGGTGGCCGGGTGCGGTCGCCCTCGTTGCGTCGGGTCGGGCTCGGGGGGGGCACCCCCCCTCCCCCCGAGTGGGTGGAATGAATCCAACCACTCTCACCCCACCCCTCGGCGCGCCTCGCGCGCCGCTGTCGCTGCGCGACGGGGAATTGCTGCGCCTGCTAACCGCAAACCCTGAGCCGTAGGACCAAGTTGCGCGGCGAGCTCCTACAACCGCAGCCCCCAAGGCCCCGATGTAGCGACATGGTCCAGAAAAGCACCGTCCGGCGCGCGAGCGCGCCGAGGGGGACGGGGTGAGCAGGGTCGGATTTATTCCGACCGCGCGAGGGGCGGGGGATCTGCCCCCGTCCCCTGTCAAACCACAGCGTCGACGCCGCTAGGCGTCGAGCGCCCCCGGCGCGCCGACGCCGGCGATGGACGCGACGCTGTCGTGGTCATCCATACGCATGATGATCACGCCCCTGGTCTGCCGCCCTGAGACGCGCACCTGGTCGAGAGGCAGGCGGATCACCTGACCCGAGGTGCTGATGACCATCAGCTCCTCGGAGAGATCCTCGACCACCCGCATGCCCACGATCTCGCCGATCTTGGGGATCGCCGTCTGGTCCACCGTGTACACGCCCTGGATGTTGCGGCTCTTCACCGGGTAGTCCGACATCGGGGTCAGCTTTCCGTAGCCGTTCTGGGTGACCACGAGCACGTGGCCGTCGGGGTTGACGATGTCGAAGCCGGCGATCTCGTCACCGCTTCGGAGCCGCATCGCGCCCACGCCCATGGTGTCGCGGCCCATGGGGCGGACCTCTTTCTCGGTGAACCGCGAGCCCTTGCCTCGTCGCGTGACGATGAGCAGTTCGTTGCCGCCCGACGAACGGCGCACCCAGTTCAACTCGTCGTCCCCCTGGAGGTTGATGGCTATGAGTCCGTTGCGTCGCACGGCTGAATACGCCGCCGCCGGGGTCTTCTTGATCTGGCCGAGCTTGGTGACCATGACCAGGTACTGAGAGTCGCTGAACTCCTCCATGTCGATCAGCGCTGTCACCCGCTCGCCCTGGTCGAGGTCGATGAGGTTGATCACCGGCAGCCCCTTGGCCTGCCTCTTGACATCCGGGATCTCGTGGGTTCGCAGCCGGTAGACGCGACCCCGGTTGGTGAAGAAGAGCATGTCGGTGTGCG
The DNA here is from genome assembly GCA_036844485.1 of Candidatus Dormiibacterota bacterium. GTDB lineage: Bacteria > Chloroflexota > Dormibacteria > Aeolococcales > Aeolococcaceae > Aeolococcus. The sequence goes on along the minus strand of DAIUFS010000017.1, from coordinate 843 downwards.
TGTTGGCGGTCGTGGAGTGGGCGATGTAGTCCTCGTCGTTGGAGCGTCGGGCACCCACCACGCCCTTGCCGCCGCGGTGCTGGGCGCGGTACTGGTCGAGCGGGATGCGCTTGATGTAGCCCCGGTTGGTGAGGGTCACGAAGACCTGCTCACGAGGGATGAGGTCCTCCTCGTTGAGCTCGATCTCGCCCTGGTTGATGACGGTGCGTCGTGGATCTGCGTACTTCTTGCGGATGCCCGCGATCTCGTCCTTAATGATCCCGTCGACCAGGCGCGGGTTGGCAAGGACGTCCTCGAGATGGGCGATCTCCTGGATCAGCTCCGTGTATTCCTCGCGGATCTTGCCGGCCTCCAGGCGGGTGAGGCGACCGAGACGAAGGTCGACGATCGCTTTGGATTGCCGCTCGCTGAGCTCGAAACGCTCCTCGAGGCCGCGCTGCGCGGTGCGCTCGTCCTGGGCGGCGCGGATGATGGCGATCACCTCGTCGAGATGCTCGAGGCATTTCATCAAGCCCTCGAGGATGTGGGCGCGATCGCGGGCCTTGGCGAGCAGATAGGTGGTGCGTCGCGTCACCACCACCCGCCGGAAGTCGACGAAGTGCTGCAGCATCGCCTTGAGGCCGAGCACCTGCGGCCGACCGTCGACCAGGGCCAGCATGATGGCGCCGAATGTCAGCTGCAGCTGGGTGTGCTTGAAAAGATTGTTGAGCACCGTATGCGGGCGTGCGCTCGACTTCAGCTTGATGACGATGCGGGTCTCGTCATTGCGGTCGGATTCATCGTTGAGACCCTCGATGCCCTCGAGCTTGTGGTCCTTGACGAGCTCGGCGATGTTGGTGAGCA
>DAIUFS010000016.1:0-37973 GCA_036844485.1 Candidatus Dormiibacterota bacterium | reverse complement strand
GATGTGCGAGTTGTTCGTCCGTACCGCGCTGGTGCATCTCGCTGTGGCTGACGTGCCGGCGCGACTCACGCAGCGGCCGCGACCTCGATTTCGCGACGGGCATCCGGGCCATGAATGCGAGGTCAACGGCTCTGACGATTAGCGAGATCACGCTGCTCCGTGCGCCCCCTGTATCCGGCGGTCGAGCCGCATGGGGACGGCAGGCTACTGACCACCTGGTCGCGGACATCGGGCGCCTACGCGAACACCTCATCGCCGCGACCGACCGGTTCGCCGCTCGCCAGTAACTTGTCATCCGCGGCCACGACCCCACCCGCGCGGGGTCAGCCAACGTGGCCTACGCGGGCCTTGGCATGGAGGGCTGAAAGTCGAATCTGTGGCCCGTCCACCATCCCGAGAAGGTTTGCATTGTGTAAGGGAAGGCCAGCCAGTCGCCCATTGTTGTTATCAGGAGGGCGATGCACCCTCTTCGACCGCCTGGCGGAGCCGTGCGGTCTCACCACCCACTCGGCGCGACTCCGCGCCGTCTCGCCATTCGGCTCGCAGGGGAGAGAGCCCCGCAGGCGTCAGCTGACCGCCGCCGCCGCGGGAACGGGAAGGATCACGCGCAGAGTGGTGCCGTTGCCGGGGCTGGACGCGATGTGCAGTGTCCCACCCAGCGCCTCGAGGCGATCCTCCATGTTGGTGAGCCCGTTGCCACGAACGGTGGTGCTGACGTCAAATCCGCGGCCGTCGTCGGCAACCTCGACGGACAGCTGATCCCCCCACTCCCGGAGGCGCACGGTGGCGCTGGACGCCTGCGCGTACTTCTGAATGTTCTGCAGGGCTTCGAGAATGCAGAAATACAGTGCCGCCTCCGTATCCTGGCGGTAGCGTCCGATGCCGTCGGCGTCGATGGTGACCGGCAGGGTGGCCTTGCGTGCCTGCGCCTGCAGGGCGGTGGCCAGACCCTTCTCGGCGAGCAGGGGCGCGTAGATGCCGCGGGCCAGGTCGCGGAGGGTCTCCAGCGCCTCGTCGGCGTCGTGCTTGAGCTCGGCGACCGCAGCCCTCGCCTTCTCGGGGTCGCGCGTGGCCAGCATCTCGGCCAGGCCGAGCTTCACCTTGATGGCCACGAGGTGCTGCTGGGCACCGTCGTGCAGGTTGCGTTCCAAGCGGCGGCGCTCATCATCCTGGGCGGCCACAAGGCGCTGCCGAGAGGCGCGCAGGTCCACCAGCCGCGCCTGCAGATCGGAGGTCAGACCCACGTTCTTGAGGACCAGGCCGGCCTGGTGGGCGAGGTCGTCCATGAGCTTGATCTCGATCGGGGTGATCGCCTCCCTGCGCCGTTTGGTGACCGTCAACGCCCCGAGCACCTCACCATGGTGGCGCACCACCACCGAGCGATCAGCATCGGGGATGGACAGCTCTGCAGCACTATTCAGGTGCACCTGCCCGGGCAGCGAGGACTGCTGCGGGAAGACCGCCGCGCGCTGCAGGACGTCACCACTGCGCAGCCAGACCTCGGCAAGGTCGGCATTGGTGCCCTCGCCGAGGACGCGTGCCATGCGCGGCAAGACATCCTCGCTGGCGTACGACTCGGCGACGCGTTCGGAGAACTGCGACAGCACCTCATAGGGTGTGGCTCGCTTCCCATATACCAGCCGGTTGGCAACCTTCTGCACCCTCTCGCGCACCGGCTGGAACCCCACCGCCACGATCGCCGTGGCCAGGATGGACAGTCCGAGGTTGCGCTTGCCGCCGCTGCCGACCAACGTGCCGATGCCCACTGCAATCCCGACGTACACCGCTGTGATGAAAGCGGCCAGTGCGCCGTACACGAGGGTGCGGCTGATGACGATATCGATGTCATAGAGGCGGTACTTGAAGATGGCAATCGCTACCGCCACCGCGATGATTGGCGCAAACACTGCCGAGATCCACGAGCCACCGGTGATGAATCCGTCGGCGACGACCCCCGCGACGGTGATCACTGCGGCGTAGGCGAACCACTTGATCTGCTCGCGCTGCTCGCCGGATGTGCCGCGGCGGCGCACCCAGAGCGAGGCAGCGCAGGCAAACGCGATCGGTATTGCGGCGACGGTGGCCACCATCGAGATCACGTCGGCGACCTGTTGGAACCCGTGAAGAGAGAGATTGTTGTTGTCGCCGAGGACTTCCGGGCCCGGCAAGCTCCAGGTCGCCACCGCGAGCGGCAGGGTCACCACGACGATCACCGAGGCCGACAACCACGCCAGCGGGCGCCACCGCGGCGAGGGCAATGTGCCGTCCGGAAACAGAAGGAAGAGGAACGTTACAGCCGCCCCGAACCCTGGAGCCCACGTCCAGACGCTGAGCCACGCCATGAAGGTCCCGAGCGGCAAGGAGCCAGGGTTCGAGATAACCGCTTGGATCGCGTAAACGCCCGAGAACGGTTCGAGCGCCTGCCAGAAGCCGATGAAGCAGAACAGCCAGCCGATCACGTTTCTCGGCTGCCGCGTCAGTATCACCGCGCCGCATAGAGGGAAGAGCGCTCCACAGAGCGCGGTGCTCAGCCCAAACCCGCCGAGCACCGGCGAGTGCGACGACAAGCCGATCGCGATTGCGGCAACCGCCATGGCGACGCTGAGCACAGCGACGAGCCATGCAAGCCAGCGGAGCGCTCGCTCATTCATCTGGCCTGAGTATGCGGGCGGCCGCTGGGCCGGAAAAGGGCGTCAGCCACCAAGGTGAGACCCAAAACATCACCACCGCCGGTGGTGGTGATACACCTGTCGGTGGCGCCGATTGCGGATCTCCGGTGACGCCCGTTTTCAACCGCGCCGGGCGACGGTCGGCCTTCGGGCCAGTTCAAGCCGGCGGACCATGACCGTCTCAGGCGCAGCGTGGACGCGTCATGGACGTCTGATGGACGGGGCGGCGGGAGACGGGGGTCTCTCGCGCGAGTACCACCGACGCGCACGGAATTGGTTTCTCCTATCGGTTCGGTGCGCCTGCGTAGGGGCAATCCGACCGGGGCTGGTGCAGCGCGCGGCGGTGACCGTCTCCCGGCCACCGCCGCGCGCCGAATGCCGTTCCTAGCTCGCCAGCTGAGCGGCGAGGATGCGCCTCTCTGGCTTCACGGCCTTCACGCCGACCACGAGCAGGTAGAGGACCATCCAGATCTCAGCGATCGCGCACGGGACGACGATGAGAGCGTGGATCTTCTGATCAAAGCCGGGGACGAGGAACGCCGCGAGCATGTCCACGAGGTAGCAGGCACTGGCCGCCACAAGCAGGAGGCCCAACGTCCTGGGAAACCAGCCCGACTTGTAGGCGAGATAGCCGAGCGGCGCCAACCAGAGGCCAAAGAAGATCTGCGCGGTGAGGAGTGCGTAGTGCTGGGCGTCGAGCAGGAGCAGCACGACGGCATTCGAACCGCCGATGCCGAGGGCGGCGGCGTTGACCCCACCGGTTGCGACCCGCAAGCCCTCGAACTCGAACACCGCGCTGAAGCAGGTGATGGCGGCAGCGAGTGCGACAAAGACGAGCATCGCCCGGGCGGCGCTCTTGTGCACGTCCTTTAGGAGCATGTAGAGGGCCAGGGCCGTGAAGACAAAAAACGCCCCATCCAGCAGGTCGGCGACGACGCCCATGCGGACGAGTCCGGCGTTCGCGACCACGTTCCCGGCGGTGGCGGCCGCATTGCCGGCGACGTACATCTTGGGCTCCATAAAACCTTCGGCGAAGGCGCCGAAGATGCCGACGAGCAGGTAGAGGACGCCGGCGAACCTCGCGAGGCGCTTGGGTGACTTCATCGTGGTCTCTCCTTTGGCGGGGGTCGTCCTCGCCGTTGTGAACTTACGGTGTAAGCTCTTGTCGCATAGGGTACACTTACACCGTAAGTAAGTCAAGGGCCCCCGAGCCCGACTTGCGGCGTTGACTCACCAAGGAGGCGTGTGGCCACTCACACCGACCGGGGCTCCAAGACCCGAGCCCCCCTGAGCCGGGAGCGCATACTGCGCGCCGCGCTCGTGCTGGCCGACATGGGCGGGATCGAGGCGCTCACCATGCGCAGGCTCGGACAGGAGCTGCAGGTCGAGGCGATGTCCCTCTACAACCACGTTGCCGGCAAGGAAGAGATCCTCGATGGCATCGTCGATCTCGTGTTCAGCGAGATCGCGCTACCGTCCGACCGAGTTGACTGGAAGACGGCCATGCGTCAGCGAGCGATCTCGGCTCGCGACGCTCTGCTGCGCCACCCTTGGGCGACCAGCCTGATGCAGTCGCGGAGCAAACCCGGTCTCGCGACCCTACGGCACCACAACTCGGTGATCGGTATCCTGCGAAACGCAGGATTCACGATCGATATGGCCGCCCACGCGTTCTCCGTCATGGACGGCTACATCTATGGCTTTGCGCTGCAGCAGATAAATTTGCCGTCCCACACCTCGGAGCAGAGTGCAGCGCTCGCGGAGAGCATTCTCCGTCCGCTATCCGCAGACGAGTACCCGCACCTTGCCGAGATGATCGTCGAGCACGCGCTGAAGCCCGGCTACGACTACGCAGAAGAGTTCGAGTTCGGGCTGGACCTGATCCTCAACGGCATCGAGGAGCTTCGGGGGACCGCCTGATGAGCCTCATGAAGGCGGTGGTCCACGACAGGTACGGGCCGCCGGAGGTCCTGCGTATCGAAGAGGTCGAGCAGCCCGTTCCCAAGGACGACGAAGTCCTCGTCAAGATTCGCGCAACTACCGTTAGTCGAACGGATACCGGGCTTCGCAGCGCCGATCTGTTCGCTTCCCGCTTTGTCACCGGTCTCCTCCGACCGAAGCGGAAGATCCTCGGCAGCGACTTGGCCGGAGAAGTCGAGGCAGTCGGCGCAACCGTAACCGAGTTCGAGGTCGGGGACCACGTTTTCGGCATCAATCCGTGGAAGTTCGGCACGCACGCGGAGTTCATCTGCATGCGGGCAAGTGCCGCACTGGGACACATGCCGGCCAACATGAGCTTCGAAGAGGCGGCCGCGGTCTGCGACGGGGCGATCCTTGCACTGAACGCTCTGAGACCCGCGGAACTCCGTGCGGGACAGAGGATCCTCATCTATGGCGCATCGGGATCCATCGGCACCGCGGGGGTGCAGCTGGCCAGATACTTCGGTGCCGACGTCACCGCTGTGTGCAACAGCGAGAACTTCGAGCTCGTGAGATCGCTCGGAGCCGACGAGGTCATCGACTACACGCAGGAAGACTTCACGAAGAACGGCCAAACCTACGACATCATCTTCGACTCAGTCGGCAACCTGTCGTTCACGCGGTGTCGAAGCTCGCTGAAGCGGGGCGGGTTCTATGTTGCCACCGATCACCTGCACAACCTGGTGCTGGCCTTGTGGACCGCAGGGATCGGCGACAAGCGAGTGTTGTTCCCAATCCCTCCTCGATTCACGAAGAAGGACGTCGTCTTCCTCAAGGAGCTCATCGAGATAGGGAAATACCGAGCGGTCATCGATCGCCGCTACCCGCTGGAGAAGGTGGTCGAGGCAACCAGGTACGTCGAGACGAAGCAGAAGACGGGAAACGTCGTCCTGACCGTCAGCCGCGACAGCGGTGCCTGACCAGGCCGTCGCTGGGGGGCCAGGATTCGAACCGCAGATGCGCGCGGGGTTTTGACCGTCTCAGGCGCGTCATGGACGTCTGATGGACGGGGCGGCGGGAGGCGGGGGTCTCCCGCGGAAGTACCACGGCGGCACCAGCGGTTGACTTCAGCTACCGACTGGCGAATATCGGCTGAGCCGCGGCGCCTGCGTAGCGGATTGTGAGTGCGGCTGAACAGCGCCTGCTGGCATAGTTCGAATCCTTTCCTCCAGCTTTCTGTGGACGTATCGCGGACGCGCAATGGACGTCTCGTGGACGCAGACAGCGACGTGTCGCGATGTCTAGTCCAGTCTTTTCCATGGACAGATGGATCGATCGGGCCTCCAGCGTGAACATCACCAGGTCCACAGTAGGCGATTACGGATTCAACGTAACCTCGCGGTACCGAGGATGTGAGGCGACGTGGGCAGAGCGACCCGCACGTCAGGGAAGCGAAAGTGCTCGAGCTCCTCGATGGCGAAGCCGGCGCTCTCAATCGCCGCCTCAGTATCGCGGCCGGAGTGGCACCCACCTCCGAGGATCGGCCAGACGGTTACGTCGAGCAGTGTCTGTGCCCGCCTCAGCCCCGCGCTCTCGGCTCGGACGTGTTCGAAAAAGCGCAGCTGGCCGCCCGGGCGCAACACACGGCGCCCCTCGCACAACGCGCGCACCTGGTCGGGAACCGAACAGAGCACCAGGGAGTAGACGATCGCGTCGACGCTCTCGTCGTCAGCAGGCAGGCCGTCTGCCACACCCGCGACGACCTCGACTGGAACCGGTGAACGCGCCGCATTCTCCAGGGCTATGCGGCGAAGCCGTGCCTCGGGCTCGACAGCCAGGACACTGCTCACACCCGACGGGTAGTGTGCAAAGTTGAGGCCGTTTCCCGCGCCCACCTCAAGGACGCGGCCGGACAGCCCATCGAGAAGTCGCCGGCGACGATCGGCGGCGCCGCTCCGGTCCATCCTCGGGCTCATCCAGCTCCAGAAGCGAGCGAAGATGGGATGACTGACGCGTGTGGTGACGGGCATCTGCACTCCTGCGGTCGGCAATCAGAGTTCGGCCGGTAAGGAAGGGAAGCGTAGCGGCGCCATCGTCGGAGCGGACCTCAAAGATCGAACGGCGCCTGACCGGCGAAGCGGTTGAAGTACGTGAAGTTGTCCGTTAGCAGCAGAACTCCGAAGAGCAGAAGAACAAGGCCGCCGATGATGCTGATCACCCGCATGTGGGCGTTGATGGAGCGGAGCAGAGGCGCTGCCCGACCGGTGAGAGCTGCGACGGCAAGGAAGGGGATCGCCAGCCCCAAGCAGTAGATCAGCATGAAGGGAAGGCCTGCGAAACCGGCGGCGGTCAACGACAGGATCGCGCCCAACTGAGGGCCGAGGCAGGGCGTCCACCCGGCTGCGAACGTGATGCCGAGGACGAACGCCCCGGGGAGGCCGCGTCCCATCGTGGGGTGAAGCCGGCGCTCCCGCAGGAGCGGAGCCCAGCGGATGAGTCCCAGGGTTTGCAGTCCGAGAAAGATCACCACGACGCCGGCGACGACATCGACGAGCCGTCGTTGATGAACGAAGAACAGCACGTTGAGCGCTTGCAGGATGTAGAAGAAGACAATAAAGACGGTGCTGAATCCGAGGACGAAGGCCGCACCCGCGAGCACCACGGTGGGGCGGTGCGCGACCGTCGATGGGCCCGACACGCCGCCTGGCGTTACCGGCACCATGACAGCCTGTCGGCCCAGGTAAGCCATGTATCCGGGCAGCAGCGGCAAGACGCACGGCGAAAGGCACGATACGAGGCCGGCGAGGAACGCAAGCCCGAGGGAGGGCGACGTCATCGCGGCTGCGCTGCCGGGATCAGATCGACGACATCGCTGCACAGACGGCGATCGCCAGCACACCAAGCGCGGCGAGCCCGCTGCGCAGAAAGGTTCCAGTCGGCATTCGTGGAAGGAGGGGCCGATCGCCGAGGAGCTGAGTGACCCGTGCGTCGGCGGCATCACCGAACGCCGGCATCGATGTCATTTCGCTGGTCGGTGCGAGACTGAGGAGGGCGCTGGCAAGAGCCGGCGCCCCGACCCGTCGTGCTGCCCACGCATCCGCGCGCAACTCCTCGCGGACCAGCGCGAGTTCACGCCACCAGCGGAGCGCACTGCTCCGGCATCCGATGTCGACAACTGCCTGACGCAGCGCTCGGCGCAGCGGATCACGATGGCGGCGGTGCGCCTCCTCGTGCAAGAGCACCGCATCCAGAGCGGCGTCGGAGAGAGCTGCCGCCGCAGCGATCTCCATAACAACGCTGGGCCGAATGACGCCATAGCAGAAAGCCGGGACGGGCGCTGCTTCAACGCAACGCACTCGCCGGATCCCGGTGCGCGCCACAGCCGACGCCAGCGCCGGTGGGTTCCCCACAGTGACGAGCGCGGAACAGGTACGGGCGGTTGCCCTGACTATCCAGACGGTGCGGCCGATCACTGAGCAGGCGACGGCGACGGCCGCCAGCTCGAGGACACGGCCTGTGATGGTCGACCCGTGCATTGACATGCCAGCCGCCATGCAGGCCATAGACGACGGGCAGCGATCGCCGAGAAGAGAGATGACGCATGCGCCCGCGGTCAGCGCCGCGACCCCGAGCAGCAGATCGACGGCGCGCCTCATGCCCGGCGGGTCTCGGCGAGCCGTTTCAGTCGAGCGCGCTGATCGGCGCTCAGGCTGTCCAGTTGCGCGGCAAATGCCGCCAACGCAGCGTCGCCGAAGCGCTCCACCGCTGCCTTGGCCTCAGCGTTGCTCATGCGCTGCACGAAGTCCTCAGGCGATTCCCGCACCGTGTACCGATGTCCGTGGGGACCGCCGCGGGGCGTCCCCGCGAGCAGTGACTTGGCGGCGAGCCGCTGAACGGTGGTCATCACCGTCGTGTACGCGAGGTCGGGCAGCAACTCGGCGACATCGCGGACGACGAAGGGGGTGGGAAGGCGTCGGGACCAGGCCGCAGCCATGATGTCCCCCTCCCGAGGACCCAACAATCCGAGGGCTCGGCTGAGGGCTGATTGCGATGGGCGCTTGGTGGACATCGGGGCTCTTCGTCTCTCCCGCCAGCGCTGCCGAATCCGAGGATCAGGGTACGAAGGCGCGATAGTAGCATGTGATCCGGTGACGCTCTCCATCCGACCCATATGCCGGGTTTGCGCTCTGTGAGGCGGTTCGAGGCCAAGCTACGGCACCTCGCCGCCTGCCCGGCAGCGCGGTCGTGAGGCGCGCGGCCACGCTGCTCCTCCTCGGGGTGACGATCGCATTGCTCGCCCAATTTCCTCTAGATGGGTGGAGCGGGCAGAGTGATCTGAACCACTGGATCCAGCACGGCCTGCTGTTCTGGAGCGGCGTTGCCGTGGGGTGCGCCGTCGTCCTCCTGTATCTCGCCAGCAAGCGGCGATGAGCCGGGGCGCCGCAAGGCCGAACCGCGCGGCTCGGCTCCGCCTTGACATCGACAGCCTCGGCCTCTCACTGCTGGTTGCTGTTTCGCTCGCGTGGATCAGCGGTCTCCCCTACCTGCTGGTTCGAGCGGGAGTTGGCCTGCCGTTCCGACTGATCCTCGTCGACGGTATCCATTGCTACGTCGGTCTGGCGATGGCTGTCGTCCTGGTTGCCAAGGTGCGGCGGGCCGGATGGCGCAGATCGGTGCCGGCGATGTCCGAGATAAGCCTCTGGGACCGCTGGATCTCGCTTGGCATGGCGATCCTGTACAGCGCGGTGTTGGTCACCGGGCTCGCGGCGCTGCTGCCGCTCGGCGACAACGCCCGCACCGCCATCGTCAATGCCCACCTGCTCAGCGCCGTCTGGGCTGCGGCGCCGACCACCTGGCACCTGGTCACCCACCGGGCCAGGCTACTCGACGCGGTGTCACGGGTCCGTCAGCGCTTTGGGGTCGCCGCCCTAACTCGCGGGGTGGTCCTCCTGACGCTCGCGATGCCGCTGCTGGTCGCTGCCCGGGCGGTGGCACCCCTCACGCAGGTTCATGCCGGTCTCAGCTGGCAGGCGCACGGACCGCAGGTGTTCCTCGACCGTCTCGACGTCACTCCGGACGGCCGGACCATCGTGGCCGGCGGTGCAGGCCTCTTTGTCAGCCACGACGGCCGGCAATGGAGGGGCGTCGGGCAGTTCGGCGGCTCCAACAGCCGCACGCTTGTTCTCGGCCTGCGAGTCACCGAGGATGCGGTCTACGTCGGTACCTCGGACGGGCTGTACGCGGCTCCGGGTGTGGATAGACCGTACCGCCGGCTTCCGAGCCCGGCGCAGGAAGTACACGGCATCGAAGTCGATCCCAGCGATCCGTCCGTCATCTGGGTGGCTGCGTACAACGGTGTGTGGCTGAGCCGCGACGGTGGGGTGAGTTGGACAAGCGAGAACGCCGGTTTGGCGGACGCAAGGGGCAGTTGGGCTCTGCGCTTCTTTCATGGCATGCTGTTCCTCAGCGAGGTCGCCTCCGTCGACCGCTGGGATGGAACGCGATGGGTGCGGTCCAGCTCGCAGGCCTACGTCAACTCCCTCGACCCCTCGTCGGATGGGACGCGACTCTTTGCCAGTTCCATGGGCCAGGGCCTGGCGGTGTTCGACGGGCGGAGCTGGCGCGCCGCCGACGCTGGAATGGCGGAGCACGCCCATGGCGGCCTCAGCGGCATCCACGTCGACAGCGCCACCGACGTCGGCGGCGGCAACCTGTACGCAGGAACGATGGTCAACGGCATTGCCGAGAGTCGAGATGGCGCGCTGACGTGGTCCTCGGTGTGGCCAGCCTCGAGTATCCGCGGCGATGTCTGGCGAGTGCGACCGTTCGGCGGCCAGCTGATCGCGGCCACCGACTTCGGGTTGCTCATATACGGACCCATTCCACCGGCCCCGACGGCCGGCGCCATGTGGTGGGTGTATCTGGCGCTGGCCGCGGCGGCCGGCGGCGCCGTGACCGTTAGCCTGGCACGGCCGCGGCGGATGGTCTTGCGGGAGCCCGCGGTCGTCACCGATCCGCCTGCTACGATGCGCCGCTCGTAGGTCGGTTGCGCAGAGGACGGGATGAGCGGCAAACGGCGGTCCGGGCGTCGAGCGGCACGGAGCCAGCCGCCCGCGAAGCCACAGCTGCCCGCGAAGCGGCGCCCGCCGGTTGCGGCGCAACGCCCCGACGGGTGGTTCCGACGACATTGGAAGCCGCTCGTAGCGCTCGGCGCCGCTGTGGTGGCGGTCGTGCTTCTAGTTCCCATCGTGCGCGGCGGCAACCAGGAACCAGCAAGTGCCATCGCGGGGCGGGCGATCCGATTTGTCGGCACCACGAGCTGCTCCACCGATGGGCAGCAGCCATATGGGAACACGGCGCCGTCGGCCAACGCCGCCCCCGCCATCGGCCAACCCATCGACGAGATGCCCCACACGCATGTCGCTCCGCCCACGACCGTGGTGTACACCCACGACCCACCCACGAGCGGTTGCCACTACAGCCTCGGGAGCGGTACGGCGCCGATCTCGCCCGGCGTATACGACAAGCGTGTCGATCCGGAGTACTGGGTGCACAACCTCGAGCACGGTTACATCGTGGTGCTCTACAACTGTTCGGCGGGCTGCGCGTCCGATATCGCCACGCTCAAGCAGTGGTACGACGGCCATGCACCTGATCCGGCGCTTCCGTCGGAGAAGAAGATTATCGTGATCCCCTGGACGCCGATGTCGACACGGTTCGCGGTGGAGAGCTGGGACTGGTACCTGCCAGTGCCGACCGCCGACACCACCCAGATCGAGGCGTTCTATCAGAACCACGTCGACCAGTCGCCGGAGGGTAATCAGACACCCTGATGTTGCGACGACATCCATTGGTTCTGGCCAGCATCGCCGCGGTGATCCTCGGCGTCGCGCTCGGAGCCGCGTTGCTCCCGAAGGCTGGTCCGAAGGGGACCATCGCGCTCATGGCCGCCCGGCACGGAGGCATCGATGGCCAGATAACACAGGTCATCCTCCACGGTAGCAGCAGCGACGTCACGGTCACGCCGCAGGCGCAGCCGCTGCTGGCCGCGCCCGCGGAGGCGCAACTGGGCACCTACGCGGTTGCTGCTGGCACCTACGCTGATGTCGAGGTGCGGTTGGGCGCACGTGTTCTGCATCGCGCCGCAGCGGTGACCGTCACGGCCAACGGCCTGACCCCGATCCTGCTGGGCTTCGACCAGAGCGGCCTGAGCGTGTACGTCGGCAACGATCGGACCGGCCTGGGCATTGAGCTGCTCAGCGGTCATCTGACCAACCTGCCGCAGACGACCTTTACAGATGAGAACGGCAAGCCCGTTCCGTTGACGTCGCTTCACGGCAAGGTCACTGTGGTGGCGGCCTTTCTCACGCACTGCCACGAGAGTTGCCCGCTCTTCACCCAGATCCTAGCGGACCTCAGCAAGGTGTTGGAATCCCGCGGGCTGTCCGGCAAGGTGAACCTGGTCGAGATCACCATGGACCCCGGTCGCGACACGCCGTCGGTCATGAAGGCCTACGCACGCAAGACCGGTGCGACGTGGCCGCTACTCACCGCTTCGGACGCTGCCTTGCGCACGTTCTGGAGTGCGCTGCAGGTCAGTTACAACAACGTCCCCTACACGGACACGCCCCCAACGGATTGGTACACCGGGCGCCCCGAAACGTACGACGTCACTCACGACACGGTTGCGGTCGTGCTTGACCAGCAGGGCTATCCTCGCTTCACACTGGTCGGCAACCCCCACCTCGGGCACGCTCTCAGCCAGCCGCTCGCCAGTTTCTTGACACCCGACCTTCGGAGCGCCGCTGCGGAACAGCAGGGCTGGAGCCTGCAGGATCTCCTTGATCGCGCCGACGTCCTCCTCGGACTGCCCTCCGAGGCCGCGGGAACCAACGACATCGGCGTCCGCGAGGGCAACGCGGCCCCGGGGTTCACCCTGACTGCGCTGTCGGGGTCACGAACCAGTCTGCGCGACCATCTCGGCCAGCCGGTGATCGTCAACTTCTGGGCCACATGGTGCGACCCGTGCAGGCGCGAACTACCCCTGCTCAACGGCGCTGCCCACCGACTCAGCTCGCTCTCGATCCTCGCCGTCGACGAAGGTGAGAGCGCTGCCTCCATCCGACCGTTCCTCCAGCAGGTCCTCGGGCGCGACGTGGCGATCACCGCTCTGCTCGATACCGACAACCAGGTCGGCAACACGTACGCCGTGGCAGGACTGCCGGTCAGCGTCTTCATCGACGCGGGCGGCATCGTCCGCGCCGTTCACATCGGCGAGCTTGATGCGCCCACCCTGAATGATGAGCTGCACGCCATCGGCGCTCAGTGAGGGCGAGACGGGGAGCTTGGCGTCTCACGCTTTGCATCGCTCTAACCGTCGTCGTCAGCGCCTGCAATCTTCAGCCAGACATAAGCGATCGCAATCTCGACCCATCGCTGACGCAGCTGCCGCCGCTCGCCGGACCCACCGTCGACGGCGGGTCGTACACCCTGGCGCAGCACGGCCGTCCGGTCGTGGTCGACTTCTGGGCGTCGTGGTGCGGGCCCTGCCGCAAGCAACAGCCCGAGCTGGATGCACTGGCGGCCTGCTTCGCCCCTCGCGGGGTCATCTTCATCGGTGTCGACATTCGCGACGATCGCGCCAACGCGGCGGCGTACGCGCGCGAATTCAGGGTCCCGTACCCGAGCATTTACGACCCGAGCAGCGACCTCGCGGGGCAGTTCGACGTTGCAGCTCCGCCGACCAGCCTGGTCGCAGACGGGAGAGGCCATGTCGTCCTGCGCCGTCTGGGGGGAATCTCGCGCGCCGACATCGCACCCGTCCTGGCAGGTTTGCTTGGCGGAACCCAGGAGCCAGGAAATCGCGCCGGCTGCTGAGTGCGGCGTCCGGCCGGGGCACGAGAGGGGCCACCTATAGACAGACCGGCGCGGCGTGGACGCGTCATGGACGTCTGATGGACGGGGCGGCGGGAGACGGGACTCGAACCCGCGACATCCAGCTTGGAAGGCTAGTTGTCACGGAGAGATCGGTATGCTCACACCTGTCGAGTTCGAGGCTCGGCAACAACCAACGACGGCAGCATGAACCCAGTTTCACGGCTCCATCGAAGGCAGGGCAGCCCAGAGTCTGTACGAAAGCCGGGGCGGTTCAATCCCACACAACCGTTCGCTCTGCCTATCCCTCCGGCCGAGCGATTTCTAGCACCCGTTAGAGCCTACTCCGCCGCCATCCCTCTGCTTGGTATACTTAGCGCTCAGCCTCAGCCTCAGCCCCAGGCCCCCGTGTTCGACCCGCCGGCGACAACGGGTCCATACCCATCATCCGTACCCACACCGGGAGGGTACCTGCCGGGATGGAAGGGCACGAGCGGCGCCGCCAAACGATCCTGCCGAGTTCAGCGGGGTATCCTCGGGTGCCCCCAGGGCCCCTGAAACTCGATCTCACTGACCACTGACACCTCTAGGCTGACATGGAGAGCGCGCTAGGCGTGATGTCGATGTGGAAGTTGATGCCGAGTCCGCGAGAGAGCTTGCTCAGGGTGGCAAAAGTAGGCTCGTGTTCACCGATCTCCAGGCGCGCGATGGCCGGCTGCGACATCTCGAGCTTCCGGCCGAGGGCAGTCTGGGAGAGACCATGCTCTGCACGATAGGCCACCACCTTGAGAGCCACGGCGCGGGCGAGCGCGGTGCGCTCCCACTCTCGGCGGAACTCCGGGTTATCGAGGTGATCAGCGAGTACGTCGTCGGCTGTTGGCATCTCGGAAATCTTCATCAGGTCACTCCTGTTCGGTCTCATTCAGACGGGACTCAGCCAGCCGAACCGCTTTCTGGAATCCCCTGCGATTGGCCTCGGCCTCGGGGCCGACCGCGCCGACGACGAACAGGTCCCCGACCCGTCGGTAGAAGGCACGCCAGGGGCTTCGCCCACCTCGCGGTCGGAGCTCACGAACCGTGGAACTCCGAACCGCACTCTGATGCGGATAGCCGAGAGCGGGTCCGGCGACGCGGAGCTTGGCGACTACATTCGTCATGGCGAGTTGTTCGCGAGGCGGCAGGGCATTCTCCTCGGCCTTTGCGGCAGGGTGATATCGAAGGTCCCACATGCTGGAACCAGGACTATATCATCGTTGTTATAGCCCATGCGGTCAAGGCCGAACTCGTCCCAGCGCCAGGTCATGCTCTCTCCTGATGAGGTGTCAGTGCTGAGCTCCCGAGACGAAGAAAGATGTGCCCGCACGAAAACCGCTTCGAAAACACCCGGACGAGCGTCCATGGCGCTTCCACGGCCGTACCCCATTTCGTACCCCAGTTGGGCGTGACACCTGCCGTCATCTGCCGTCATCTGCCGGCACGGCGGCACTGAAATCCGAGTTCACGACGACCCTCAGCGCCACCCCGCGACACCTCCCCATCAATCTTGAAAACCGCAGGGGCCGCCAAGCCCCCGGGGGTTCGAATCCCTCTCCCTCCGCCAGATTCGGCCCTCAAGCGCCTCGACCAGCTCAAGGCGGCCTTTGTCGATGACATCGATTTGGTGAACGAGGCGGAGGCGACCCTTACGCGCGCGACCGTTGCGCTGCCATTCGCGCTGTCACCTCCTCGCGAATCTCATCCGTCAACGCGTCGCCCGCCGCGAGCAGATCTGGCATGAGCCGCTTCTCCGTCGTGAGGGCCCGGAACATGAAGTTGATCGTCACATCGTGGTGGGGGCTCCGCACCACGGTGATCGGATCGCCCGCCTGTACTCGCCCGGGGGTCACCACGCGCAGGTACGCGCCCGGTGCGCCGCGATGGGTGAATCGCCGCTCCCAACCTTTCTCGGCGAGCCACCCGGCGAACGTCCGGCACGGAATGCGCGGTGACGTCACCTGCAGCACACACTCGTCACCAACCTGCCATCGCTCGCCGATCAACGCACCAGTGACATCGAGGTGGCGGGTCGTGAGGTTCTCGCCAAACATGCCGCAGCCGAGTGGACGGCCGAGTTCTGCCTCCCACTCGTCGAGGTCTTCGCGCGCGTATGCGTACACCGCCTGCTCCCTGCCCCCGTGGTGGCGAACGTCGCAGATGGCGTCGCCAGACAGGCCGCTCGGGTGGGTGCGATCCCTCCCCGGATCACAGACATCCACCGCTTTCTCGACCGGTCGCTTATCGATGCCCGTGAGCGGCACGTCGCTGTAGGCGGTGGGCGTGGCGGACCCGATGTTCACGGAAAGGAGAAGGGCAGCGGACTGGTCCGAGGTCACCATCGACACGACACTAGCGAAGGGGAAGTGTCACGCGAACCTCGGTCCCTGCGCCCGGTGTGCTCGCCATGGCGACGGCACCCCCGTGCGCCTCGATAATGTCCCTCACGATCGCCAGACCAAGACCGGAGCCGGGTGAATCGCCGCTCTTCGCGAAGCGATCGAAGACGCGCGGAAGAAGCTCCGCGGGGACGCCGGAGCCGTCGTCGCGCACCACCATCTCCACGCCGGCCGCCACCTTCCTGGCCTCGACGTCCACCGCCCCACCGCGATGCTCGTGTCGAAGTGCATTGCCGATCAGGTTGGCGAGCACACTTCCCAGTCGCACACTGTCGGCGTCGACCACAAGGTCGGGTGGATCGATGGTCGCCGCCAACCGGACCCCCGCGGCAGCTGCGGTGTCGGCAAAGGTCGCCAGGGTGTCGTGCACCAGGATGCCCAGCTCGACAGGTTCGCGCTGCAGGTGCAGGCTGCCGGCCTCGGCCAGCGCGAGCGTGCGCAGGTCGTCGACGAGCACCTCGAGGGTGCGGGTGGCGGCCAGGACCGGACGCATGTGCTCGGCATCTCCCGCATACACACCGTCGACGATCCCCTCCGCCTGTCCCCGGATCACTGTGATCGGGGTGCGCAGCTCGTGGGCGACGTCGGCAAGCACCGAGCGCCGCCGTGCCTCATCGGCTTCCAACCGACCGCTCAGGGCGTTGAACGCTCGCGCCAGGGAGCGCAGCTCACTCGGTCCGCGCACCGGGACACGCGCGGAGTAGTCGCCGGTCTCGATGCGGCGGGCGGCGTCGACGAGACGCGTCGCCGGGGCGGTGAGCCGCCGCAGAGCCACCCCGGCACCGATGACAGCCGCGACGCCGAGCAGCAGAGCGATCCCTGAGATGACCCGCGCAAAGGGTGCCGACGCCACGGCGCCCGTGGCACTGAGGATCAGCCAGATCAGCGCCGTCCCGGCCCCTCCGAGGATGAGCAGCAGGAGCCCGGCCAGGCAGCCCACGCGCCGGGCCATCCGGCGGCCTTGGCGTGGCCAATCCTGGCCTCCCCGCGGTGGCCAGCTACGGTCCTCAGGCCACCACGGCGGACGACTCCGACCGGGCCGCCATGACCTGCGGTCGCCGCCATGCGGCGTCATGCGGCGGTGTCGGCGAGACGGTAGCCCACCCCGAAGACCGTTTGAAGGTGTCGCGGCGCATGCGGGTCCTGCTCGATCTTGCGGCGGATGTTCTTGACGTGTGCGTCGATGGCGCGCTCATAGGACTCGACGGCGACGCCGTGCACAGCGTCGAGCAGCTGCGCGCGGGTGAAAACGCGGCCCGGCTGGCGGGCCATGTGGAGGAGGAGCTGAAATTCCGTTGCGGTGAGCTCGACGCGATGGCCGTCGACCGACACCTCCATGCGAGGCACGTCGAGCTCGATGGCGTCGCCGACGCGCACCACATCGCTGGGGGAGCGGGCGGTGTCGACGCGCCGCAGCACCGCGCGGACCCGCGCCACCAGCTCCCGCGGGCTGAATGGCTTGGCGACGTAGTCGTCCGCGCCCAGCTCGAGGCCGGCGACCCTGTCGCTCTCCTCGGTGCGGGCGGTCAGCATGATGATCGGCACCTCGCCGTCACGGCGCAGGGCGCGAGCGACATCGAGGCCGTCGAGAGACGGAAGGGTGAGGTCGAGCACCACCAGATCGGGTCTGTGGCGACGGGCCACCGCCACCGCCGCCTCGCCATCGCCCGCGGTGATCACCGCGAACCCAGCGCGCTCCAGATAGTCGCGGAGGATGCGCACGATCTCGGGCTCGTCGTCGACGATCAGGACGGTCCTCACGGATTTCTCATCCTAGACGTGCCCGGAGGAAAGCGACCGGGACCGCGGTGGCGATCCCGGTCGTGCGGCTCACGCCCCGGCAGTGGTGGTCGCCGGTGGCTGCTCGGCGCCGGTGTCGCCGTGGGCCTGACGGTGCCAGGAGTCCATGCGCTGGTCGAAACGGCCGCGCATCTTGTCGCGAACCTCGTCGCCACGGCCGCCGGCGCATCCCCACCCGAAGGCGCGATGCCCGCGGAAGCCGAGGATGCGGGGCAGCAAGAGACCCCCGAGGAAGGTGAGGGCGGTGAAACCCGCATCGTGGGTGGTCACACCCACAGCGATTGCGCCGCCGACGGCGATGAGCCCGAACGTGGCTCGGGCGGGACGGTAGTACATGGCGATCTCCTTGTGACGCCGGTTGATATGTCCTCACGATCGCGGACGGATGTGAACCCGGTGTGAACGCCATCCGGAGGTCTTGGGGCAGCGGGCCGGGCGCGACTAAGCTCGCACCGTGCCAGACAGTCGGCAACCACGCGGGCGACCGACCTCTGGCGCGGTTCTCGGGGTTGTGCTCTGCCTCGGCATCGCCGCTGCGGCAACGGCTGCAGGCAGGTTGGCGCCCATCGTCGGCGCACCGGTCATCGGCCTGGTCGTGGGTATGTTGATCACGCTCCGCCGACGCCCGTCGGCGGCCCTGGTCCCGGGCATCCGATTCTGCAGCCACCACGTCCTTCAGGTCGCTGTGGCGAGCCTCGGGGTGCAGTTGACCCTCGGTCAGGCGCTGGCCGCGGGGGCTCAGTCGCTGCCGGTGCTGGTGGGAACATTGGCGATCTGCCTGATCGCGGCCGTTGTGGTGGGCCATTGGTTGCGGGTGCGGTCCGGCCTGCGCACGCTGGTCGGAGTGGGGACCGCGATCTGCGGAGCCAGCGCCATCGCCGCGGTGACGCCGGTCATCGACGCCGACGACGACGACGTGGCCTATGCACTCTCGACTGTGTTTGTCTTCAATGCGGTCGCGGTGGTGCTGTTTCCCCTGGTCGGCCACGCGTTGTCGATGTCAGAGCAGGCCTTCGGGCTCTTCGCCGGTACCGCGATCAACGACACCTCGTCGGTCGTCGCTGCGGGATATGTCTACGGTGCGGCCGCAGGCCAGCACGCCGTGGTGGTCAAGCTGACGCGCACGCTCTTCATCGTTCCCATCTGCGTCGCCCTGGCTCTGCAGCGCAGCCGATCGCGCGGTGGCGGCCACATGCCCTCCATCACGCACCTGGTGCCGTGGTTCCTGATCGCGTTCGTCGTGGTCAGCGCCGTGGTCAGCGTCGTGCCACCCTCAGCCGGTCTTCGCAGCGCCTTTAGCGCGGTGGCGGTATTTCTCGTCACCGTGGCCCTGGCAGCGATTGGGCTGTCCACCGACGTCGCAGGTCTGCGCCGGACGGGCCCGAGGCCCCTGCTCCTCGGCGCCGCCCTTTGGGTGATCGTCAGCGTCTCCAGCCTCGCACTGGCCGCTGCCTCGGGCATCCGCTGACCGCGTCAGGCGGAGGTGATGAGCGGATGTCCCTGCGCTGTCCAGGACTCGACGCCGTCGATGACGTGCCAGACGTCGGCAAAGCCGTGCCGCAGAAGCAGGGACACACCCAGCGCGGAACGGTAGCCGGTGGCGCAGTGCACAGCGATCGGAGCCTCACGATCGAGGCCGTCGGCGATCGCCGGCAGGTCGGGTGCGAGCGCGTGCACGGCTCCGGGCAGATGGCCGCCCGCCCACTCAGCGTCCTGCCGCACATCGATCACCGTGATGTCGCCGCCGCCGAGGATCTTCCGAGTCAGGTCCGCCATGGTGCACCGAGTGACGCTCCGCGTCGCCCGCCCCTCCTGGATCCAATCCTGCATGTCGAGCCAGCCGCGCACGTCATCAAACCCGATGCGCGCCAGCTGCCTGGTCGCCTCCTGCGCCGTGGCCGCCGACGCCGCGATGAGCACCACCGGCGCCGCGATGTCCACAACCCAGCCGACCCATGCGGAGAACGGCCCGTCCCCGGGAACTGACAGCGAGCCGGGCACGTGGCCGCCGTCGAAGTCGTCATACGGCCGGCAGTCGACAGCGATCGCCCCGCCGTCCCTGGCGCCGCGGAATGCGGCCGGGGTGAGTCGCGGCGCCAGCACCGTGGCCGCGGGGTGCGCGAGTCGATTGAGCGGGGCCATGCGCGCGTAGTACGCGGGGTATCTGCCCTGGTCGGCATGAATTGCCAGAAAGTGAGCGAAGTCCGGAGCGGTGGCGAGCGGGTTGTGGTGGCGCTCTTCGCCGATGGTCGTCACGCGTGCGTCGGAGGTGGCGGCTCCGCAGAACGAGCCACCTCCATGGGTGGGGAGCACGCAGAGGTTCGCGGGCAGGGTCAGCAGCCGGTTCCTCAGCGTCTCCCGTCCGCGGAGCGATTGCGAGTACGTGTGGCTGGCGCCGAGAAGGTCGGGTCGAGCCATGGTTCCAACCATGAGAGCCCCGCCCGAGAACAGCGCCAGCAGGCCGCCCTCCCCATCGACGAGGAGGTAGCTGAGGTGCTCGGGGGTGTGGCCCGGCGAGTGGATGGCGCGCAGGCGCAGGGAACCCACGGCGATCTCCTCGCCATCGCTCAACTCGCGGTCGGCACCCGCGATCGCGCTGTGGCCGGGGACGATGAGTGCGCTCCCCACCGCCGCGCGCAGGTCGGGACCACCGGAGAGGAAGTCGTTGTGGACGTGCGTGTCCAGACTGGCTGAGATACGCCACCCGTGATCACCGGCGGTGGCGAGGTAGCGATCGACGTCGCGCAGCGGGTCGATGACCACGGCCTCGCCCCCATCTCGATCAACGACCAGGTAGCTGCTGTTGCCCAGCTCGCTGGCGACCCACTGCTCGACGAGCGCAGGCCCGGCGTCGACGACCCTCGTCGCCGAGGACGCCCCCTTCCAGAGGTCCTGTGGGGGTCTGGCGCCGGCACTGGTGGCGGCACGCTCAGCGCCGGCGTCGACCGTCTCGGGGCGTCCCACAGCCGCAACCTTAGTCCTCGGGCGGCCTCCGCGCCCGCCTCGCGGCGCGCGGACAGGCGGGTCCCCTGCCTCTCAGGGTTATGACGAGAGCGGAAAGCCGGCGACCACCCGGTCACGGAACCGCTGCATGCCGGCAAGCCAGCGATCGTAGTCCGACGCCTTGCGCAGAAAGTACTCGCGCACCTCCGGGTGGGGAAGGATGAGGAAGCGCTCGTCACGCACCGCCGTGACGACGGCGTCCGCAACGGTCGCGGGTTCCAGCGCGCCGGCGGCGAGGAAATGATCGTCGCCGGCCTGAGCCAGCATCGGGGTTCTCACCCCCTGGGGACACAGCGCCGACACGCGGATCCCCCGCGACCCGTAGGTGATCGCCAGCCACTCCATGAAGGAGAGGGCTGCGGCCTTGCTGGCCGCGTACGGCGCGGAGGACAGGTGGTTGAGGAGCGCCGCAGCGGAGGCGGTGCCGACGATGTGGCCCTCACCGCGCTCCAGCATGGCGGGGATGACCGCGCGTGCCGCATACACGTGCGCCATCACATGGACGTCCCAGCTCCTCTGCCACGACGCGTCGGGCGCCTCCTCACCGCCTCCGAGCGCAACTCCCGCGTTGGAGCAGTAGATGTCCACCCGACCCTCGCGGTCGACGGTGCGCCGCACCAGCTCTCGGACGTCCGCCTCGCGCGTCACGTCGGTGGCGACCGCAACTCCGTCCACCTCGGCAGCGACTGTCGTGGCGGCGGGCAGGTCGATGTCCGCGACGACCACCGTCGCAGCGCCGGCGCCGGCGAACGCGCGGCACAGGGCTGCTCCGATGCCACTCCCGCCACCGGTGACCACGACGACGCGACCGGATGCTTCCACGCGCGGGCGACTCTACACAGCGCCGGTGAGCGCCGCCCGGCGCGGCGGTCGGATACTGTGGCGGCGAGATCGATGGAGGAATGGCGTGCGACGACCTGGCCCGCTCTACGTCGGGGGCGAATGGATCGAGTCCACCGGGGATCGGTGGATCCCAGTGGAGAACCCCGCCACCGAGGAGGTCATCGCCGAGGTGCCGGAGGGCACCACCGAGGACGTGGATCGCGCGGTGCGCGCCGCTCGCCAGGCGTTCGCGGAGTGGTCGGGCACGCCGGTCGCTGAGCGCGCCCGGCTCCTCGAGGGGTTGCGCACCGGGATCGCTGCCCGCCAGGCGGAGCTGGCCGCGAGCATCACCGCTGAGATGGGCGCCCCGGCACGGCTTGCGGCCACCGTGCAAACCGCCCTGCCCCTGCAGGTGCTGGCGTCGTACATCGAGCTGGCGGAGGTCGCCGAGCAGACCGAGACGGTCGGCAACTCGCTGGTGGTGCGCGAGCCGGCGGGTGTGGTCGCGGCGATCACGCCATGGAACTATCCACTGCACCAGAGCATCGCCAAGATAGCGCCGGCGCTCCTGGCGGGCTGCACGCTGGTGCACAAGCCAAGCGAGGTGGCACCTCTGACGGCGTACATCCTCGCCGACATCGCCCACCACGCCGGCCTGCCCGCCGGCGTCTACAACGTGGTGTCCGGCAGCGGAGCCATCGTCGGTGAGGCGCTGGCGCGACACCCTGACGTCGACATGGTGTCGTTCACCGGGTCGACCCGTGCGGGGCGCCGCGTCAGCGCCCTGGCGTCCGAGACGGTGAAGCGAGTGGCCCTGGAGCTCGGAGGCAAGTCGGCGAACGTCATCCTCGATGATGCGGACATCACCGCCGCCGTCAAGGTCGGCGTCGCCAATTGCTTCCTCAACTCCGGACAGACCTGCACCGCGTGGACGCGGATGCTGGCCCCGGCATCCCGATACGAGGAGGTGGTGGACCTGGCGGCGACCACAGCGTCCGCCTACGTTGTCGGGGACCCCACCGACCCCGCCACCCGCCTCGGCCCGCTCGCCAACGCGGCCCAGCGCGACCGCGTGCGCGGGTACGTGGAGGGCGGCATCAGCGAGGGCGCGCGGCTGGTGGCGGGCGGCACCGGCTCCGGAGGGCTTCCGGAACGCGGCTACTACACGGCCCCAACGGTGTTCGCCAACGTCGCCGCGGAGGCGACCATCGCCCAGGAGGAGATCTTCGGGCCTGTGCTGTCGATCATCCGCTGCGCCGATGAGGATGATGCGGTGCGCATCGCCAACTCCACCCGGTACGGGCTCGCCGGGGCCGTCTGGTCGGCCGACCGTGAGCGGGCCGTCGCCGTGGCGCGCCGGCTGCGCACCGGGCAGGTCGACATCAACGGCGCCCGCTTCAATCCCAACGCTCCGTTCGGTGGCTACAAGCAGTCCGGCAACGGTCGCGAGCTCGGCCGTCACGGTCTCGAGGAGTTCCAGCTCGTCAAGTCGATGCAGCTGCCGTGACGGTGCGCGCCGCCGTGCTCCGTGACATCGGTGCGCCACTGCGAGTCGAGGAGATCTCGCTGGAGCAACCGGGGCCGGGGCAGGTCCGGGTGCGCATGGTGGCGACGGGCGTGTGCCACTCCGACCTCTCGCTGGCCCGCGGCACGCTGGTCCAGCCCGTCCCCGCGGTCCTCGGTCACGAGGGGGCGGGGGTGGTGGTGGCGGCCGGCGAGGGGGTCACCTCGGTGCGAGCGGGGGACGCGGTGCTGCTCAACTGGGCACCGCCCTGCCGGCAGTGCTGGTGGTGCGAGCACGGCGAACCGTACCTGTGTGCGCGCGCCACCGAGGGTGGCGCCACGCCATATGCGCGGCTCGGTGACGGCACCCCGCTGTACGCCGGGCTGGGCGTCGCCGCCTTCGCGACGGAGACGGTGGTGGCGCAGTCGGCGTGTATCCCCGTGCCGGGCGACATCGACCTCGAAGAGGCGGCCCTGCTCGGATGCGCTGTCCTCACCGGGGTCGGCGCGGTTCTGCATGCCGCCGCGGTCCAGCCCGGCGACTCCGTCGCGGTCATCGGCCTGGGTGGCGTCGGGCTCTGCGCGGTGCAGGGTGCGCGCCTGGCGGGCGCGGCGCCGATCATCGCCATCGACCCGTCCACTGACAAGGCCGACCTCGCGCACCGCCTCGGTGCCACCGACGTTCTCGAGCCCGCCGACGACATCGCCCGCCGCGTCCGCGCCCTCACCGGCGGCCGCGGTGTGGACCACGCCATCGAGTGCGTCGGTCGCGCCGACACCATCCGCATGGCGTGGTCGGTGACGCGGCGTGGTGGACAGGCCACGGTCGTGGGACTGGGGGCGAAGACCGACACCCTGGCGTTCAACGCGCTCGAGGTGGCCCATTTCGCGCGCACCCTGCGCGGCTCCATGTACGGCAACGCCGACCCCGCCGCCGACGTCCCCGTGCTGGTCGAGCACGTGCGCGCCGGCCGCCTCGACCTCGGCGCGCTGGTCAGCAGCCGGATCACCCTCGATGATGTCGAACCGGCGTTCGCGGAGATGAGCGCCGGCCGGGGAGCCCGCAGTCTCATCACCTTCGGAGGCGATTGGACATGACAGCCGAGCCGCTTCCGTGGGCGAGCCGGTTCGCGGGGCGCGTCGCCATCGTCACCGGCGCCGCCCAGGGCATCGGTGCAGCCTCCGCCCTGCGGCTGGCGGAGGAGGGCGCGATCGTCGCCGTGTTGGATCGCAACGGCGCCGGCGCGAACTCGACCGCGGAGACGATCCGCGCCGCCGGCGGGACGGCGTTCGGGCTGGAGTGCGATGTCGCCTCCTCACAGAGCGTGGAAGACGCCGTCGCGCTCGTCGCCGCCGAGCACGGACGCATCGACGTCCTGGTCAACAACGCGGGCATCACCCGCGACAACCTGCTCTTCAAGATGACGGAGGGCGACTGGGCCACCGTGCTGCAGGTGAACCTGACCAGCGTCTTCCTGATGTGCCGGGCGGCCCAGAAGCACATGGTTGCTGCCAAGTACGGCCGTATCGTGAACCTCAGCAGCCGATCAGCCCTGGGCAACCGCGGACAGGTGAACTATGCCGCGGCCAAGGCGGGCATCCAGGGCCTCACCGCCACCCTGGCGATCGAGTTGGGGCCGTTCAACGTCACGGTCAACGCGGTGGCGCCGGGGTACGTCGCCACGCCCATGACCGCGGCCACCGCGGAGCGTGTCGGGATGAGCGCCGAGGATCATCAGGGGGCGGTGGCGCAGCGCACCCCGCTGGGTCGCGTCGCCGGCCCCGAGGAGATCGCCTCAGTGATCGCATTCCTGGCCAGCGACGATGCCGGGTACGTCAGCGGCCAGACCGTCTACGTCAATGGAGGGGCGCGCTGAGATGCGAGTCTTCGACAGCATCGACGATCTGAGATTCGCCGCCGGGACCGAGTTGGGGATCAGCGAGTGGCATCCGATCACCCAGCCGCAGATCGATGCGTTCGCCGACGCCACCGGCGACCACCAGTGGATCCACGTCGACGCCGGGCGTGCGGCGGCCGGTCCCTTTGGAACCACCATCGCTCACGGCTTCCTCAGCCTTGCTCTCACTCCCATGCTGCTCCATGAGATCTACGAGGTGCGCGGCGTGCGGCTGGCGATCAACTACGGAGCCAACCGGGTGCGCTTCCCCGCGCCGCTGCCGAGCAACTCCGAGGTGCGGGCTCGTGCGCGGCTGGAGACGGCCGACGACGTGCCCGGCGGCCTTCAGGTGGTCACCCACGTGGAGATCGAGGTGAGGGACGGGGACAAGCCCTGCTGCGTCGCCGACCTGGTCAGCCGCTTTCTCACCTGAACCGATCAGGGTGCGCGTCAGCGCGGTCAGGCGAAGGCGCTGACGCCGGTCAGAGCCTGGCCGATGATCAGCTTCTGGATCTGGCTGGTTCCCTCGTACAGGGTGGTGACCCTGGCGTCGCGCAGGTACTTTCCCACCGGGTACTCGTCGATGTAGCCATAGCCGCCGAAGACCTGCAGGGCACGATTGGCGGAGCGGACGGCCGCCTCGCTGGCGAAGTACTTCGCCTTGCTGGCCGCCAGATCGATGCGCCCGCCGGCATCGGCAAGGTCGGCGACCAGCCAGGTCAACGCCCGCGCCGCGTCCGTGTCCACGGCGATGTCAGCGATCATCTCCTGCACCAGCTGGTGGGCGGCGAGGGGCTTGCCGAACTGCTCACGTTCTTGCGCGTATGACACCGCGGCCTCCAGGCAGCCGCGCGACACGCCCACACACCCGGCCGCGAGGCTCATGCGTCCCCGGCTCAGTGCGGCCATGGCGATCTTGAAGCCGCGCCCCTCCTCGCCGAGGCGGTGGCGATCGGGCACCCTGACCGAGTCGAGACGCAACGTCGCCGTGGCCTGGCCACGCAGGCCTAGCTTTCCCTTGATCTCTGCCGCCGTGAATCCAGCCGCGTCTGTGGGGATCACGAAAGCGGTGATGCCGCGCGGGCCGTCCCCCCCGCTGCGCGCGAAGACCAGAGCGAGGTCGGCCCAGGTTCCGTTGGTGATGAAAATCTTCTCTCCACTGAGGATCCAGTCGTCACCGTCACGCTGCGCGCGCGTGGCCAGGCTGCCGGCGTCGCTGCCCACTCCCGGTTCGGTGAGCGCGAAACAGCCGAGATGCGCCCCGGAGCAGATGCCGGGCAGCCACTCCGAACGCTGCTCGTCGGTGCCCTCGGCATGCACCGTCTTGCCGAACAGACCGAGGCTGACACTGACGATGCCGCGCACAGACGAGTCGCCCCGGCCCAACTCCTCCATGAGCAGGCAGTAGGCGCGGTGATCCACCGGCGTGCCGCCGAATTCCTCGGGAAGGGTCACACCCAGGAAGCCCACCTCGGCGAGCCGGGAGACGATGGAGCGGTCCACCGCCTCGACCCGATCCCAGTGCGCGCGGTGGGGCACCACCTCGCGGTCGACGAAGTCGGCGGCGGTGCGGCGCAGGAGATCCTGCTCCGCGGTCAGTGGAAATCCCAGCTCAGCCGACGGCGAGGTGACCACCTCAGCGGCCTCGGCTCGGGCGGTTGGCCGGCTCCGGGCGCAGAGCCCGCTCCACCAGCTGCGCGATCGTCGCCAGAGCCCGGGGCGGCACCGTGCGGCGCTCTTCGATCACCAGCCAGCGCAGGCCCACGAAATCGCCGATGCCCATGAGCGCATACGCGAGGGTCTCGACGTCGTCGAAGCGCCCGATCTCACCCTCGTAGGCGGCGAGGTCGAGCGCTGCGGTGTACCCGTCAGCGAGCTGCCTGTACCAGCCGCGATAGACCTCACTGTCGATGTACTCGACCTGCCGGACGATGAGGTAGAGCGCGCGGTGCCGCGCCATCCAGGCGAAGAAGGCGGCAAAGCCCGCGTGCTCCCTGGCAACGTGACCGTCCACGCCCGCCGTGGACCGGGCGAGGGTGGCACGGAGCTCGTGGCCGCGTTCCTCGACGACGGCGCGGAGCAGGTCGCGCTTGCTCTCGAAGTAGAGGTAGAAGGTGCCCTGAGCAACGCCCGCAGCCTGGGTGATCTCGGCGATCGAGGCATCGTGGTAGCCGCGTCGCCCGAAAACCTCCTCACCAGCCGCCACCAGCCGGCTCCGTGTGCGTTCCCCGCGAGCGGTCAGCGACCCCACCTCGACGCGGACAGCAGGCGCCATCCCTCTCCCACCGAACTGGAAACTGAGTCAGGATTCATGTTAGCATCCGGCGCCACAGGCGTTCGTGGGACACGGGGGCGCGCGGAGTGCAAGACGTCGGCGCGAGGTCGTCTGAGGCTGCTCCTGGCGACGAATGGCGCACCGACGCGCCGCGGAGTCCCGCCGCGCTCGAGGTCTCCGGGCTCGAGGTCCACTTCGGTGGAGTCGTCGCGTTGGAGGACGTGTCCCTCGCGGTGCATCCGCGGCAGATCCTGGGGGTGATCGGACCCAACGGGGCGGGCAAGACGACGCTGTTCAACGCCATCTGCCGGTTGGTCGCGCCGAGCCACGGCAGCATCACCTACGCCGGTCGTTCGCTGCTGTCGCTGCGTCCGTTTCAACTCACCGACCTGGGCATCGTGCGCACCCTGCAGGGGCTCGGCCTCTGGACCCGCCTCAGCGTTCTCGAGAATGTCATGCTCGGCGCGCCGCGCACGACGGGCATGATCAGCGACCTGCTTGCGCTTCCCCGAGCCGGCAGGGAGGAGCGCGAGCGTGTCGACGCGGCCATGGCAGTCCTCGATGAGCTTGGCATCGCGGATCGGGCGGCCGCCTATCCAGGCTCGCTTTCACACGGCACCCAGAAACGCGTGGTCCTGGCACGTGCGCTGATAGCGCGTCCATCGCTCCTCCTGCTCGACGAGCCGGCCAGCGGCCTCTCGGCGGCCGAGGTGGAACAGCTCGTCGATCTGCTCCGCCGGCTCCGAACGGATATGGGGATTGCGCTCGTCGAGCATCACCTCGACATGGTGATGGCGGTGAGCGATCGCGTGACGGTGCTCAACCTCGGGCGGGTGATCGCAGTGGGCACGCCGGCCGACATCCGCGCCAACGAGGAGGTGACCACCGCCTACCTCGGCAGCCAGGTGGCCAATGCTTGAGATCACCGATCTGACCGTTGCGTACGGCGGCGTGGTCGCCGTGAACGGTGTGTCACTGACCGTCGCCGAGGGCAGCATCACCACCGTGCTGGGTGCCAACGGCGCCGGCAAGACAACCCTTGTCCGGGCCATCTCGGGCCTCGTGAGTCCGCGCTGGGGCAGCGTGCGCGTCGCCGGCACCGAGCTGAGGGGACGCGCTCCGGAGGCGATCGCGCGTCTCGGAGTCGCTCACGTCCCTGAGGGACACGGGATCATCAGCGAGATCACTGTTGACGAGAACCTTCGCCTGGGCGGGCTGTGGCGGCGCGACCGGGCGGATCAGCGCCTGGCTGTGGAGGAGGCGTACGAGCTCTTTCCGCCGCTGCTGGCACGGCGCCACCTCCACGCCGCGAGCCTCTCCGGGGGAGAGCGCCAGATGCTCTCCATCGGCCGGGCTCTCGCCTCCCGGCCACGAGTGCTGCTGCTCGATGAGCCCTCGCTCGGCCTCCACGCGGCCGTGCTCGCGCAGATCATGACCCGGCTGCGCACGCTATCTCGCGAACGGAACCTCGCAGTGCTGCTCATCGAACAGAACGCGCGCAGCGCGCTCTCGGTCGCCGATGAGGCGGTGGTGCTCTCTCAGGGCACGGTGGTGGCACGCAACCGGGCCGCGCAGCTGGCCGGCGACGACGCGCTGCGCCACGCGTACCTGGGCTTCTGAGATGCGGACGTTCCTGATCCTAACCGTCGACGGGGTCACCAACGGCTTTGTCTACGCCATCGTGGCGCTGGCGCTGGTGATGATCTGGCGCGCCACCCGGGTCATCAACTACGCGCAGGGTGCGATGGGGATGTTCACCACCTACGTCGCGCTCTATGCCATCTCGCACGGCGTCACGTACTGGCTGGCCTTCGTGATCGCACTCGGTGGTGGCTTCCTGTTCGGCGCTGGCATCGAGCGCGTCCTGGTGCGGCCGGTGGAGTCCCGCCCGCCGCTCAACATCGTCATCCTCACCCTGGGCCTGCTCATCCTCCTCGAGGCGCTAGCGCCGATGCTGTTCGGCGGGCAGGTGAAGTCCTTTCCGGCACCGTTCTCGCGCATCGATCTCAATATCGGCACGACGCAGCTCTACATCTCGCCGTTCGACATCTTCGTGGTCGGCGCGGTGCTGCTCACCATGGTCGCGCTGCTGGCCTTCTTCCAGCGCACCACCATCGGCCTGCGCCTGCGCGCGGCCGCCTTTGGCCCCGAGATCGCGCGCCTGCTCGGCGTGCGAGTCGGTCGCATGCTGACTCTGGGGTGGGGATTGGCGGCGCTGCTCGGCGCACTCGCCGGTCTGCTCATCGCGCCGGCGATCTTCCTGTATCCCAACAACATGGACGAGGTTCTCGTCTTCGGTTTCACCGGCGCCATCCTGGGCGGCCTGGACAGTCCGGTGGGCGCGGTGGTGGGCGCGGTTGCGGTCGGCCTCGTCCTCAGCTATGTGGGCGGCTACGCGGGATCGGACCTGGAGACGATCGGCGGGCTGGTCATCCTGATCGCGGTGCTGATGATCAGGCCGCAGGGACTGTTCGCATCCCAGAGGGAGCGTCAGGCATGAGCGCCATACAGCTGCCTCGCTCCACGGCGCTGCGCCACGGTGTCATCCTCCTACCACTGGCGGCGGTGCTTCTCGGGGTGACCCTTCTCGTCGACGCTTTCACCGACTACAACATCGCCGGCATCGCCATCTACGCCATCGCGGCCGCCGGGCTGACCGTGCTCACCGGCATCAACGGCCAGCTCTCGCTCGGTCACGGGGCGCTGATGGCGGTGGGGGCCTACACCACCTCGCTCCTGCTCAAGGAGCAACCGCAGCTGCCGTTCCTTCTGACGCTGCTCGCGGCGATCGTCGTAACCGGGGTGGCCGGTGGTGTCATCGGGATCGCGGCGGCTCGCCTGCGCGGACCGTACCTCGCCGGCGCCACCCTGGCACTGGCGGTTGGGTTGCCCCAGCTGGCCATTCATTTCGGCCGCGTGCTGGGCGGCAACCAGGGCCTCAACGTGGCGCCACCGCAGCCCCCGGCCACCCTGGGAGGGGACTTTCCCCAGGAGCGCTGGCTGGCGTGGATCGCGATCGCCGCTGCGGTGATCACCCTCTTCCTCCTTGCCAATCTGGTGCGCGGCGCCGCCGGACGCACGCTGCGCGCGGTGCACGACAACGAGACGGCAGCGCGGCTCGCCGGCATCGACGTGGCCCGCGTCCAGGTGCTCGCGTTCGTGATCAGCGCCGTCTGCGCCGGGCTGGCCGGATCCCTCTTCGCGTATTGGGTCGGAATCACAGCACCCACCGGGTTCGGTCTGCAGCTCTCGCTCCAGCTGCTCAGCGCCATCGTCATCGGTGGCCTGGGCAGCCTGACCGGCGCCGTCCTGGGCGCATTCGTCCTCGTGTATCTGCCGGTCTGGACCAGCGGGTTGGCCAGCAACCTCAACCTCTCCAGCGACGTCACCAACAACCTGCCACTGGCCGTGTACGGCGCGGTGCTGGTCGTGGCCATGCTGGTGTTCCCACGCGGCATCCAGGGCACGGCCGCAGCAGCGGTTCGCGCGGGGCGCCAACGGCTTCTGAATCGTCGTTTGAATCAGCGGACATCGGAGGTGACAACGTGAACTTGCGAACCCCCAGGGCGAGGAGGTGGGTGAAGGGCGCCTGCGTGGGCGTGGCCTCCGCGCTGGTGGCGGCGTGTGGCAGCACCACCAGCACAGGATCCACCAGCAACAGTGCTTCGGCACCTGGCATCACCCCCACCTCGGTGACCATCGGCAGCACGCAGCCGCTGACCGGCCCGGCCGCGCCCGGATACTCGGAGATTTCGCCCGCCTCCAACGCGTACTTCAAGTACGTCAACGCCCACGGAGGCGTGTTCGGCAGGAGCATCACCTACAAGTTCCTCGACGACGGCTACAACCCCACCAACACGGCGTCATTGACCCGGCAGCTGGTGCTGCAGGACAGCGTGTACGCCGTGTTCGACGCTCTGGGAACCCCGACCCATCTCGCAGTCGTCGACTACCTGAACCAGGAGAAGGTTCCCGATCTTTTCGTGGCGTCGGGATGCAACTGCTGGAACAACGTCTCAGCGCATCCATACACGTTTGGCTGGCAGCCCAACTACACGATCGAGGGCAAGATCCTGGGCAACTACATCAAGCAGACGTACGCGGGCATGAAGGTGGGCTACTTCGCCCAGGGCCCCAACGATGAGTTCGGTGACGACGGCATCGCCGGGTTGAACGACGTCCTGAAGAACAGCAACGTCACCGTCTCCAGCCCACCGCAGTACTACGCGCCGACCGCGGCAGGCGCCGCCGGCGTGAAGGCGGAGATGGCGGCCATGCAGGCAGCGGGTGTGCAGGTGGTGGCCAGCTTCTCCATCCCGCTGTTCACCGCAGCCATGATCGCCAGCGCGGCGAGCATCAACTACCACCCCCAGTTCGTGGTCAGCAACGTCGGGGCGGACGTCCCCACGCTCACCGCCATCCTCACCGGGGGGTCGCTGGGCGCCACCCTGCCCGCAGCGCTGCTCACCGGGATGACCAGTGACACGTACGATGGCTTGGTCGGTGACGCCAGCAACCCCTGGGTCACCCTGTTCAAGGGGATCGCGACCCAGTACGCGCCCAATCTTCCCTGGGACGGCAACGTACTCTACGGGGAAGCGGTCGCGTACACCTTCGTGCAGGCGCTCAAGGCCGCCGGCCAGAACCCCACCCGGGCGGACATCGTGCACGCGGTGCAGACCAGCCACTTCACCGATGGGCCCGGGCTGGCACCCTACGCATACTCCGCGAGCAATCACAACGGCTTCACCGGGGTGCAGATCGCCGTGCTCGGTGCCGGCAACGTCCAGAAGGCGGTCGGTCCCGTGTACACCACCGATGACACGGCGGGCGGCGCCATCACGCAGTTCAGTGGAACGCCGTCCACCCCACCGGCCAATGGGATCCCCAGCGACTGAGCGACCGTGCGATCGGCCCGGGGGAGGTGCGCAGAATGCGTGCGCACCTCCCTTCCCCGGGCACCGTGCAGCTGACACCACCGCGGCGGCCTTGACTCGAGAGCTACACGTTACTTAGAGTAATGGTTACTTCGAGTAACATATAACTCTAGAGACGGCGACGAAGAGGAAGTGCCGATGCTGGCGGTGGTCATCGACAGCCTGTCCCAGTCGGGCCCGGTGTACTGGATCCCGCTCGGAATCGCCCTGGCTGCTCTCGTCGGAGGTCTGGTCGCGCTGACCCAGTCCGGCCGAGGGGGCGGCTCGGCGCCCCGCCGAGCTGCGGACGCTCTGAGCTGGCTCACCGGTCTCCCCGCGTGGTGCGCAGCCGGGATCGCCATCGCATTGTGGTCGCTGGTGGTGGCGCTCGCAGGGTTCAGCTGGGACGTGGCGTGGCACGCCGACCTGGGCCGCGATCAGGCTCTCTTCACCCCTCCCCACACCATGATCCTCATCGGCCTGACGGGAATCGGGGTGGCCGGGCTGGCCTCCACCGCCCTGGCCAGCGCCGATCGCGCCGCGGTGGGCTTGCGAGTGGGCCGCCTGCGCATCCCCTGGTCCTCACTGCCCATGGGTCTCATGGCCACCGGCGCGGTCCTCGGCTTCCCCCTCGACAACTACTGGCACTCCGTGTACGGCATCGACGTGTCCACCATGGAGCAGGACATGAGGGTTGCGGTGGTGGTCTCCCCGGCGTCAGCCGCGGCCGGAGCCGACGTCTTCCGTGTCTTCACCTGGCAGGGGGGACGGCTGATCATCAGTCCGCTCAGAGACGTCGGCGGTGGTCACTACGCCATCGATGCCGCCATCCCCACGGGCGGCTCCTGGAAGAGCATCGTCTTCCTCGAGAAGGGAGATGTCGTGGCGGCGGTCCCGGTCTCGTTCCCCGCCGACCCCGCCTACGGCCTCGCCGCCATCCCGGCTCCGGTGTCCTCCCCGCGCACCGGCCAGTTCCAGCCCTCCAGCGCCTATCTGACGCGCGAGAGCCACGCTGGGAGCCCCCTGCCGGCTGTGCTCGCCTACTCGACTCTTGTGATCATCGGAGTCACCTGGTGCCTCGCGGTGATTGGGGTGGGCGAGGCTATGCGCCGCCGTCACACCGCCAGCCTCACCCTTCCGGCGGCGCTGCGAGGACGCCGTTGAGGAGCCGCGCACCAGGCTGAGTTGCACGAGTCGGCCCGCTGCTGGTTTGTGCTTTTGCTGTCCAATTCATGGCGGCGACTTAACCGTGCGTTAAGGCTGCCCCGTGTAGCGTGCTGGTACGGTCATGACCGCCGCCACAGCCCGCCACGACCACGGACTCCGCGTCGCCGTTCGCGCCGGCGGGGGCCTGGTGATCCGTCGCGGAGCCGACGACGCGGCCCGAGTGGTCCTGGTGCACCGGCCCAAATACGACGACTGGTCCTTCCCCAAGGGAGGCCAGCGGCGGGGAGAGACGCTTCTCTCCACCGCCCTGCGCGAGGTGCGCGAGGAGACGGGCTTCCTGTGCGTTGCCGAGGCCGTGGTGGGCGTGACCGAGTATTTCGACCGCCGCGGCCGCCCCAAGCTGGTTCGCTACTGGGTGATGGACAGGATCACGGGGACGTTCGCGCCCAACCCCGAGGTTGACGCCATCGCCTGGGTGCGGCCATCAGAGGCTGTGCTCCGGCTCAGCCACGAGCGCGACCGCCAGCTGCTCAGCGGCGCGGTGGAGCAGCTCGCCGCCGTCCTCTCGGGTCGCGAGGATGCCGCAGCGCTGTCGCTGGGATGACCGGGCGATTGCCTGCTTCTGTGCGGCCCCGGTGATGCTGCCCTCACCACGAGGGCTGGTCCACAATGAGCAACGTGCCCTCCCGCCGCACCTCCAGCGCGACCGCCTATGCCGGCATCGATGTGGGGGCAACCAACATCGAGGTGGTCGTGACCGGTGCCGACCTCGCTCCCGACGCGCAATCCCGGGCTGCGACGCCGGTGCGGGGCGGTCCCTCTGCGGTGGTCAGCGCCGTTGAGGTTGCCGTCGAGGAGGCCCTTGCCGCCTCGTCGCACACCCACCTCACCGCAGCCGGCATCGGGGTGCCCGGCGTCGTGGATGCCGCCTCCGGCGCGGTGGCGCGAAGCCCGAACATCCGCGGCTGGACGGCGAGCTATCCGCTGCGAACCGAGTTGGAGACGCGCTTGGGGGTCGCGGTGGCGGTCGAGAACGATGTGCGCGCTGCCCTGCTCGGCGAGCATCGTCTGGGCGCTGCCGCCGCCTACCGCGATGTGCTCGCGGTGTGGTTCGGCACCGGGGTCGGCGGCGCCCTGCTGCTCGACGGCGCCGTGCGCCGCGGGCGTCTCGGCGCCTGCGGTGAGATCGGCCACGCCTGCGCCGCACCAGGGGGGCGGCGCTGCCAGTGCGGGCGGCGGGGCTGCCTCGAAGCGTATGCGGGCCGAGCCTCGATGGAGAAGCGGGCCCGCGAGCGCGTCGACAAGGGCGAGAAGACAGCCCTCTTCGTGCTCATGAAGAAGGCAGGCCGCACGCGCTTGACCTCAGGAGTGATCGCGCGCGCCCTTGACCAGGGCGACCGGCTGGCTCACGAGCTCATCAACGACGCCGTGCGCGCCGCCGGCCCGGTCATCGCCTCGGCGGTAAACGTGCTCGACGTCGACGCCGTGGTCATCGGGGGCGGCCTGGGGTCTCGCCTCGGCCAGCCATTCGCGCGCCGCATCCGTCGCACCATGCAGCCACACCTGCTTCACGATGGGCGCGACAGCGTGCCGGTCGTGGCCGCGGGGCTGGGCGACCTCTCCGGCGCGCTCGGTGCCGCCGTGCTCGCCTCCGAGCTGGAGTCCGCCCAGACCTAGGCCGAGGTGGGGGGCGCCGGGGTCGCGCGTCGCCTGGCCGCGGGACGCTTGGCCGTGGGGCGCTTGGCTGTGGTGCGCCTGGCCGTGGTCGGCTTGGCCGCGGTTCGCGTGGCAGTGGTGCGCCTGGCGGTGGTCGGCTTGGCCGTGGTCCGCTTGGCCGTCGTCCGTTTGGCCGCGGTCCGCTTGGCCGTGGTCCGCTTGGCCGTGGTCCGCTTGGCCGTCGTCCGTTTGGCCGCGGTCCGCTTGGCCGTGGTCCGCTTGGCCGTGGTCCGCTTGGCCGTCGTCCGTTTGGCCGCGGAGGTGACGCTCTCATTGAGGAACGTCTGACCCAGTCGCACCAGATCGGCCATGGTGTCGGCCTGGGCGTGAATCCTGGTGGCGAGCTCCCCCAGGCGTCCGTGCGCAGCCTCGATCTTCTGCAGCCGCTTCAGGAGAGACTGGGTCGGCTCACTTTTCGGCATCAAGAATCCTCCACCGGTCGAGGCCTGCAAACGCGGCCCGTGCCGCGCATGCTACTTGAACTCCACGGCGACTTCGGGACGCGTCCTGCGGGCGCGTGGATGGCTGACGTCGCTGAGCTCGCGGATGTCGCGGTGGAGAGCCGCTCGGCAGCGCTCGGACAGCGCGGACGGCAGGAGCATGGGGGGCATGCCGCCGATGTCGAGGCGGCCGTCGCGTCCGAGCCCGCCCACGGCAGCCCCGCGCGAGGGAGGCAACCGCCGATCGATGTCATCGGCGAGCGCCAGCAGGGTGCCCGCCGCTTCCAGGCTGGCGCGCCCGACGCGGCTCTCGCGACGCAGCCTGTCTGGCACGGTGACCTCCCCGGCATAGAGGAGGATCGCCGCGATGGCCGCCAGCTCGGCGTGACTGAAGCCGTCGAGGTCCGCGGTGGTGGACAGGTTGGCGCTCTCCGACCAGCGGCCGTAGTGGTCGAGGCGCGCCCCGGCGTCGACGAGACGGGCGGCGTGGCCCGCCATGTCGAGCACGTCGGCGCTCAGCTTGGGGGTCAGCGCGGCGGCGAGGGCGAGCAGGAGCAGGCGGCGGCGCTGGGAGCCGGCGCTACCTCCGCGCAGCCGCGACAGGACGGCGCTGACGCTGGCGTCGCGCACCTGCCGAGGGCGCGCCGCAGACAGCTCCAGTTGATCGAGGATGACCCCCTGCCGCACCCCGTACCCGGATACCAGGATGTGCTCCGCGGAGGTGAGGTCCATGAGCACCTCCACCACCAGCGCCCCGCCGAGCACCGATTCCGCACGCGTCGAGCTGATCCCCGGCACCGAGGTGCGGCGCGCCACGGGCAGGCGCACCAGCCGCTCCACGAGAGTGCCCACATCACGCCGGCGGAGCTCGTAGCCGTGCAGCCGGTTGACGGCGACGGGCCCGCGACCCCGGGCGGCCTTGGCGAGGGCGCGGATCGTCCCCCCGGTTCCCACCAGGCTCTCAGCCCTGGCCAGGTCGGTGACGTCGACGGCGCTCAGGGATTCGAGGACGTGGCCTCGCAGCGCGGCCACCTCATCGGATCGCGGGGGATCGTGGCGGAGGAACGTGTCGCCGAGGCGCAGCGCGCCCAGCGGGAGGGTGATCCCGGCACGGAAGCGCCGTCTGGAGAATGCGGCCACCTCCATGCTGCCGCCTCCGAGGTCGACCACCGCTCCGCTCTCCACCGGGAGCCCCGCCACCGCCCCCAGCAAGGCCAGACGTGCCTCGTCCTCACCGCTGAGCACCGTGATGCTCAGCCCGCTGCGACGCTGCACCTCGGCCACGAAGGAGTCGCGATTGGCGGCGTCCCGGATGGCGGCGGTCGCGACCACCCCCACAGCCCGCGCTCCGTGGCGGCGAGCGATGGTGGCGAACGCCGCCAGGGTCTGCACCGTGCGCTGCACCGCCGCCCGGGTGAGGCGGCCGGCGGTATCGAGATCGCGCATCAGGCGGAGGGCCACGCGAGCGTCGGCGACGACGTCGAGGTGGCCCTGATCAGTGGGCCGCACCACCAGCAAGCGCGCCGAGTTCGAGCCGATGTCGGCGACGGCGCGGGGGGCTGGGGTCACATCGAGCGGAGTATAGGCAGCGGTACCCGGCCGGCCCCGGCCACTGTCGCAGTGCACAATGGGCAGCCATGGCAGTTTCCCAGAGAGATCCCGCACCACCAGCTGAACAGGACACGGCGGCCCATCCGGACGTACCGCGACACCTCAACCGCGATGTGGCCTGGCTCGATTTCAATCGCCGGGTCCTCGCACTGGCGGCAGAGGACCAGGTTCCCGTGCTCGAGCGCGCCCGGTTCCTGGCCATCTCGGCCCACAACCTCGACGACTTCTTCCAGGTCCGCGGAGCTGTGCTCGCCCAGAACGTCGAGACCGGCCTCAGTGATCGCTCCCCGGACGGGCTGACCCCGCTGGAGCAGCGCGAGCTGTTCCGCGAGAGGACCTCGGCATTCGCCCGTGACCAGGACGACCTCTACACGCGGTCGGTGGCCCTGGCGCTGGACGCCGCGGGAATCCACATCTCCGACTACCACGAGCTCGATCATCGCGACCGCGCGTTCCTCGACTCCTATTTCGCCCTCCAGCTCTTCCCGGTGCTGACCCCCCTGGCCGTCGACCCGGCGCACCCCTTCCCCTACATCTCGTCGATGTCCCTGAACCTGGCGGTGGTTGTCGCCGACCCCGTGACCCGAGACCAGCGTGTCGCCCGGGTCAAGGTACCGCCCGCCCTGCCGCGCTTCGCCCCGCTCCCCGGCGGTGGCAGGTTCGTGCCTCTCGAGCAGGTGATCAGCGCCCACCTCGACGCGCTCTTCCCCGGTATGGACATCGTCACCCACCACCCCTTCCGTCTCACCCGCGGAGCGGATTTTCAGCTCGACAGCGATGAGGACGATCTCCTCGAAGCGGTGCGCGACGTCCTCAAGCGCCGCCGGCTGTCCCCCCTGGTGGTGCGCCTCGAGATCGACGAACGGATGTCCGACGAGGTGCGCGACCTGCTGGTTCGCGAGCTCGAGATGGACGAGCGCGACGTGC
>DAIUFS010000015.1:21168-40064 GCA_036844485.1 Candidatus Dormiibacterota bacterium | reverse complement strand
ACCGTGCGGTCGCTGGCCACGGATACCTGGGTCACCAGTGATGCCACCAGTAGGCCGAGCAGGGACAGCGTGGCAGCGAGGATGTTGACTCGCGCCACGCGCACCCACACCGCGGAGGGGGATGGTTGTCGCGCCGACCGTAACAGCATGAACGCGCCGCCGGTCAGCAGCGCACCGTAGATGATCGCGACCGCCACCGCATCACGGATTACTCTGAATCCGGCGTCACCGCGAGCGATGGCTACGATCAGACCCAGGACCGCGCCAACCGTTGCCACACGTGCCACCGATGTGGCGATGGCGATCGCACCCCCTTGGTGGGCCGCGGTTGGTGGGACCGTGTCCGGAACATCGAGCACTGGTGACCGGCGTGTCGGGCGCGGTGGGCGCAGGCGTCGCCAGCCCGCGAGCGAGATGAACAGCACTGCAAGGGTGATCACCGGGAACAGGATCACGGCGAGGTAGTACTGTTCCTCGTAGACGTACGGATTGAAAGCGTGGAAGATCGGGTAGCCTATGATGTCCGTCGAGACATGGAGGTGACGGTCGAGGCGGCTGTTGATAGACAGGGCGACGCCCGCGCCGATGGCAGTGGCGATGGCCACCAGCACCATCAGAGAGCGGCTGCCGCCGGCAGGTAAGCGCTCAGCCACCCCCGGCTCTTCAGGCCGTGGAGGGTTGGGGTCCATGTGTCATCCTGAATGCGAGGACGCTGTGATCGCCGGGTACCACCGTTCAGTTGCCGGCGGCAGTATTGCAGAAGGCGATCGCGTGGAGAGCCGCAAAGTTTGCGGGCTGCAACCTATCGCGGCGATCGTCCTGCCCGCCATTGCGCGGCCTCTATCGCACCAATCCGGTCAGAGTCCCCGCAACGCGGAGAGTTGAGCTGTGTCATGCATCAAGCAAGATGACAGTTGCGTGACGGTTCCCCCGCGAGGATGGGACGCTCATAGACTTCTCGCTCTCCGCTCCAATCCGTTGCTCTGTCCGCATCCCGATTGCTGAGGACTCATCCTGTGCCACGTCACATTTCTCGAACACCGACCATCTTGCTCGCTGTGGTGGTTGGCGCCACCGCGGCATCAGTACAGACGGCACGCCCCGCGCTGGCCGCCGGTACGTATGGGGTGCTTGGATATGACATCTCCTGGCCACAGTGCGGCGGCAAACTGCCCCCGCCGTCCTTCGACGTCGCCGTTGTGGGCGTGACCGGCGGACATGGATTCTCTGCCAACCCGTGCCTGGCCAACGAATTCGCGTGGAGTCGACAGGCGACGCTTCCCGGCGACCTCTACGTCAACATCGACCTGCCCAGTGCGACGCCTTCGCAGGGCCAGAATGGACCGGCGGGGACGTGCACACCCAGCGACATAGGCTGCTTTGCCTACAACTACGGGTTTCACAACTCGCAGTACGCTCTAGGTTACGCTGGCCAACAGGGGGTGGATGCGCGCGTATGGTGGCTCGACGTCGAGACCAACAACAACTGGCAGACAGCCACCGGCAGCGTGTCGTCGTACCGCACCGCTGTGCCGGCCAGTCCGGGAATGAGCGTTGCATACCAGTACAACACCGCTGCGAACGAGCGTGCCATCGCTGGAGCGATCGACGGTCTTACCGCCTCTAACAAGGTGGTTGGCGTGTATTCCACCCGTTATCAGTGGAATCTCCTTGCTGGTAGCTTCGCACCCCAGGTGCCGGTCTGGTACGCCACCAATGACACGGTCACCAGAGCGCCTCTGTACTGCGACCAGTCCAACTCATTCACGGGCGGACCACTCTGGATGGTGCAGTACACCGTCGCCGCAGGCAACCCCGGATATGGGTTCGACGGCGACTACGCCTGCACAACTCAGGCTGGCTGGGAGCCGATCGTCGGGATTCATCTGGCCATGGTTGATGCCGCGGGCCACGGCAATGCCGCGGTGGCTGTCAACGACAATCGCGTCTATGTGCGGGCAAGCAGCGGGAGCTCGTTCGGCAGCATGGTGGCCGCGTCAACCCAACCCTTCTACGGAAGTCGAGCCACTCTCTTCGCCCGCCTCGACGGTCCGGGGAACCCCGAGTCGGCGGTAGCGATCAACGACTCGAGCATCTGGGTCATGAAAAACGTCAACGGCACCTTCGGGCCGCCCACGGCTTGGTCAAGTGTCCCGTTCTACGGATCCCGCTCCACGGTGATGGCTGACCTCGACGGAAGTGGTTTCCCTTCTGCTGTCGCCATCAATGACGGCAGCATATGGGTGATGCGCATCAACAGCACGAAGAATGGCTTTCTTCCACCGCAGCAGTGGTCCGGTTCTCTGTTCTACGGCAGTCGCGGGACTTTCATCGCAGATATCGATGGCCACGGTCAGTCCGCGGCGGTGGCCATAAATGACAACAGCATTTGGGTGATGCGCAACACTGGCGCGGCGTTTGGTCCACCGCAACTTGCCACTTCCACACCCTTCTACGGCTCCCGGGGCGTCTACATGGCAGATGTCGACGGCCGAGGGATGGCATCGCCGGTGGCGATCAACGACACCAGTATCTGGGTAGAGAGAAACGGCGGCGCTGGCGGGTTCGCCGCGCCGTCGGTGCTCGCCACCGGACCGTTCTATGGCAACTGGCAGTACATGGCCGACGTCGACGGAAGCGGGCGCGCGTCTGCAGTCGCCGTGAGCGCCGGGGGGATCTGGGTCAAGCAGAATCAAAACGGTCAGTTGGGGCCGCCCACCGAGTGGCTCGCCGGCCCGTTTTACGGAACCCACTAGGTCAGCCAACCATCTTCAGGCTATCAGCCGATCGGACTCACCGTGCCGTCCGGCACGGCCGTGCAGACGGCACACGCCTGTTACAGATGTCCCAACGGTCGTCTGAGCCTTCCCCCACAATGCGGTTACGGAGCGGTTGCGTCGATCTCGTCACCGACGACCCGCGGCTAGCCTGACGAGCAAGTCGCGGGGCGCCGCTCCCTCATTTCGGTGACGGAACTGACGGGCCCGCGACACAAGAGATCTACCTTTGCTTTGAGGCGTGTTCACGTTGTTTGCCACTCAGGACCTGCGCCCTCGTCACGTTACCCGCGCTCTGGTCAGCAGAAAGAATCGGCTACGTGGCGCACTTGTCGCGGTGACGATGGTTGCGTCCCTTGGCGCGGCCACAACGCAAGTGCATGCTGCCTACATCCCATTTGGCGCGGTGCTCGTGGCGGGTTCCACCTGGGCCGGCGCCGACGCCGCGCTTGGGGACCTCAACGTGTACAGCAACGGGGCGCAGAACAGTGATCAGTCCGGGACCTTTGGGCTCGAGTACGAATGTACCGAGCTCGCTCAGCGCTGGGCACACTACAAGTTCGGCGAGCCGGCGACATGGCCAGTCAGCAATGCGGCTGGGATGTGGACGGTGGGGCCGGCGCTTCCTGTGCCTCTCTTTCAGCACCCCAACGGCGGAGCACGTCCACCGCAGCATGGCGACATCATGGTCTTCGCCTCAACCGCGACAAATCCGACCGGACATGTTTCCATTGTCAGTGCGGTGACGGCGACATCGGTGACAACTGTCCAGCAGAACTTCACGGTCAACGGCACTCCCACCGGGCAATGGACTCAGTCGATGAGCGGTACGACCGTGTCGTCTCTGGGAGGCGACCCGGTTCTGGGGTGGCTGCGTTCCGGCTCACCCGCGGCCGGCATCCACTTGGCACCGCTGGCTGGGACGAGCTCGGCGAGCTCTGCCATCGCCATCACCGACAACAGCATCCAGGCGCTCTCACCGCGTTCCGCGACGTTCGGCAGTCCGACGACCTGGGCGACGACCCCATTCTACGGGAGCCGCGATACGACCTTCGCCCGCCTCGACGGCCCAGCGAACCCAGCGTCGGCGGTTGCGATCAACGACTCGAGCATCTGGGTGATTAAGAACACGGGTGGCACCTTCGGGCCTCCGGCGGCGTGGTCCGACGTGCCGTTCTACGGGTCCCGTGCGACCGTGATGGCGAACATCGATGGAAGCGGCTTCCCGTCTGCGATTGCCATAAATGATCGGAGCATCTGGGTGATGCGCATCAACAGCACAAGGAACGGCTTCCTGGCGCCGGAGTTGTGGTCCACCTCGACGTTCTACGGCAATCGCGGTACTTTCATGGCGGTGGTCGATGGCAGCGGCCGGGCGTCCGCCGTCGCCATCAATGACAGCAGCATCTGGGTCATGCGGAACCACGGCGGCTCGGCCTTCGACCCGCCCCAACTCCGATCGACGGGTGCCTTCTACGGCAATCGCGGCACCTTCATGGCTGACGTCGACGGTACCGGGCATGCTTCGGCCGTGGCCATGAATGACTCGAGCGTCTGGGTGAAGAGGAACAATGGCGCGGGCGCGTTCACTGCGCCAGCGCTGTGGTCGAGGCAGCCCTTCCATGGCACCTGGCAGTACATGGCCGACGTCGATGGCAGTGGCCGCGCCTCGGTGATCGCGGTCAGCGGTGGCGCGATCTGGGTCGAGCAGAACACGGGGGCGGGCTTCGGGCCGCCCACCCTGTGGTACGGCGCACCATTCTACGGGACGCACTAGCCCACCGAGCGGGAGGCCAGGCGACTGGCTCGCTGGCGCGTACACGAGACACGCTAAGGCCGGTCAGTCCCCTGATCCTCACGGTCCATTCGGATGACCTCTAAAATGAAGGCGCCCCTCGGCGAGCCTCGGCACACGTGAGGTTGAGGCGAATCACGTCCAGCACCTGAGGAACCGGTCTTGTCCCGCTCCGCCCCACCCACCTCTGCGGCTGCTCATCCAGATCCGGCGGACCTGAGGGGTCACCTGGTACGCGCGCAGCGCGACGAAGGCGCCATGTCCCTTCTCATCCCTGAGACCGACGTCGCCGATCCCCTCCTCTCGATCGTCATACCCGCCATGAACGAGGAGCTGACCATCAGCGAGTTCGTAGCCTGGTGCCGTGAGGGCCTGATCGAGGGCGGAGTCGCCGGCGAGATCATCATCGTGGACAGCTCCACGGATCGAACGCCCCAACTGGCCCTGGCCGCCGGAGCGCGGGTGCTGCAGGTGCCCAAGCGCGGTCTGGGACGGGCATACATCGATGCTGTGCCGCACGTCCGGGGCCGCTGGGTGGTCATGGGCGACGCTGACTGCACTTACGACTTCCGTCAGCTTGGCCCCTTCATCGAGCGTTTCAAAGAAGGCTACGAATTCGTCATGGGTTCGCGGTGGAGGGGGACGATCGAGCCCGGGTCGATGCCGGCGCTGCATCGGTACTTCGGCACGCCGGTGACGACGATGATCCTCAACATCCTCTTCTCCAGCAAGTTCACCGACATCCACTGCGGGATGCGGGGGCTGACTCGTGATGCCCTGGACCGGATGCGTCTCCAGTCGCAGTCGTGGGAGTACGCGTCGGAGATGGTGCTCAAGTCGGTTCACATGAAGCTGCGCACCGCGGAGGTGCCGGTCACCTTCCTCCGGGATCGCGATGGACGGGTCAGCCATCACAAGCGCCTGGGTTGGTTCTCGCCCTTTCAGGCCGCCTGGATCAATCTTAAGGCGATGTTCATCTACGGCGCAGATTTCTTCCTGCTCAAGCCGGGGCTGCTGCTGGTACTCCTCGGCCTGGTCATCACGGTTCCGGTGACCTTCGGGCCGATCACGCTCGGGCCACTGGTTCTCTCGCTCTACTGGATGCTGTTCGGAGTGACTCTCACCATCCTGGGGTTGCAGAGCTTCTACCTCGGGTGCATCGTGCAGGTGTTGCATGACTACACGGGAAGGGTCACCCGCCGCTGGCTGTCGGTCTTCCGTTATACCCGCGCCATGTTGGTGTCCGCCGCCATGTTC
Organism: Candidatus Dormiibacterota bacterium; assembly: GCA_036844485.1. Lineage (GTDB taxonomy): Bacteria > Chloroflexota > Dormibacteria > Aeolococcales > Aeolococcaceae > Aeolococcus. Next base: position 34,235 of record DAIUFS010000015.1, on the reverse strand, counting down.
GTGGGCGGTCTCGGCCTCGCTGTGGGATTGGTTGCCGACTACGTGCGCAGCGGGCTGCGCCTGTCGCTGAGCCAGACCCACGGCATCTACTTCGCGGTCACCGGCCTGCTCCTGGTGATGAGCGGGTTCATGACGTTCGGCGCCACCCTTCTGATCCACGCGGCGGCACTCCGAGGTCCGATGTCCGGGAGGATGGGCGAGTGACCCAGCGCGTGCCGGTAGCCACCGATGGGGACGGCCGCGGTAAGGCACCCGACGGGGTGCAATCTTCACGCTTCTCCGACCAGTTCCTCCGCGAGTCGGTGGCGATCATACAGGCCATCGATGCGGACCAAATCGAGGCCATCGCCACGGGGCTCGGCGCGGTCCGGGACGGCGGCGGTCGGCTCTTCATCCTCGGTGTCGGCGGCTCCGCCGGACATGCCAGCCATGCGGTGAACGACTTCCGCAAGATCTGCGCCTTCGAAGCCTATACGCCCACCGACAACGTGTCCGAGCTCACGGCGCGCATCAACGACGACGGCTGGGACACCAGCTTTGAGGAGTGGCTGAAGGGCTCACGGCTCTCCGCGGCGGACGCGGTGCTGGTCTTCTCGGTTGGCGGGGGCAGCAGGGAGCGCGGCGTCTCGGTCAACCTGGTGCGTGCTCTCGAACTGGCCCGCCGCATGGGGGCCGCGATCTACGGCGTCGTGGGTCGCGATGGAGGCTTCACGCGGGAAGCTGCGGACGCGTGCGTTGTGATCCCACCTCTGTATCCCGATCACATCACCCCCCATACAGAGGGCCAATGCGCGGTGATCTGGCACCTGCTGGTGTCGCACCCAGCTCTCCAGATCGCCCAGACCAAATGGGAATCGGTGGTCGAAAGCCCGGCATGACGGAGGTCGGGCAACGCCGTTACTTCATCGCCGGCGGCGCTGGATTCATCGGTAGTGGCTTCGTCGACCGCCTGCTTGGGGACCCCGCGGTCGAGCGGGTGACCGTATTCGACAACTTCACGTCGGGTCGCGAGTGGCATCTCGAACCGCATGCAGAGGATGCACGCTTGGTCGTGGTGCGTGACGACATCAAGAACTTCAACGCCTTGGTGGGCGCCATGCCCGGCCACGACGTCGTCATCCACCTCGCCTCCAACCCTGACATCGCCAAGGCGATGACCGAGCCAACCATCGACTTCTATGAGGGCACGCTGCTCACCCACAACGTCGTGGAAGCGATGCGGGTTGCCGGTGTATCAATGATCCTCTACGCATCGGGAAGCGGCGTGTACGGCGACATCGGCGAGACCGAGGCGCACGAGGACATGGGGCCGCTCGTGCCCGTCTCGACGTATGGCGCAAGCAAGTTGGCCGGTGAGGCGCTGATCTCGTCGTACGCCTACATGTTCGACATGCGCGGTCGTGTCTTTCGCTTCGGCAATGTCGTCGGCCCCCGCCAGACGCACGGCGTCGGGTTCGATTTCGTGCGCCGCCTCTTGAAGGAGCCCGGTCGGCTGCGCGTCCTCGGCGACGGGACCCAGAGCAAGTCATATGTCGACATCGAGGACGTCATCGATGCAGTGCTTCTTGCCGCACGCAGAGAGGAGGCGCCGTTCCGTGCCTTCAACGTCGCCACCGGCGACTACATCACGGTGTCGGAGATCGCGGAACTCGCCACCGAGGTGGTTGGCCTTCGCCCCGGCGAGACAGCGTACGAGTACACCGGTGGTTCGCGAGGCTGGAAGGGCGACGTCCCCGTGATCCGTCTGGATACGTCGCGAATCCGTTCGCTGGGGTGGCAGAACCGGCTGAACTCCCGCGAGGCCCTGGTCGCGTCGATGCGGGCGATGCTGCCGCTCGCGCGATCCGGTGCGCTGGGGTGACCACGGCTAGACCGGCCGTCTTCCTGGATCGCGACGGCGTCCTCACCGAGGCCGTGGAGGCGGCTGGCGTGCCCCATCCTCTCCCGCCCGAGACGGGGCTGCGACTGCGACCGGGCGTACAGGCGGCGTGCCGGCGACTTCGCAGTGCCGGGCTTCAGCTGATCTGCGTCAGCAACCAACCGGACATCGCGCGGGGGACGGTGTCCGCCGCTGACGTCGACGCGGTCAACCGGGACCTAGCGCTACGCCTGGGTCTCGATGCGGTATTCGTCTGCCCGCATGACGACCACGATGCTTGCGACTGCCGCAAGCCGCTTCCTGGCCTGATCCTGCGAGCGGCGCGAGCCTTCGACGTGGATCTCGGGCGAAGCATCATGGTCGGGGATCGCTGGCGTGATATCGAGGCGGGTCGGGCGGCCGGCTGCCTCACCGTTTTCATCGACAATGGCTACGATGAGCGGCGTCCCGATGGCTCTGACTTCACCGCCGCGAGTCTGGCCGACGCCGTGCCCGACATTTTGAGGATGACCATGGGAAATGCCACCCTCCGCGATGAGACGATGACGGTGCTGGACCCTCGCAACATGCAGGTCGAAATCTTCGCCGACGGCGCCGATTGCGCGGCCATCGTCGAGCTGGCCGCGAATCCTCTCATCAAGGGTTTCACCACCAATCCGACCCTGATGCGCGGCGCTGGGGTTGCCGACTACGAGAGCTTCGCCCACGACGTCGTGGCAGCGGTCCCCGACATGCCCGTCTCGTTCGAGGTCTTCGCCGACGAGTTCGATGAGATGGAACGGCAGGCACGGCGCATCGCCATGTGGGGCGACCAAGTCTACGTGAAGATCCCTGTGACGGACACTCACGGGAAGTCCACAGCGCGGGTCGTCAGCACGCTGAGTGAGGAGGGCGTCAAGCTCAACGTCACCGCGCTCTTCACCGTCGACCAGGTGCGCTGGGTGACCGGAGCGCTGGCAGGCGGTCCTCCCGCCTTCATCTCCGTCTTCGCCGGACGCATCGCGGACAGCGGCCGTGACCCGATCCCGATCATGAAGGACAGCCTTGAGGTGATGGCTCAGCATCCCAACCTCAAGCTGATCTGGGCGAGCCCCCGCGAGATTCTCAACGTCGTTCAGGCTGACGAGATCGGCTGCCACATCATCACCGTGACCAATGATCTGCTCAAAAAGCTCACCAGTCTCGGCAAGGATCTCGAAGAGTTCTCACTTGACACCGTGCGAATGTTCCACAACGATGCGACCACGGCCGGATTCACGCTGTGACATGCGATGTTTCCGCTGACGGTCGCCACATCTCGGCGCTGCTGAGCCAGTGCTGATCACGCGCACCCCGCTGCGCATCTCACTCGGCGGGGGAGGCACGGACCTTCCCTCCTACTACCGGCAACACGGTGGGGTGGTGGTCTCCGCAGCCATCGACAAGTACATCTTCATCGGCCTCAACCGCACCTTCACAGACGACTACTTCATCAAGTACTCGGAGCTGGAGCGCACCCGAACGGTGGCTGAGATTCAGCATCCCATCGTTCGGGAGGCCCTCACTCTCCACGACGTCGGTCCCGGGGTGGAGATCGTGAGCATGGCCGACATCCCAGCGGGCACGGGGCTCGGCTCATCGGGAAGCTTCACTGTAGGTCTTCTTCGCGCTCTGTACGCGTTCAAGCGGGAGCACGTCTCGGCGAACGCGCTCGCCGAGGAGGCTTGTCACATCGAGATCGACAGGCTGGGTCGCCCGGGAGGAAAGCAGGATCAGTACAGTTCCGCGTTCGGCGGGATCACCTGCTTCGAGTTCTGCCCGGACGATCGGGTGCGGGTATCACCCCTGCTCATCTCGCAGCCGACGCTGCACGACCTCGAGGAGCACCTGGTGCTGTTCTTCACCGGCTACGCTCGCGATGCGGACACCATGCTCGCGGATCAGAGACAGCGATCCGAGGCTGGTGATCGGTCGATGATCGACAATCTCGCGGCCATCGCCTCCCTCGGCTCGCGCATCAAGGCAGCCCTCGAAAGGGGTGACACGCTCGCCTTCGCAGCCCTCATGCATGAGCACTGGCAGCTGAAGCGACGACGCTCTCCGGGCATGTCGACCGGTGACACAGATCGCTGGTACGACGCTGCCATGGCTAACGGTGCGCTCGGCGGCAAGCTCGTCGGTGCCGGCGCGGGCGGCTTTCTGCTGTTCTATACAACCGAACCGGCCCGGCTCAGGGAGGCGATGGCCAGGGAACGCCTGCCGGAGGTTCGTTTTCATTTCGACTTCGACGGCTCGACAGTGGTCACACGAGGCTGATGTGCTTCCCTGTGTCGTTCTCTCGGGAGGGCTGGGCACGCGCATGCGGCCTTGGACGGAACGCTTGCCCAAGGCCCTGATCCCCGTGATGGGGCGGCCCTTCGCCGAGCTGCAGCTCGCGTGGCTGGCCGGTGAGGGGGTCGAAGAGGTCGTCTACAGCGTCGGATACAGGGGCGACATGATTCGTGCGGCACTGGGATCAGGGAGGCGGTTCGGGCTGAAGATCGACTACGTCGATGAAGGAGAAGATCTGCGCGGTTCGGGTGGCGCTTTGCGCCTGGCGCTCGACCGGAGAGCTCTGCCCGATCGGTTCTTTGTGCTGTACGGCGACTCCTATCTGCGCGTCGAGCTCGCTGCAGTCGAAGCGCACTGGCGCGCCTCAGGTAAGGCAGCACTGATGACTGTGCTGCGCAACGCCGGCCGCTGGGACAGGAGCAATGCCGTGCTTCGCGATGGTGTCGTGTTCTACGACAAGCATTCCGCGGACGGGGGGATCGACAAGGAGTGGATCGATTACGGCCTGTCGGTCACAAGCGCGGACGTCGTCGCCGGATGGCTGCCACCCGGCGGGCGCGGCGACCTGGCGGACCTGTTCCATCTCCTCAGCGTGCGGGGAGAGCTGGCAGGATTCGAGGTGACCGATCGCTTCTACGAGGTCGGCTCGCCCTCGGGGCTGAACGAGTTGGAGGATCATCTCCGGCAGAGTGCCGGGGAGGCGGCGCGTGACTGATCCAACCGCGGCGCACCATGCCCCAGCCGAGCGCGACATGCGATCGCGGTCGTACGGACAGGACCACAGACTGACGTCAATCGATCGCTTCGGTGTCTGGCTCTCTGCTCGACGCATGCGCGGAGCCTCAGGGGGATTCGACGGGATGCGCGTCGCCGATGTGGGCTGCGGGTATCACGCCGTCTTCGCCAGGACGCTGTTGCCGCGTGTGGGAAGCCTGGTGCTGATCGACATCGCGCTCTCCCCCGACATGAAGGCTGAGCGCAAGGTGGAGGCCATCGAGGGAGAGCTGCCACATGTCCTCGAGTCCGTCCCCTCAGTATCTGTTGACGTCGTCATGTGCAACTCGGTGCTCGAACATCTGTGGCAGCCGGAGGAGACGGTCGCGGCGCTATATCGGATCACTGCCCCCGAAGGCGTCTTGTTGATCAACGTCCCCAGCTGGCGGGGAAAGTGGTTCCTAGAACTGGCCGCGTTCCGCTTCGGGGTGAGCCCTCCGGATGAGATGAACGATCACAAGACGTATTACGACCCGCGTGATCTGTGGCCTCTGCTCAGACGTGCGGGATTCCGCCCCGACCACATCCGCTGCTTCCGGCACAAGTTCGGCTTGAACACCTTTGCGGTGTGCCGCAAGAGCACTACTCCCGAGCGGTAACCGTACTCGCGTCGGGGCCACCGAGACCCGCACGCGATGGGCGCTCGGGCAGCGCGACCTTGCGCATCCGCACGGTGATCACGCCCACCGCGGCGGCGATGACGCTGACGCCGCCCACGATCAGCAGGTACAGCCAGGTGCCGAAGCGACCGCAGATCCATCCGGTGAAGAGGCCGCCCAGCGGGGCGGTGCCGAAGAACACGTACCCGTAGAGGGAGAGCACGCGGCCGCGGAGTCGGTCAGGAACCACCATCTGCAACGACGAGTTGCTCTGGGAGCCGTACAGGGAGAAGCTGACGCCGGTCAGCACCAGGACCAGGCACGCTCCCCAGACCGTGCGCTGCGGAGCCAGGAGCAGCAGCGATGCTCCGAAGCCGGCCGCACCGATGAGCAGCACCTTGAGGCTGGCCCGGGACAGCGCCGCCGACGTCAGGGCGCCGGCCAGGGCACCGACGCCGAAGCTGGCGCTCAGGAACCCGAAGACCTCGGGCCCGGAGCTCAGCGTACGCGCCGCGAGCACCGGAAGCAGGACGTTGAAGTTGATGGCCAGGGTGGAGATGACCAGCATGAGCAGCAGCACCAGGCGCACCGTCGGAGTTCGCCAGGCGTAGCTCAGACCCTCCCCGATGCCGCGCAGGAGCTTCGGCCGGGAGCCGCCGCGGTTGATGGAGTGCAGCTCGCTCTCGCGCATCAGCAGCAGCGCCGTCAGCACGGCGAGATAGCTGACGGCGTTGATCAGGAAGCAGATGCCGACCCCGGCGGTGGCGATGAGAACCCCGGCGATGGCGGGGCCGAAGACCCGCGAGCCGTTGAACAGGCTGGAGTTGAGGGCGATGGCGTTGGGTAGCTCGGAGCGACCGACCATCTGAATGGTGAACGCCTGGCGCACCGGGGTGTCCACGATGAGCACCGACCCGCTGGCGGTGGCCAGCAGGAAAACCTCCCACACCTGCGCGCTGTGCGTCAGTGCCAGCCCTGCAAGGGCCGCCGCCACAGCCATGGAGGCCGACTGCGTGAAGATCAGCGTCCGTCGCGAGTTGAGCCGGTCGGCGAGGGAGCCTCCGAAGAGGCCGAGCAGCGCGTACGGACCGAACTGGCAGACGGCCAGAGCCCCGACCGCGAACGCCGATCCGTGGGTCAGCTGAAGGATGAACCACGCCTGGGCGACATTCTGCATCCAGGTGCCGCTGACCGAGACCACCTGGCCGCCGAAGTACAGCCGGTAGTTGCGGTGGCGCGTCAGCGAGGCAAACGTCCGCGACGATGCGCTGGCGACACTCACGCTCAGCGCTCCACCAGGGCGCTGAGGCCCTCCAGGGCAGAGTCGATGGCGCGCAGCTGGTCGCTGGGCAGGTCGCGCAGTCGTGCCGCCAGCCAGGCGGTGCGCCGGGAGCGCACTGCGCGGACGACACGGGCGCCCTCGGCCGTGCAGGTGAGGCCGACCCGGCGCCGATCGCGCCCGTCGCCACGGGTGCGCGTCACCAGCCCGGACGCTTCGAGTCGGTCGATGTGATTGCACACCGATGGCGCGGAGGTTCCCTCACGGGTGGCCAGCTCGCCCACGCCGATGCCCGGGGTGGCATGGATGGCGGCAAGGAGCGACACCTGACTGCCCCCGATGCCGAGGGCGTGGAGCTCACGGCGCAGATGACGGTTGAGATGGAGGAGCACCGGGCGCAGCCGGTTGGCCACCGCCACGGGATCCAGCGCCACCGCGCCCGCGGAGGCCGCGTCGCCTACCGCCAGCTCACTCATCATTCAATTATGATTATAGAGGCTAACTATATTGTTGGCAACCTCTGAGGGCGCACGCGGTGCGACGATGCGGCGGTGAGAAGTCTGCCGGCGCGCCGGCGGCGTCGCGGCGAGGGGGCGCCTGGCCAGCGCGGCGCGGTGGCGGTGCTGCTGGCGGTGGTCGCGTCTCTGATCTGGTTCGAGATGCCCGTGGCCGCGCTGACCACGAACGTCCGGGCCACCGAGCGACCGGCGGCAGCGTGGGACCTTTCCTGGCTCTCGGTGCGCGACCGCCGTATCGTCGACGAATCGGGCCGGGCGGTACTCCTTCGGGGGTTCAACACCTCGACCCTGCTGGAGCCGACAGTGCTGCGCTCTCCGCTCGACGAGGGCGACGCCGCGATGATGGAGAGCGACGGTTTCGACGTGGTGCGCCTGGCTGTCTCCTGGGGGCGCCTCGAGCCGCAGCGGGGACGGTGGGACGACGGGTACCTGAGCGCCATCGACAGCACTGTGCGCATGCTCAACAGCCATCGCCTCTACGTCGTGCTCGACATGCATTTCCTCGATTGGAGCGCCGCCTTCGGTGGCTCGGGTGCGCCGGCGTGGGCTGCCGTGCCATTGGTTCCCAACCTTCACCTCTCCGGCCTCGGCGACTGGCAGCGCCACCTGTCGCCGGCGGTCAACGCCGCCAACACGTACTTCTGGCTGTCGCCGGACTGGCAGTGGGACTTCATGGAGGCGTGGCAACTGCTGGCGCGGCACTTCCGCGACGACAGCGGCGTCGCCGGCTACGACCTCTACAACGAACCGCACGCGCTTCCGCTGCCGCCGGTGCGCTTCGAGCGCGACTTCATGTGGCCGCTGTACGCGCGCACCATCGACGCCGTCGGGGCCGCCGACCCCAACCACCTCTTCATCGTCGAGGGTCAGCTGTTTGGCGACTACGGGACCACGGTCGTGCCTCTCCAGGCGCCCAACCTCGTCTACTCGCCGCACGAGTACACCGGGTCGCTGGTGCCGCCCGCCTTCGACGGCAATGCCCAGCCGCTGGATGACCACGTCGCCCAGGTCGCCGCGGAGGCGGCGAGCGTCCCCGCCGCGCTTTGGGTGGGGGAATGGGGGATGCCGTCCACCCAGGCGAAGGCGACGTCGTGGGTGGATGACGCGCTCAACGCCTACGACGCCGTCGGTGCCGGCTGGGCGTGGTGGCAGTGGCGCGAGGACTCCGCGTGGGGGATCCGCGACAGCGCCGGGAACACCGACACGACGCTCCTCGTCCACCTCGCCCGTCCCTACCTGGCAGCGTCGCCCGCGGGCGTGCACGCCAGCGGGGCCGACGGCGTCCGCGGGGCGCTGACGGTCACCGTGGACGCGACATATCCGGGAGGACAGATCGACATTGCCTGGCCGCTGCTGACCACTGCCAGGCCCGTGCTCACGGGCAGCTGCGCCACCACGACGAGTTGGGACGCCGCTCGCGCCCGGCTGACCGTTTCCCTGAGCGGCGCCGGGCCGTGCACCCTCCGCGCCGCGGGGTGAGGTCAGCGGCGGCGCAGGACGTCGGCGAGCGCGACCGTGCTGAGAGCGGCGCCGGCGAACACCCGGGGACTGGCGATGCGGTGACGGAGGTGGACCGCGAGCATGGCGGCGTTGCCGGCGGCCACGGCGCCCGCCAAGGCCACGGTCGCGGCGCCCGGCCGCGGTCGCTGCGCGACGGAGCTGGTGGCCAGAGCCAGCCAGAGCGCCGCGAAGGCGGCGCTGCCCAGCGCGCGTCCGCGTGCGTCGCGGAACAGCTGAGGGCGCTGGGCCAGGAAGACGGCGGTGTCGGCCGCGCCCGCGAGCGCTACCGGAGCGGTCAGCTGCATTCGCCGTCCTCCATCAGCCGGTGGGAACGCGCAGGAAGGACTCGGCGCTGCGCCCCTCGCCCAGCCCGTTGTTGTCCGCGTTGAGCCGAGCCCATCCACGAATCCGCTCGGCAAGCTCGTCCCAGTTGTCGTACTGGCTGGCGTGGCATTTCAGCGCCGCCAGCTTGCGGTCGACGGTCTCGGTGATGTCGACGACGGTGTCGCCCTGCGCCATGGCCATGAGGTAGACCTCACCGACGGTGTGCGGTTCGAGGCCCTCCTGCTCGAGCAGCTCCATGTGCGCGAAGGGGTTGCGCGAGTCGGGGTACACCGCGCACAGCGCGGCCTCGCCGGCCGCGAGATGGTCGGGATGGCTGGCAAAGACGCGCTGGTAGTTGCGCTCAGGCGATTGGGTGACCACGCGGTCGGGTTGGCGCTGGCGGATCACCCGGGTGATGTCACGACGGAGCTCGATGGTTGGCTGCACCCTGCCGTCGGGATGCCCGAGAAAGGCGATATCTGTGACACCGACCACCGCCGCCGCCGCAGTCTGCTCTCGGCGCCGCAGCTGCGCCACCTCGGCGCGGTTGACGCTGCGGTCCGAGCCACCGGCGTCGCCGTCGGTGACGATGCAGTACGAGACCTGGCGGCCCTCCGACGTCCACCGCGCGGTGCTTCCCGCGCAGCCGAAATCGCAATCGTCGGGGTGGGCGACGACGATGAGGATGCGCTGGGCGGAGTCGCTCTCGGGGTCGGGCACGTCGCTCGATGGTAGCCGAGGTCCCCGCCACCACGGCCCCAGCCTCCCCCCGGTCCTAGAGTCGGCTGGGTGAGGCACTCCTGCTCCGCGCGAGGGGTGGCGTCTCCTGCGCTGAGGTGCGTCGCCTGGCTGGGGGCCCTTGCGGTGGCCGCTGCTCTCGCCTCCTGCGATGACGTCGACAACGCCGGCTTCGACTCGGCGTATCACTCCATGACGGCGTCAGAGGTGACCGTCCGAGGCACCGTTACCAGCCTGCTGGCGGACGCGCCGGCCGGGGCGGACGGACCCCACCAGAGGTTCGACATCGTCGTCGACGGGATCGGAGTCGAGATCGACCACAACCTCGATCTCGCCCAGCGTGTGCCGGTGGCGAAGGGCGACACGGTGGTCATCCACGGACAGTTCGAGCCCGACCCCGGCCACCCGGTCATCCATTACACCCACCACGCCACCGGCGATCACGAGGGCGGCTGGATTCAGTGGGGCGGATCAACCTACCAGTGACCCTATGATCGAACGGTGATGCGCATCCCCGGGTCCGCCGATCTGGCGGCGGCCGTCCGGACGCTGCTGCCGTCCTCGCAGCGCACGTTGCCGATCCGCGATCCCGCACCGGACCCCGGGCTCTTCGGTCCCGGCTCGGTCACATGGCGGGTCATGGCCGAGCCCATGCTGATGCTCGGAGCCGGCCGCGCCCTGCTCATGCAGGCGGCGCATCCGCTGGTCGCCGAGGGTGCGATCGAGCACAGCACGTATGCCACGGATCCCTACGGCCGCTTCGAGCGCACCGTGGAGTGGGTGACCACCGTCTGCTTCGGCACCACCGCCGAGGCTCGCCGCTCCTCCCGCCATGTCAACCGCCTGCACGGCGCGGTCCAGGGCCGGCTCAAGCGCGGCCATGGCACCCAGGCGGTCGCCGGAGGATCGGCATACAGCGGTCGTGACCGGGAGCTCCTGCGCTGGGTGCATGCCACCTTCGTCGACACCATGCTGGTGACCCACGACGCGTTCGTAGGGGGTCTCACCGAAGAGGACGCGGATCGCTTCGTGCGCGAGTGGGAGGCGGTCGCCGCCCTCATGGGCGTTCCGCGCGGGTCGCTGTGGGAGAACCGAGCCGCACTCCGAGCGTACGTCACCGAGCAGCAAGAGACCGGATCGGGCCAGGCCCTTCCCGGGGCCGGGTCGCGGCTGGTCGCCCGGACGGTGCTCTCGCCGCCGGTGTCATCGGCGGCGATGCGCCCCGGCTGGGCGGTGGTCACCTTCGCCACCGTCGGCCTGCTGCCGCCCGCCATCCGCCGCGCCTACGGCATCAGGTGGACGCCCGCTCACGCGGCGGCGCACGGTGCCATGTCGCTGGGTCTCCGCACCGGCCGCATCGCGCTCCCACGCCGGCTCAGGGTGTCACCTGTGCACGACTACGCCCTGGCCCGCGCGGAAGGCCGGCTGGAGGCGAGGGCAGGGGCGGCCTGAAACCCGTCGCGGGGCCGTCGCGCTGGCAATTTTGCCCCGGATCCGCTACAGTGAATACTGATAGCCGAGTTGTAACGAGCGACGTCGGCGGGAAGGGTGTCGCTCTCGCCGCGAGGATGCGCCCACGTTAGGAGGTAACGCGATGGATCCGACTGTTCGCAACGACAGGGTGGCCACCGACACCGGTGTTGCCCCTGCCGAGGAGGTGGCGCCGGGCACTACCCCGCTGGTCGGCCACGGGGCACCCGTGGCTCCCGTGGCCCCCGTGGGCGCGGCGGCTCCGATCGCCACCAGCACCGGCGGATACTCGGTCGGCTCCCGACTCATCCAGCTGGTCTGGCTGATCGCAGGCGTGGTCGACATCATCCTCGCCCTCGATTTCGTCTTCCGGGCGGTCCCGGCCAACAACACGGGGTTCGCCCACTACATCTACCGCCTCGGAGGCTGGCTCGGCGCTCCCTTTGACGGCATCTTCAACACAACCACAGCCAACCACGGGACCTCGGTCTTCCGCTGGTCTGATGTGCTGGCAGTGGTGATCTACTCGATCGCGGCATGGATCGTGGCCAGGCTGGTGCGCATCACCTCCCCTTCGCGGAGGGGAGTTGGCCCGCTCTGACAGCTGCCCCCTTCCCGGAGGCCCGGTCGCGCCCGCGACCGGGCCTCTTCGCATCTGGCACTCGGTGAATCGGACAGGATCGGCGGCCGACGACGACGATCGCGGACCTTGACATGACGGGAGGACATGGCATGTCGTCCGGTCATCGCGAGAGGGCCGACGCGCACGCCTGACGAGCCACGTGGAGAAGGCCACCCCGTCCCTGTACCCTAGACCGGTGCGGCTACGTCGGGGAACGTTCAGTGGCGTTCGCGGCATCCCCATCGCCCATCGGGAATGGCTCCCCGACGGCGACGCCCGCGGCACGGTGGTCATCGTCCACGGGATCAACGAACACAGTGGACGCTACGCTCACGTCGCCGAGCGGCTGGTGCGCGACGGATGGCTGGTGGCCGCGCTCGACCACAGAGGCCACGGCCTCTCCGGCGGCCGCCGCGCCGCGGTGGAGCGCTTCGACGACTGGGTCACCGATCTCGACGGCTACATCCACGGCGTGCTTACCGATACCTCCCGCCCGCGCTTCCTCCTCGGGCACAGCCTCGGCGGCCTCATCGCCACCGTCTATGCCCTCCGCCACCAGGATGCCCTCGACGGACTGATCCTGTCGTCGCCCAGTGTCATGCCGCCGCAGCAGATGTCGCCCGCCACCCTGCGCGCCGGCCGGTTGCTCTCGCGGTGGGCCGCCAACCTGCCGGTGGTGTCGCTTCGCCTCGATGCGGTCAGCCGCGATCCGGCGGTGGTGCGTGCATATCGCGACGATCCTCTCGTCCATCTCGGGAAGATGCGTGCCCGCACCGGCGCCGAGGCGCTGCGGGCGATCCAAGAGGTGCAGCGGGACATCTCCCAGCTGCACCTCCCGCTGCTCACGCTCCAGGGAACCGTCGATCTGCTGGTCGACCCCGGGGCAGCCCGATGGGTCGACGGCCATGCCGGATCAGCTGATCACACGCTGCGCATCTATGACGGGCTCTATCACGAGGTCTTCAACGAGCCCGAGCGTGACGCCGTGCTGGACGACGTGGCGGGCTGGCTGGACGCCCATGCCGCCGCTCCCGCGGCGGCAGCGAGCTGAGCC
>DAIUFS010000015.1:0-21158 GCA_036844485.1 Candidatus Dormiibacterota bacterium | reverse complement strand
CGGTAACTCCGGCCTGCCCGCCGAAGGCTCGGCGAAGGTGGGACCGGCCTCAGCGAGGCCGGCTATAAACACAGGGATGCCGCCGCTCCCGCGGCGGCAGCCAGCTGAGCCCCTCGCTCTCAGCCGTTTCTGGGTACGCGCGCCGGAGCCAGATGGTCGAGCAGCTGACGCGTTGAGGTGGTCACCTCGAGCACGGCGGCGTCGAACGCGTCGCGATTGACTGCGGAGGGCTGGCGGTACCCGCTCACCTTGCGCACGAACTGCAGCGCGGCGGCCCGCACCTCGTCGTCCGGCACCGGGTCGTCGCCGCGGAGTGTCTTGATGCTGCGGCACATGAGGCGAGTCTACCGGGCAGGCGGGGCCGAGGCGGTGGCAGCGTGGTTGAATGCCACACGTGAGCACGCTGGAACATGCAGCCCGTGGGTCGGGTGCGGAATGGCAACCTCTCTCTACCGCGGAGCACATCGACCGCCTCGCGATCGAGGGACGCCGTCTGGCCGACGTGGTGGCGCACAGCCCCCTCGATGCGCCGGTACCCGGCTGTCCTGGATGGGATGTCGAGGCGCTGATCCGCCACATCGGTGACGTCCATCGCTGGGCCGCGCTGATTGTTGGCGATCGAGCGCAGGAGCGCCTTCGCCGGGATTTCGCAGGTCCCGGCGATCGCGACTCACTGCTGACGTGGTACGCGGACGGTCACGCGCAACTTCTCGACGTCCTGCGCGACGCCTCTCCCGACGACCATTTCTGGGCCTGGGGGCCGGCGCCCAACCCTCAGGCGTTCTGGGCGCGGCGGCAGTCACACGAGACCGCCATCCACCGCCTCGATGCCGAGCAGGCGGCGGGAGCCCCAACACCCTTCCCCGCGCTGGCGGCTGCGGACGGGGTCGACGAATGGCTGGTGCTGGCCTTGAGACGTTGCAGGGTCGCTGACGGGCGTGGCCGCCGCCTCCATGTCGCCGCCAACGACACGCCCGGTGAATGGGTCGTCGAGCTACGCGAGGATGGCCTCAGCGTCGAGCGGCGCGACGGCCGTGCCGACTGTTCGGTACGCGCCTCCGCCAGCGACCTGTTCGCCCTGGTGATGAATCGACGCGACGCGGCCGGACTCGACGTCGCCGGTGACGAGGACGTCCTCCGCGCGTGGCGGGAGTCGGTGCGCTTCTAGCCTCCGCGGAGGGTGGCGACCCCGATCGGATTCGAACCGACGATCTCCACCTTGACAGGGTGGCGTGTTAGGCCAGGCTACACCACGGGGCCGCGGACCGCCGATCATAGCATCGGGCTTTCGACCTCCCCGCTGCCCGGCTACGCTGCGCGGATGCCGCGTCGCCGTCCCGATGAGATCTCCGCAGGGGGAGTGCTGGCGCGACCATCTGACACCGGCTGGGAGGTGTGCATGGTGCGCGCCGGGCGGTACTGGGGATTGCCCAAAGGGCACGTCGAGGCTGCAGAAAGCATCGAGCAGGCCGCCCTTCGCGAGATCTCCGAGGAGTGCGGGCCGCCCACAGAGTCGCTGTCGGTCAGGGCTCGACTGCCCTCGTCGGAGTACGTGTACCGCCGGGCGGGCAGGCTGATCTTCAAGCTGGTGCATCATTTTCTTGTGGTCGCGCCGGCAGGGGCCGTGCTCACTCCGCAGGCGGACGAGATCGATGAGGCGGACTGGCTCGGCATCGACCTGGCCATCGCACGGGCCAGCTTTGCGGATACGCGCACAGCTCTCTCCGCAGCTCGCGACGCCCTCGCCAAGCCGCCGCGCTAGACGCGGCATGGCGGCCGCTCCTCCCTACAATCGTGCCCTGTGCACCTGTTCGACACCGCCGCCAAGGCGCTGCTTCCACTGGCGCCCCGCGACGGTAGGGTCAGCATGTACGTGTGCGGGATCACCCCGTACGACGGCGGCCATCTCGGCCATGCCTTCACGTACCACACCTTTGATGTCATCGCTCGGCGGCTGAGGGGTGACGGCACTGATGTCCGCAATGTGCGCAACGTCACCGACGTCGACGACGACATCCTCCGCGTCGCCCGTGAGCGTGGCGTGGACTATCTCGTGCTCGGTGAGCGCGAGTCGGTGCGGTTCGATCACGACATGGCCGACCTCGGTCTGCTCGACGTCGACGCATCACCACGGGCGAGCCACCATGTGCCGGCAATGGTGGAGTGGATAGCCCGGCTCGTCGCCCGGGGCGTCGCCTACGAGATCCAGGGTTGGATCTACTTCGACGTAGAGCGCTTCCCCGCCTACGGTGCGTTCAGCCGTCTTGACCGCGACAGCATGATGCAGCTCTGTCGCTTGCGCGGCGGTGATCCGGATGATGCGCGCAAGCGCGATCCGCTCGATTTCGTTCTCTGGCAACCGTCGCTTCCCGACGAGCCGCACTGGTCGTCGCCATGGAGCGAGGGCCGCCCGGGATGGCATATCGAGTGCACGGTGATGTCCGCAGAGGAGTTGACGCTGCCGATGGACATCCACGGTGGCGGCGACGACCTCATCTTTCCTCACCATGAATGCGAGATCGCCCAGGCAGTGGCGGCGGGCGTGCCCGCCTATGCCCGACACTGGGTGCACGTCGCCATGGTCGGGTACCAGGGCGAGAAGATGAGCAAATCGCTCGGCAATCTCGTCTACGTGCGGGACATGCTCAACGACGTCCCGGCTGCGGTCATCCGCCTGCTCCTGTCCGCCCACCATCATCGAACCGCCTGGGAATACAACCAGGCCGAGCTCGAGCGGGCGCGCGCACGGTGGCTCTCCTACCAGGCCGCCGTGAGCAGCGGAGCGATGTTCACCTCCACCGAGGCGCAGGCGGTGTACGACGGTTTCATGGCCTGCATCGACGACGACCTCGATACCCCGGGGGCGCTGGCGATCCTCGACGACGTGGCGGCCAGAACCAGCTTTCCGGGCCGAGCCAATGGCGCAGACGTCACCACCGCTCGGCTCATGGGACCACTGCTCGACGTCCTCGGAGCACGGCTCGGCACTGCCTGAACCTGTGAGCCGCGGGCGAGGCCGGGCAAGGCCTGGTTCGCGCGATCTCCCCGGTGCGGCTGCGCTACGCCTTGACGCCGCGGTCGGGGGCGCGCTCGAGCGCCACAGCCTCGGCGATGTGATTGATGAAGAAGCGATGAAAGAGCTCGCGCTGGTCAGTGTCAGCCTGGCCGCCGACGGCGAGTCCGGCGCGACGCCGGGCGATCCACGGGGGGACGCCACGAGCGATGACGCTGGCACCGACGCGGACGTCGATGAGGGCGTCGTCTTCGTCCTCGTTGACGGTCAAGCTCACGGTCAGACTTATGCCCGTGGGCTCGATGAGCTTCCAGCTGCGCTCCCAGCGACGGCGTCGCTGGTGGTCGAAGATCGCTGATACCTCCGAGTCGGCCTTCACGGTCTCGCCGTCGCGCGCGGCGCCGCGGAGCAGCTCCACGATCTCAGGGCCGATCTCGTCGGCGACGTGGTTCACCAGTGAGGGACCGCGATTCTCCAGCGCTGGCATGGCTCCGAGCTCGACGTCCGGACCCAGAGCGATGATGGTGCTGGCGTGACGCCGGCAGTACACGACGTCGCCGACCATCGACCAGTGCTCGGAACAGAACGCCGCCGGGCAGTCGCGCCCACGGCGGTCGCGGTAGGCGCAGTTGACCGCAGTCTGGTGACCGCAGCCGTGCTCCGAGCAGGGCAGAGTGCCGGTCGGCGATGCGAATTCGGTCGGGCGTCGGCGGAACATTGGCATGGTGTGCGCCGGCTGGCGCGCCCTGATCCTACCGCGGGTCTTGTGACGGCATACCCACAAGCTGGTGTCGCAATGCAGTGACGAGGCGGCGCACGTCATCCATGAGCAGGCCGAACTGCTCGAACGTCAGCGACTGCGGACCGTCACTCAGCGCGTCGTCCGGTGAAGGATGCACCTCGATGAGGAGACCGTCTGCGCCCGCCGCCACGGCTGCCAGTGCCATCGAGGGCACCAGATGCCGATGCCCTGTGGCATGCGACGGGTCGACGATGACGGGCAGGTGCGACAACGACTTCACCAAGGGCACGGCCGAGAGGTCGAGAGTGTTCCTGGTACCCGTCTCGAAGGTGCGGATGCCGCGCTCGCACAGCACCACGTCGGGATTGCCGTGCGCGACCACGTACTCCGCGCTGAGCAGCCACTCCTCGACGGTGTTGCTGAGTCCGCGCTTGAGCAGGACGGGCTTGCCGGCCTCACCCACCGCCTCGAGCAGGCTGAAGTTCTGCGCGTTCCGTGTGCCCACCTGCAGCATGTCGGCGGCGTCGGCGACTGCAGCCACGTCCGCCGGGGTCAGCACCTCGGTGACCACCGGCAGCCCGGTGAGCTCGCGAGCACGGCGCAAGTGGTCCAGTCCCTCGGCTCCGAGACCGCGGAAGGAATACGGCGAGCTGCGTGGCTTGTAGGCGCCGCCACGAAGGATTCGTGCTCCTGCAGCGGCAACGCTGAGAGCGGTGTCGACGAGCTGTGTCTGGCCCTCCACCGCGCACGGGCCGGCGGCGACGACCAGGGAGCCGTCGCCGAGAGCAACCTCCCCGACCATCACGACAGACCGTTCCGGATGCCACTCCAGCCCGACCATCTTGTATGGCTTGCTGACCGGGATCGCGGCCAGCACCCCGGGCAGAGCCGCCACGGCGTCCTGGATGCTCGCGGCGTTGCTGCCGAGGACGCCGATGGCCAGGCGGTCGGCGCCGGGGAGCTCGATCGGCTTGTAGCCCCGATCGCGCACATGTGCCATGACGTTGGCGATCTCCGCCGGTGTGGCCTGCGCGTTCATCATGATCAGCACGCGCCGATCCTGCCAGAAACGGGCCGGTCAGGAACTCCACTGCCAGCCGATGAGCACCGCCTGGAGTCCGGCAAGCTGCTGGGTGAAGGCGTACTGGGAGGTGTTCAGCACGATGTCGTAGGTCCTCCCGCCGTGGCTGATGATCATGTCCCGGCTCTCGCCGGGGGTGCCCTGGATGTCGCGGTCATAGGTGATGTACTGACCGGTCGCGCTGTTGATGGTGAACGGCAGCGGCGAGCTGAGGTTGGTGGCGCCATTGTTGGAAACGCTGGCCAGGTACGCTGCCACCTGGTCGTCCGGCACGGTCGACGAGAGCAGTAGGACGTTGATGTTGGCGGTGACGTCATTGATGTTTTGCCGCACCACTCCGATCGGGGCCTGTTCGATGAGGAATTCGACGATGCCGTTGCCGCTGAACTTGGCCACTTCCGTGGCGTCGCCGAGCTTGTTGGCCCAGTTGGGCGGGACCACCGTGGCAAACGTCCCGGTGCTGAGCGGCGTTGCTGTCGGCGTGGCGGAGGGTGTGACAGATGCTCCACAGGTTGCCAGCAGTCCGCAGCCGGCCGTCAGGGCAGCCGTGAGGAGGCGAGGGTGCATCACTGGAGGGACCTCGTCCTGAGAGTGGCGTGGGAGCCCATCCAGCCTAGTGTCGCGTCCCGGGTCACCTCCGCCGCTGTCCACTGCGCGCCACGCGCGACAATCGATCGGTGACCCAGCTGACCATCGGGCGAGTTGGTCCTGCCGAAGCGAAGGCGTTGGCGCGTTTGCTCGACGCCGATCCGATCCACAACGTATACCTGCGCAGCGAGCTTCGCCTGCTCGGAACCGCCGCGCCGTGGTGGTGCGTCTCCGACGGCGACCAGCTGACCGCGGCCGTGCTGGCCGGACCGCTCACGGTTCCATGCCTTCCGAATCCGCTCGACGCCCCGAGGATTGCCGGGGCCACGCGGGCACACAGCGCCCCCCACCTCATGGTCGGTCCGCGGGAGGCGGTCCTGGCCCTGCACAAGTGCGATGAACACCGTCGCCCGGCCCGGGCGATTCGCGACCCGCAGCCGGTCATGGCCGTCGACCGCCGGCGCCTTCGCATCCTTCCCCCGGCCCCGTTGCGACGGTCCACGCGTGGCGACGTCGACCTCCTCGCTGCGGCGGCAGCCGTCATGCACCGCGAGGAGATGAGCGGCGACAGCGCGCCTCCGGACCCGTCTGCGTGGCGAGCACGCATGACACAGTTGATCGATCGCGGCTGGAGCTGGACGTGGATCGAGCAGGGCGAGGTGGTCTTCAAGGCGGAGTTGAGCGCCGGGACACCCGACGTCGTGCAGGTGCAGGGCGTGTTCACGGCCCCGTCCCGGCGGCGACGCGGGGTGGCCACCGCGGGGATGACCGCGCTCTGTTCCCTACTCCTGGAGTCGGTGCCCCTGGTGACCCTGTACCTCAACGGGTACAACCAGGCCGCGCTGCGCGTATACCAGCGGGTGGGCTTCGAGCAGCAGGGCGAGTTCGCCACCGTGATGTACTGAGGAACAGCCCCCCATGATCGAGGCGAGCGCCTCCGCCACCCTGCCCGTCCCGGCCACCAAGGCGTTTCCCGTGGTCAGCGACATCTCCAACGCGGATTGGCTACCGGCAATTCGCGGCGTCCGTCACGTGGGTGGACCGAAGCGCGGGGTGGGAGCGCGCTACGAGGTGGAGGCCGGAATGGTGGGGAGACACCTGCGCGGCGTCTTGCTGGTCAAGGAGATGGACGAGCCGCGCCGCATGGTCCTCGCGCTCGAGGAGGGCCTCGACCTGACGGTTACAGTCGACCTGACCCCGGCCAGGGTCGGGTGCACGCTGCGTGTGGAGGCTCGCTACTCGGTCGGTGGCGCCTTCGGAGGGGCCGTGGAGCGCGCCAGCCAGCCGGCGGCGCGCCGTGAGGTGGCCCGCGCGGTCGAGCAGCTGGCCGCTCGGTTCGGACGGGAGGACGCCTCCCCGGCTGCGCGGCGATGACCTCGCGCTTCCCTGACGACACCGACCTCGACGCCATCGCCTCGCAGGTGCGCTCTCTCCCCCGCCTGGGGGATGGCGAGTTGGGGTCGCTCCTCGATGCCGCCCATCGGGCTCCCGCCGGACCCGCCACCGCCCGCCTCATCGAACAGCAGCTCGTCACCGTGCTCGACGCCGCTCTGGCCCGGCGCGGCCAGGGGGTGGATCTCATGGACCTCTATCAGGAGGGATCGGTCGCTGCCACGCTTGCCGTCGAGGAATACGCCACCCGCGGAGGGGCCGCGCCCGGGTTGCGTGCCTACGTGGTCGGCGTGGTTGACTCCCTCCTTGATGACGTGATCAAGCGCGAAGCCACACATCGGTTGGCCGGCGCCATGCTCATCCAGCAGCTCAAGCTTCTCGAGGCGGCCGAGGTGGCCCTGCGCCGCCGTTTGGAACGGGAGCCCACCACCCTCGAGCTCGCCGCCGCTCTGGAGTGGACGCCGGAAACCGTCGAGGTGGTCGGCGCCACCCTTCACCAGGCGCGGGACGCCTACGACGCGGAGATCGTGGAGTTCCTCGACGACGTCGATCTCACGGACGAGGGCGGTACGAGGGACGTCTGACGGGGGGGAACGGTTGTCCGCCGGTTGTCCGTGGGCGCGGTCCAGCGTCGGGGCGATGACCGCCCCCGGCCTCGCCCTTACCATCCCCGTCCATGGGGTGGTGGGGGCGGGTGACGTGAGCCCGCAGCGAACTGCCGGACGGCGCGGCGACGCCCGGGGGCGCACGGTGCTCGTGGTCAGCCACGGCATCGAGCTGGCGGTGGCGCTCCGCGACCGAGTCGATCGGGCCTACCTCACGGTCTGCGACGTACGGCCGGCCGAGGGTCTCGCCGCCGTTCGCGCCTGCCGGCCGTGGCCCTGGATGGTGATCGGCGACATGGCCGCCGTCAACGAGAGCTTCGCGGAGGCGCTCGCGGAGCACCCGCAGCTGGTCTTCTGGTCCGGCGCCAGGCCTCCTCGACTCCCGGCGCACGCTCGGGTGTTCGAGCTGTTCTCCGAGATGGCGGCGGCGGTGCAGGCGGCATTGGGGGCTGAGGTTGCCGGCATCCGCCTGGCACCCGGCGGTGGACTGACCATGCCCGACGGCGCACACGCGGGCAATGCAGCTCTCGAGGCGCTGGTGGCCAACCATCCTCACCCGGTCGTCGCACCCATGCGTGACTTTCGGGGCGCGGTCAGCGCGGTCGCCTCGCACCGGGTTCCGCTGTGCCTCCATCGCGGTGACGACGGGAGCGTATCCCTCGCGGCAGTGCAGGGCGCGTGATGCGCGCCAACGCGGAGGTGCTCATCCTCGAGGACGATACGGAGACGCTGGAGGAGCTTCGTGACCATTTCTCGCAAAAGCATTTCCATCCGCTGGCGGCGCGGAGCGCGGTCCACGCCGTCACCTCCCTGCGCAACAACGCCGAGTCGACCCGACCGGTGCTCGCCGTGATCGACTGGGACCTGTCGAAGGCACCGGATCAGACGCTGACCAGCGGAGATGTCCTCAACCTCCTGTCGCGTGAGCTGCCCGACTGCCTCACGATCGTGTACTCGGCCAACATCGATTCGTTTCGGGTGCGCAGCCAGATCCACCGCGCTCACCCGCGGGCGTGGCTCCACGACAAGCGCGAGGGCGGCGCCTCCCTCATCGAGCGCGTGGACCGCATGCTGGATCCCGCCGTCGAGGACCTCCGCATCAAGGACGGATCGGTCGTGATCCACCTTCCCACCATGGCCGAGCACCACCATCGGGAGGCGGTGCGCCTTGTCCTGCATTACCCGGAGCTGGTCACCTTCCACTCCGACACCGCCACCAAGGCGGTGCGTCGCTTCGGAGAGTGGTTGAACCGAAACGGCTCGCGGGTGGCCGTGGTCAGCCACGGCAATCGCAAGTACCGGCTCGGCGCGCGGCCGTGAATCTCACCATCGCTGAGCTGCCCGAGCTGCCCCTGGCCGCCGCCCTGCTCGACGGCGAGGACCTGGTGGCCAGGACTCCGGAGTGGCGCGTCGCCGCCCCGGGAGCCGTCGGGTACAGGGTGCGGCGCAACCGGTTGGTGGTGAGCGGCGACGACACCCATCCGATGTGCGGCCCCGTGCTGGATCGTCTGCTCGACGAGATCGATATCACGGCGGCGACGCTGCCCCGCCGTCAGGCCTTGCGAGTGACCATGCTGGCGGCGTCCCTCCGCATCGTCGCCGGTCGCCACGTGTCGGACGCCGGAACCAGCGCCGATGTGCTCGAGCATGCGTGCGCCGGCATCGCGTCGCGGACCGCGCTGCAGGTGGGGGTGGAGGAAGAGAGCGGACGATTTGCGGTTCTCGCGCCTGCCGTCGCCGCCCTGGTTCTCGTGCAGTTCGCCAGCAACGCCGAGCGGCATGACAACGCCGACTCTGTGACTCTGCGGGCTGCGGCCGGGTCGTTCACGGTGAGCTGGCAGGCGTCGCCGGGCTCTCCCGCTGCCGCCACGGCGAGGCGACGGGCGGAGCGGCAACGATGGGGGTTGGGATTCGCGCGTATCGCCGCCGATTCGATGGGCGGAGTGCTCTATCCACCGGTGCAGGATGGGGAGGGAGCGCGCAGCGCCGTCCTCGAGGTGGGCCTCAACCACCTTGCCCTGCCGCTGGCTCTGATTCGAGAGGGGAGCGTTCGCAAGGCGACGCGAGCGTGGGACGAGGAGACCTCACTGCGTCCCGGCATGGCGATTGCGGAGGATGGTCGCACCGGCCGCTGCACCGCTGCCGCCATGGGCGCACGGGGCGCCATCGCCCGCGTGGACGGCTGGAACGCCCGCCAGGGCCGTGGCGGTGTCTGGGTGTCGATCCCCCCGGACGGCATCCTCGACCGTGCTCGCGATGTGCTCGACGGGATGGTCCACGAGCGTGCCCTGTGGGACGGCGTTCCCGAGCCGGGGCGATCGAGGATCGTCGCCCTGGCAGCGATCCTGGCCGCGATGCTTGGCGCAGACCTGGTCCGGGTGCCCGGCGACACGTGGAATCGGCGCGCGCACGAGGTCGCTCGAACGTATCGACTGGCGATGCCCGTGCCCCGATTCACCGGCGTCGGGGCGGTCGACCCCAGGGTGGCCCTGTTCCTGGCTGCGGAGTTCGGGGAGGCGCTCGAGACCGAGGGCGACGAGTTGCTCCTGCGCATCGCCGCCGACCGCCGCGACGATCCGCTGCTACGCGTGTTTCTGTCGCCGGGCGATGATTCGCTGAAGCTGGGTTGAGCCGATCGGGCAGGTCGGGCGCCCGTCGACGGCGGTATCGATGCGGTCAGCCGATCGGGACGGCGTCGCTGTGGGTCGGTGTCTTGATGACCAGCTCTCCGTCGCGCACCTCGACGCGGGCGGTGTCGCCGTCGCGAAGGTTGCCTTCGAGGATGGCCATCGCCAGCGGGTCTTGGAGGCGCCGCTGGATCACCCGCTTCAGAGGACGAGCTCCATACGTGGGGTCGTAGCCTTCTTCCGCGAGCAGGTCGAGCGCCGCGTCGTCCACCTCGAGGGTGATGGACCGCGCCGCCAGGCGCGCGCGGAGGTTCTGGAGCTGGATCTCCACGATGCGGCGAAGCTGGTCGCGGTCCAGCCGCGAGAACACGATGATGTCGTCGACGCGGTTGAGGAACTCTGGGCGGAAGTGCTGACGGAGGACCGCGAGCACCTCGTCGCGCACTCGTTCATGAGTGGCGGCATCGGCGGATGCCGGCATCTCAGCGATGATGTGCGAGCCGATGTTGCTGGTCATGATGACCACCGTGTTGCGGAAGTCGACGGTGCGACCCTGTCCGTCGGTGAGGCGCCCGTCATCGAGCAGCTGCAGCAGGATGTTGAACACATCCTGGTGCGCCTTCTCGATCTCGTCGAGCAGGAGCACGCTGTAGGGCCGCCGGCGAACAGCCTCGGTGAGCTGCCCGCCCTCGTCGTAGCCCACGTATCCAGGCGGGGCGCCGACCAGGCGAGAGACGCTGTGGCGCTCCATGTACTCGCTCATGTCGATGCGCACCATCGCCTGCTCGGTGTCGAAGAGGTAGGCGGCGAGCGCCCGGGCCAGCTCGGTCTTGCCGACCCCCGTGGGCCCGAGGAAGATGAACGAGCCGATGGGCCGGCTGGGATCACTGAGGCCGGCGCGACCGCGGCGAACCGCGGCGGCCACAGCCCGGATGGCGTCATCCTGGCCGACCACCCGCTCGTGGAGGCGCTCCTCGATGTGGAGCAGTTTCTGCGTCTCGCCCTCGAGCATGCGGCTGACGGGGATGCCGGTCCAGCGCGCCACCACCTCGGCGATATCGTCCTCGTCGACCTCCTCCTTGAGCAGCGGGCGGTCACCCTGGAGCTCGGCGAGGCGCTGCTGCTCCGCCGCCAGGGCGCGCTCGAGCTCCGCCAGCGTCCCGTAGCGCAGCTCGGCTGCGCGACCGAAGTCAGCAGCCAGCTCGGCACGCTCGGCCTCGTGGCGGGTTTCCTCGATGCGCTTCTTGATGTCGCGAATGGCGCCGATGGCGCCCTTCTCCTGTTGCCAGCGCTCGCGCATCTCTTTGGCACGCTCCTGGAGGTTGGCCAGCTCGCGCTCCAGATTCGCCAGCCGATCGCGGGATGCCGCGTCGGTCTCCTTGCGTAGAGCCTCTCTCTCGATCTCGAGCTGGCGGATCTCGCGCTCGACCGTGTCGAGCTCGGCCGGCATGGAGTCGATCTCGATGCGCAGCTTGGAGGCCGCCTCGTCGATGAGGTCGATCGCCTTGTCCGGGAGGAACCGGTCGCTGATGTACCGATCTGACAGCACGGCGGCGGCGACGATCGCGGAGTCCTTGATGCGCACCCCGTGGTGGACCTCGTAGCGCTCCTTGAGCCCGCGCAGGATGCTGATGGTGTCCTCCACGCTGGGCTGGTCGACCACGATCGGCTGGAAGCGCCGCTCCAAGGCCGCGTCCTTCTCGATGTGCTTGCGGTACTCGTCGAGCGTGGTGGCGCCGATGCAGCGAAGCTCGCCGCGCGCGAGCGCGGGCTTGAGCATGTTGCCAGCGTCCATGGCGCCCTCGGCAGCGCCCGCCCCCACCAGGGTGTGGAGCTCGTCGATGAACAGGATGATCCTGCCGTCGGAGCCGATGACCTCGTTGAGCACCGCCTTGAGGCGATCCTCGAACTCACCGCGGTACTTGGCACCGGCGACCATGGCACCGAGGTCGAGAGCCACGACGCGCCGGTCGCGCAGCCCCTCGGGAACGTCCCCAGCGGCGATGCGCTGGGCGAGGCCCTCGGCGATCGCGGTCTTGCCGACACCGGGCTCGCCGATCAGCACCGGATTGTTCTTGGTCCGCCGGCTCAGCACCTGGATGACCCGCCGGATCTCCTCGTCGCGGCCGATGACGGGATCCAGCTTGCCGGTACGGGCGGCCTCGGTGAGGTCGCGACCGTACTTGTCCAGGGCGTCGTACTTGTCCTCGGGATTGGGATCGGTGACCCTCTGCGACCCCCGCACCGCTGCCAGGGTGGCATAGATCCGGTCGGGGGTGACGGCGGCGGCAGCGAGAAGCCTGTGTGCGGTGCCTCCTTGCCGGCCCGCCAGGGCGAGCAGCAGATGCTCAGTGGAGACGTACTCGTCCTTGAGCCGCGACATCTCGTCGAACGCGGCCATGAGCACCTCCCGGAGCGCGGCTCCCACGGCGGGCTCGCCTCCCCCGTACTGCTTGGGGCGTGATTCGAGCTCGGCCTCGAGCCGCGCGGCGAGAGGCTGCGGAGGCACCTCGAGACGCTGGAGAAGCGAGGGCACGAGCCCGTCCTCCTGGCGGAGGAGGGCCAGGAGCAGGTGGTCGGGCTCGACGGTGGCATGCTGGAGAGCGGCCGCCGCCTGCTGCGCGGCTTGAAGGGCCTCCTGCGAGCGCTCCGTGAAGCGGTCCAGTCGCATACCCAAGTGATACCTCATGCGGCGGGGGGGAAACCTGTCACCCGTGATGGTCTTGGCGTGTGAGCCTCGGCCATTCCTGACGTACCATGCGCCCGTCTCGATGCCGCCGCGCCTCCGCCGTCCGCGCACCGTCGCCCTGCTCATCGTGGTGGCGACGATCTGTGTTGTCGCCTCCCTCGGCACCCGCGCAGCTCCGGGGGCCACTGTTCAGGCAGGGGCGGCGGCCGCCCCCACGGGCGGCGACCTCTCACGTCCGCCCTGGTACGCGATGCGGCTGGCCAGACGATCCGTGGAATTCTTCGCGGGGCCGGCGCCGACCTCTCCCCCCAAGGTCAACGCCGCCGCGGGGATCCTCGTGGACATCGATGCGAACAGCATCCTCTGGCAGCACAACGCTCACAGCCGGCTGCCTCCGGCCAGCACCACCAAGATCCTCACCGCGTTGGTTTCGCTGGCGAACTTCAGCCCCTCGCTGGAGGTGACCATCACCCCTGCGGACGTCCATCTGGCGTGGGACGAGACCCGCATGGGACTGGTGGCCGGCCAGACCCTCAGCGTGCGGGAGCTGCTCACCGGCATGCTCCTGGTCAGCGGCAACGACGCGGCCACAGCCATTGCGGGGGACACCGTCGGCCTGGAGCGTTTCGTGGGAGCGATGAATGCACAGGTCGCGGCGCTGGGCCTGCACAACTCCCACTTCACCACCCCCGTCGGCCTCCAGGACCCCGCCCAATACAGCTCCGCGTATGACCTGGCGGTGATCAGCACGACGGCGGTGCGGCAGTTCCCGGATTTCCGCGCCATCGTGGCCAGCAGCACCGCTGACCTGGCCGCTGCTCCCGGGCATCCGGAGTTCTCCCTGCATTCCATCAACGCGCTGCTCGCGATGTACCCGGCGGCTGTGGGGATCAAGCCCGGCTGGACCGGGGACGCCGGCTACTGCGAGGTGGGCATGGCAGTTCGCGACGGCCACCGCCTGATCTCGGTGCTGCTCAATGCTCCCTACAGCTTCAGCCAGTCACGACGCCTGCTCGATTGGGGGTTCGTCCAAGAGGGACTGCCCTCGACGCTGCCCACACCGACGGCGACGCCGATCCCGCATGGCTGAAAGGGTGTCGACGGCGATCGCCGAAACCACCCGGCTCACCGTCCTCGGCAGCGGCGACGCCTTCAGCGGATGCGGGTGCAATGCCGCATACCTGGTCGATGATCGCGTGCTCGTCGACTGCGGCGCCCCGGTGCAGGCGCTCCTCCCTCGAGGGGGATTCGCGGTGGCGTCGGTCGACCTGGTGCTGCTCACCCACTTCCACGCCGACCACACCTACATGCTCCCGATGATGCTGGGGGCTCGTGCCTTCGCGGGAACGCTGCGCCCCGGGTTGACCATCGCAGGGCCGCCGGGGACACGCGAATACAGCCTGCGCCTGCTCAGCACCGGCTACGGCCGGCGTCTCGCGGAGCTGATCGAGGAGCGGCTGGAGCTGCGCTGGGCGGTACTCCAGGACGGCGCCACCACCGTCGTCGAGGGGTACACGATCGGCGCCCATGCGGTGGTGCACAGCACCGGACCGTCGCTCGCGTACACCGTTCAGCGCGGTGAGGCGGCGGTCATCGGCTTCAGCGGTGACAGCACCCTGTGTGCCGGGCTGCGCCGCGTCATCGACGCCGCCGACCTCATGGTGTGCGAATGCACCGGGTGGGACGCCCCCACCGAGGGCGGACACATGTGGCGGGGCGAGCTGGAGCAGCTCATCGCCGAGTACCCGGCCACTCGCTTCCTGCTCAGCCATCTGCGCACCCGCGGCACGGTGGCCGGCGCGCTCATCGCCCACGACATGCTGTCGATCGACGTCAGGCGCCGCCCAGCGGACAGCGACGGCTCAGGGGGCAACCTCGGGACGGACCAGGGCGCGGCGACCCAACCGGGGCGCCAGTAGAGCGACGCGCCGCCACGCCGCCTTCATGCGCGCCGTCTCGTCGGCGCGAACGCTGTCGTTCGCATAGAAGGCACGATCGCTGATGACCGCGATATCGCGCAGGGATTCGATGATCCGCGGCCGCCATCCGGTGACGCCACCGCCGCGCCGAGCGGCGCCTGGATCGACGGTGTCATGCGGGAGTGCGGCGGTGAGCCGCGCCACGTACTCGTCGAACGTGAGCGAGTCATCACGCCGGACGCCGACGAGACGGCCGATGACGCCGACACGCCGCCAGATGCCGCGGATGTCTCGCGGTCGCAGGAACCAGGCGGCAAAGAGGGCGAGCAGCAGGAGCAGCCCCGCAAGGGTGGCCTCCGTGGTCATCAACACCGCCCGCGGGCCGCTCGAACGATCTGGGGCGGCGCCCGTCGCCAGGGAGGGCACCGGGGTCGAGACCGCTGCGGTGCGAGTGGGCGCGGCGACGTTGGTGCCGCCGGGGCCCGTTGTCGGCTGGCCGAGAGCGCCGCGCGCGAAGGGCTGGTAGTTGCCGGCTGGCGACGGTGGGGTTGGCTCGAACGGGACCCAGCCGTAGCCGGGAAAGTACGCCTCGACCCAGGTATGAGCGTCATTGCTGCTGACGGTCCAGCTGGTTTCGGCGGCGGTCCCGCGCGACGCCGAGTTCGGGGATGTGCCCGGTCCATAGCCGTTGACGAGGCGGGCCGGGATGCCCACGGCGCGCAGCATCGCTCCCATGGCGGCGGCGAAGTACTGGCAGTAGCCACTGTGGCTGGTGGTCAGGAAATAGGTCAGCGGCCACGTCGTCTGCGGTGAGGGCGGCGCGGGCGGCTTCAGTGTGTAATGGAAGAGCCGGGGGTTGCGCAGTGTGCTCTCGATCGCGACGGCGGCGTCGTACGGTGTGGTGCTGCCACGGGTCCACTGTGCCGCCAGCGCGCGGACCACCGCGGCTCCGCCGGTGTTGTCGTCGGAAAGGTCGAGAAAGTCGCGCGTGATGAATGACGGGTACGACTCGCCGGCGCTGCGCAGCTGAGCGGCCGTCGCTGTCGACTCGGTTGCGCCGGTGACGACCGTCTTCCCCACCACCGTGCGGAGCGCGTCCACGGCGTCCACGGTGAGCAGCTGACCGGGAGCCTCAGGCCCGGTGAGACCGCTGACCTGGGCGGACACCGTCGCGGTGTCCGGTTCCCCGGCGAACGGGAGCGTGTTGGCATCCGAGGTGTCGTTGATCATGGTCACGGTGACCGAGACACTCTGACGCTGCGCGCCGACGGCCCCGCTGGAGAGAAGCCGATCGCGGGGGATGGGACCGGGTGTGCTGACCTCCGCGGTGTCGTCGCCGTTGTTGTTGGCACTCTGATCGGGCAGCCAGTTGCCCCCCGCGAACACGCCGTCTGTGGCCATCCGCAGGTACACCCCGGTGGCCAGGCTGGACTTGTAGTTGAGCACCGGCGAATCCGACAGGATCAGAGCGCCGCCGGGGATGGTGGCGGCGTTGAAACGCACCGTCGCTGCGCCGCCGAGCCCGGCCACCCCGGAACCTCCGTGCCCGCTGCCCGCGCCGCTGCCGCCGCCAAACAGCCGACCGGAGATGTCCGTGCTGCTCAGCGGCGGGAGCACCAGGGCGAGAAGCACGATGAGCACCCCCCCGGCGGCTGCGGCTCCGGCGAATCTCCCGTCGGTGCCGGGCAGCACGCTCACCCGACGCCGGTGCCAGCTGTCGCTGAGCCGGTCCAGCTGCACGGACGCGATCAGCATGATGGCCGCGGCGGCGGCGATCGCCGCGGGCAGCGTGACCCGGCTTGTGGACGGCGCGTTTATGACGTTGACGGCAATAACTGCCCAGCACGGACCGGTGGCGATGGCGCCGCGGCGCTCTCGCACCGCGAACCACCCGGCCCACGCGCCACACACCCAGAGCAGGGTGGCGAGCCCGACGTTGAACTCCCAGCGCGGATTGCCCAGGAGCCCGGTGACGGCTGCGCCCCCGTACTGCACGAGCACGGGTGCGATGCCTCCCGCCGCCGCCGGTCGCGAGCTCCACGTGGTCGGCAGCAGGCTGGCGAAGAGCAGCACGGGGGCTGCCGCAAGGGCGACGATGCGCGCGGAGCGTCCTCGCGCCAGGACGACTCCCACGATCACCCCGGCGATGCCGACCAGGATCACGCTGGGGGTGCCGTCGGTCCAGCCGCCGGCCAGCACCGACCACCCTGTGGTCACCACGAGCGTGGTCACCAGGAGCGTGGTCGCCGATCCGCGCAGCGACAGGGGGCGGACTCCGGTCGAGACTGAGGCCACGCTCACTGTCAGTCTCCCGCTGCCCGTGCCCTCGCGCCGCTGCCGAGAACGTCGCCGCGCCGCACCAACCACCAATCGAGGGCCAGCCGCCAAGCCGCCGGAATGCGCATCGGCGGGCCGGCGGCGCCGAACGACGACGTCTCCAGGAGGATGGCGAGGTGACGCTGCCCGCGCGTGCCCGCGTCGACGAGCGCCTCGACCCAGGCGGGATCGCGATCAGCGCTGACGACCACCATACCCCCGCGCCCGCGCCATCCCTCACCGTGGCGGCTGACCACCTGCGCCAACGGTGCGGTTCCATTGTCGCGGGCGGTGGCAAGGTAGTCGAGAAGGCGCATCCGCTGAGCCTCTCCCCGGCCCGCTCCAAACGCGCGCATGTCGGCGTCGTTGGTGATCAACCCGACCGCCTGACCGCGCCGCGCCACCGCGTTGACGATCGACGCGGCGATCGACACCGCGTACTCGAGCGACGACTCCGGGGCCTGGCCGGCGTGCACCCCTGCGCGGAGGTCGAGGATGACCAGCAGGTCGGCGCTGTAGCGCGTGTCATAGGTGCGGCTCATGAGCCGGCCCGTCCGCGCTGTCGACGCCCAGTGGATGCGGCTCATGCCGTCGTGCGGGTCGTAGTCGCGTACCGAGGCGACCTCGGGAGCCACGTCCACCGGCTTGCCGCGGCGCATGTCGCCGGCGCCATCGCCGCTCCACAGTGGACCGATGTCCTCGAGCGGATGCAGTGCCGGGTACACGGTCACCTCGCTGCGCGCCGCCAACCTCACGGTGCGGCTGAAGAGTCCGAAGGGGTCACCGACGCGTGCCTCGAGCGGTCCAAAGCGGTGCCTCCCTCGGGCGATGAAGTGACCCCGCGCGGTCCACGAGACACTGTCGCCGGCACCGAGCGCGCAGGCTCGCCCCGCGGCGTACCCGGCGATCTCGCTGCGGTCGTGGACCTCGCAGTACGGCACCCACAGGAGGCTGCGGTTGTGGATCGTGAAGTGCTCGCTGAAGGGCTCCCCCACCGAGTACGAGCCGGCTGGAGAGCTGCGATCGACACTGATGCGGCGGGCAATCGCGCGCGTCCAGATGAACGCCAGGATGAGCAGCGCGAGAAGCACATAGGTCAGCGTGTAGGCGAGATGGATTCCGGTGATCCCGGCGAAGAAGCTCAATGCCGCGACCCCGGCGAGCAGAGGAACGCGCGAGCTCACGATCCCTCGCTGGCCATCAGTTGACGCTCCGCCGGGACCACCTCTGTGGCCAGCACCTCGTCGATGACCTGCACAGTGGTCACGCCGCGCAACTCGGCGTTGGCGCGCAGGACGATGCGGTGCCCGAGGACGCGATGGGCCAGCTCCTTGATGTCGTCCGGGGTGACGTAGTCGCGGCCCTTGGCGGCGGCCCGCGCCTGCGAGGCGTGGAGCAGTCCCAGGCTACCGCGTGGAGATGCCCCCAGCGCGACGTCGGAGTTGCCCCGGGTGCGCTGCACGATGCGGACGCAATACTCCTTCAGCGAGCGATGGCAGAACACCGTCTGCAGCTCCTGGCGGCAGGCCTCCACCTCGGCGGCGTCGGTGACGGCAGCGAGGTCGTCGAGCGGGGAGGTGCGCTGGAAGCGATCGAGCATGGCCACCTCGTCGGCCAGCTCGAGGTAGCCGAGATTCACCTTGACCAGAAAGCGGTCGACCTGAGCCTCGGGCAGCGGGAAGGTGCCGCCGAGCTCGATGGGATTCTGGGTGGCGAGAACGATGAAGGGCGACGGGAGGGGGTGGGTGACGCCGTCGACGGTGACCTGGCCCTCCTCCATGGCCTCGAGAAGCGCTGACTGCGTCTTCGGCGTAGCGCGGTTGATCTCGTCGGCGAGGAGCACCTGAGCGAAGATCGGGCCGCGCCGGAACTCGAACTCTGTGGTCTTGACGTTGAACACAGAGACCCCGGTCACATCCCCGGGGAGAAGGTCAGGGGTGAACTGGAGGCGCTCGAAATCACAGCCGGTGGCCCGTGCCATGGCCTTGGCGAGCATCGTCTTGCCCACCCCCGGCACGTCCTCGATGAGCACGTGTCCACCGCAGAGGAGGGCCAGGACGCAGAGCTCGACCTCCGGCTCCTTGCCCACGATGACCGTGCCGACACTGTCGACGAGACGGCGGACCACCCCTTCGACGAGACCCATGAACCTCTCCTCGAGAGCCGCGAGCGCGGGCTCCTGTGAGTATACGGACGCTTCGCTTGGTTCGATTGTCGGGAATCTGGTGTACAGTTGAGTGAACGTGACAAGCGCACCAAAGGTGGTGTATACAGTGGGGCCACAATACGGGCGACCCGACCGCTTGGAGCCACGGCGGGCTCTGCTTCCAGGAGGGATGTGAATGGCCGTGACGCAGGAACAGATTTTGACCACCGGGGAAGCCGCCGCCCTGTGCGGAGTCTCGAGGTCGACGCTGCGTCGCGCCGTCGCCCAGGGTCACCTTCAAGCCTGGCACACCCCCGGCAAGCACCTCAGGTTCGCGCGCTCCGCCTGCCTCGAGTTCGCTCGCTCGCTGGGCCGGGTCGACCTGGTGGGGATGCCCTACGGTCGCGAGGTGGCCAGCCCCGCCGGGGCGCATGCCGGCGAGGACGCCGTCTCCCGCTAGGGTCCTCGGGGGCGGGGCTCTATCGGCGCCTGGAGAGCAATCCCCCGATCGATCCCCCGACCAGCGCGAGCATGTCGCCGCTGATCAGGTTCCCCATGCTCATCGGACCAAGGTCGACCAGCGTGTGGGTTCCGCTCGCCAGCGAGCTGTGGACGATCTGCGCCTCCTGGGCGAACTGGAAGATCGCGCCGACGGCGATGAACCCGGCACCGACCACGACCCCCTGGTAGAGGCCGAAACGGCGAGCCAGGCGGGCGGCCAGAAAGCCGCCGAACAGGACCGCCAGGAAGGTGGCGACGCCCACGATCCCCCCGTCGGCAGTGCGAAAGCCGGCGCTGCCGAACGCGGCGTTGGCGACGCCCAGCCCGACGTTGCTGAGCACGAACAGCATCAGCTCTCCCGCCGCCAGTCCCAGCACGCATGCGCCCCAGGCGATCTGACCACGCTCCTCGACGGCGGCGGGGGCGGGGCGCGCCCGGGGCGGCGCGGACGATCTCGTCGTCGCCGCGCGGCCGAGTGCGCGTCGCGGTTTGGCCTTCGACATGGCGGTGAGTATAGAAGTGGCCGGCCCGGGGACCGCGGTCGGATCAGCCGCTGGCGGCGCCTTCAGGAGCTTGGTTCACGTGGTTGGCGTAGAACTTCTGGACCTCGGTGAGATTGAGCGTCGATCCCATCGAATCGAACCAGTCCCAGGACTCGACGTCCCACTTGTCCTTCTGAGCGGGGTAGGGCACGGCGATGAACTTGGCGTAGGCGACGTGTCCGCCGGGGTCGGGGGGAAGCGTGTGGTACCAGGTGCTGAGAGACTGCAGCTGGCTGTCACAGCCGGTCGGGCAGTTGTAGCTGACCGCGATGTAGCCGTGCTCGAGGTTGTGCAGCCAGTACTCGGCAGTCAGCTTGGCGGCCTCCTCGGGGCCGTAGATTCCCGGCGCGATCGGAGACACCCCGACACCGAGGCTGTAGTGGCAGCCACTGGTGGGGGGATCGTGGTTGTACTGCACGACAGTCCCCGGCGGCACGTGCACATGAGGCATCTCGTCGATCGGCTGTCCGACCGGGGCGCTGTTGGTGTTGGGCGGCGACGGCGAGTAGGGATTCTGTCCGTTGCTGTCGCAGTTGGTGCCGCCCACGAAGTTGACGGCGATGCCATTGGGGTTGCTGCCACAGGCGGCGAGCACTCCCAGCACGATGAGCACGATGAGAGAGAGGCGACGCATGGAGGGCACTGTAGCAGGGGCCAAATGAATCACCGGCTGCTCGCGATCGCGGTGTAGGGTGCGGCGATGCGCCTGATTGGACTGACCGGAGGCATCGCCACCGGCAAGTCGACGGTTGCCGGTCTCCTCGCCGCCCGCGGTGCCGCCGTCATCGACGCGGACGCGCTCGCCCGCGAGGTGCTCCTCCCCGGAGCACCCGCGTACGGCGAGGTGGTGGCGCGATTCGGCACCGGCGTGCTCGACCATTCCGGCGCCGTCGACCGGCCCGCGCTGGGGGCGATCGTGTTCGCCGACCCTGCGCTGCGCGGCGAGCTCGAGCGCATCACCCATCCACGCATCAGCGCGCTGATGCAGGAGCGCATC